>NZ_JARCCY010000012.1:0-124783 GCF_039907775.1 Arthrobacter sp. CC3
TATTTTCCCTTGTCAGAGCACCTTTTCGCCCTTTAAACACGCCCTTCAACGGCCGCCCGATGAAACCACGGGGCTAGTCTCCGTAGTTCAGAGGAAGCCTTGCGGAGGTAGGTACCGTGGCGAGCACCTAGGCGGTCCTCCAGCCGGCGGGCAAAGCTTGCCGGAGTCTCTCCGCGCACGGGCTCGGGAACCAATAGAGAGGCCAGGGAGGGCCTGGGCTCAAGCACTAGCTCGGTTCCTTCCCCGCCCGTGTGCCCCCACTACCGCGGCCTTCTTGCCCGAGGTTTTCGCGCCCGCAGTCACTCGGACGCGGTGGCGTTCAGCCTGCAGGGTTAGTGCTATGCGGTCGAGGTCCTCGGCAGTCACCTGTTCTTTGTCGAGGGCTCCTTCGGAGATCTTGCGACGGGCGATCTGGGTCAGCGCAGAGTTGAGCATCCCGACCGAGCCTCGAGTGATGTCGAACAGCAGCGTAGAGAGCTTCACTATTTCCCGTGGGTCACTGGCGTGGAGTGGCAGAGCTGCGGCCATTCCACCCACCAAACTGAGCCAGTGTTTCCCCCAATCCTCCTGTTTATCGTCGGCATAGTCGTAGACGGCGGCGCGACGATACCGGTTGGCGATTTGAGCTCCCCGACGGCCCGTCGTGATGGAGGTGTGCTCGAGGTCAATGCCGGCCAGGATGATTGTGGCATCCACATCGTCCCCGAGTCGCCGGAGCGCGTCAGCGACGGATCCGGCGTTGGCTGCATTGTCGAGGTTTTGGACCTCATCGATCGCCAGGAGCTCCATCCTGGTTAGGTTGATTCCATTGCGGACCATTGTTGACAGCTCGGCCTCGGTGACGCCTACCGTGTAGTCAATGCCAAGATAATCCGCGAGCACTTGGTAGACGGAGCGCGGCGTTCCCAGTGCCGGAATGCACACGTATCCGACAGGAACCTCTCCCCGTTCAAGCAATTCCGGGTCGTCCTGTTTTAGATCGGCGAGCACCGCGCCGAGGACGCGGTGTAGGGACGTTGTCTTGCCAGCACCGGACGGCGCCGAGAGGAATATCCCGTGGCCGCCGCCGCGCTTGGCAAAGTTTGTGTCCATTTGCTCCACGACAGTCGCATCGAGGTCATGGACAGTCCTGGTCGCGACTGTTATGCCGCGCGACAGGTAGATCTGGCGAGTCTCGTCGTATTCGCGCCGCTGCAGGTGCGTCATAGCGGCTACGGTATCGTTCGGCGGCATGCGGACAGCCTCACGCTGGGACTGTGCCCAGGTCAGGTACCCACGATAGTGGGAAAGGTCGCCGCCGGTGCGCAATCGTTTACGGTATTTCACCGGCTTTAGACCTCCTTTTCGATACCAAACGCTTCGTCTGGTTCCCAGTCGTCAAAGTTCCAATCATCGGCTTGGTCGATCTCCGGATTGGTGGGGTTGGCGGCGATGGTCTCGTCGTCAACAGAACGGAGGGCGGCACGGCCCTCGCGGGCCGTTCGACCCTGCACATTGTCGAGGTGCTCAGAGAGCTCGGCCCGCTCGGATTTCGCGGCTTCCTGCTTCCACTGCCTATGGGCGCGCTCGATCAGTGAGATGGTTTCACCGAGGCCCTCATCGGGATCAAGGGGATGGAAGGTGCTGCGTACCTGGGCGGCCAGCTCCCACATGCGTCGGGAGTGAGGCGTGTCCACACGCCGGTCGCGCCAGTCGCATGCGACGTATTCATCAGTCTGGTCAATGTAAACCCAGATTCGGCTGGGGTCGGTGGGCTGGTAACGGAGCTCGTACTTCTTCTTGCCCAGCAACCCGGAGGACCGATGTTGCGCTAGGGCCGGAGAGTCGTAGGTCCGACGCCCAAACTCCACGCCGTCTTTCTGTATCGTGCGCTCATCGATGGGCATTAGCGAGATGTAGTCACGCTCGCTCAAAGGCATCGGTAGGTACCCAACGAACGGGAACATCGCCGCGTACATCGCGTTCGGGCTCAGCGGCGGCGCCGCCGGATGACGGGGGTCACGCAACCCCTCCATTGGACTGTTCTGCCAGACCTGAGCTACCCATGCATCAAAGAGCCAGATCAGTTCCTCGACATCGAGAAGCTCCTCGCGCTCCGGCTGGTGGCCGCGTGCCTCGACGGTGCCACCCGTCTGGCCAGGCAACAGCATCACGAACCTGGTTTTGATGGTGTGGAACGCCCGCTCCACCATGGCCTTGTCCGTGGGAGTTCGCACCGCCGAGCGGGTCAGGACGATCCCCAGCTGCGCGCAGGCCGCCTCGACCACATGCGATCTGTAGTCCTTGCCGTTGTCAGTAACCAGGCGGTTTACAACTATGGCCGGACGGGTCGTGTCAAGCAGCGACTTCTGCTCGGGGGTGAGGTTTTTGGCCCAGGGCAAGTCCATCCGACGCAGGCGCCAAGTGTCGATCGCGGGCAACCCCGTTGGGCGCAGCGGTGGAGGCGTCATGGAGTCGGCCAGCATCGCGGCAACGTCCGTACCGCTGTTCTTCTTCTTGACGCTGGTGGCCATGATCGACCGAGTAGCCTTGTCAATCATGATCGTCAGTTCGACTTTGCCGGGGCGCCCGTCAGGCATCCGCACGATCACGTCGAATGGGCTTGAGTCGACCTGGACCTCGCCTCCTGGTAGCAAGGCAGGACGCGGGCTGAAAACGCGTTTCGGTGAGTTCTCGGCGGTCTGCCGATTTTTCGCTGAACCTGTCGGGTCAAGATCGCCGGACAGCTCCTGGAGGACCTGAATGATCTTCTTCTTTCCGGGAAGCAGAGAGTGCTTGGTCGGCCATTCGGAAAGAAACCGTAGGCGCACTTCGGCGGCGAGATTGGTCCAAGTGGTCGATGAGCTGCGAACTCGTTCCCGGATCAGTCCGTGACAAGTTGCGATAACCTCGTCCGCAACGCCGTCCAAGGGCAGGTAGGTTCGAGTTGATCGGCCATCGACTATCGCCGCTGGCCCATACTTCCGGTACTCGGTGATGTACCGGCGTAGCGTGCTATCGCCCACTGGGATTCCGAGTCCTTTGAGCTCCTCCAACTTCCGGCCGTTGCGCTGGCCCTGTGGAAGGCCAAGGCCGTACTCAGGGCGCGGCTCTCCCCCACCCGGCGCAGTTCCGTCAACCAGTTCGCGGACATGCTCCGCCAAAAGGATCGTCCCCTCGTCGGCGTCGTGCAGCGCGATCATCCTGTGTCTCGACGACTCAAGCACGTCGGTTCGTCCGGTAGCTAAAACCAACTCTGTCAACGTCGTGGACATGACGTCGCCCGACAGCACTTCCCTCAGACCGAAAACCGTACCGGCAATAGTGGCGACCACCCACTCGTGGTCGCGGAAAGCGACTGTGTCGCCGAGCCTGAATCCACCTATCTGCTTCATGATTCAACCTCTGCCGCCACGATCAACATATCCTCGAAAAATGGGCCGTCAGAGACAGTTACTACTTCGCGTGTCCACATCAGGTGGTAAAGACCCGCTTTGCCTGCCTCCGGCGCCCCGAAATCGATCAGCCTTGCCGCGTCAACGAACGGCCGAGGTTGGGAGATGTACGGCCTGAGGCGCTCGACTGCTGGCGGAGCCAGGGCGAACCTCGGGTGCCGGAACGCCGACAACCACTCAAGGTTCAAGGCCGCCCAACCGGTCAAACCGTGCATGATTTCGTACTCCCAGCCGACCTCGCTGCAAAGCGCCGCAGACAGGTTGTATCGTGCACGCGTCGACTCATCGATTCGTCAGCGGACCGAACGTCCACCACCACGCCCGCGCCATCAGAGACACGACGGTAAAAGAAGTCCGGGTAGTGCCGGAAATGATCCGGCCCTACCAGGCAGAACGGCTGGGTCGAGATGCCGGCTAGGTCACCGCCGTGCTCCAGCTGCATCAGGCACTGCCACTCGAGCATCGACTCGTACCACACTGCCTGTCCCGTCGAAACGACCGGATACATCCCCTCATAATGCCGTCGGTGCTGGTAGTTGCGGCCCGAACGGACCGGCACAGTGTCCTCAAAACACATCGGCGAAAGGTCGGGTCCCATCTGCTTCTGCATTGTCAGGCCGTCCTTCTCCCATAGCAGCAGGAAACGATCGGGCGACACGATGTGCCGGTAGGGGTCTGACACGTCTTGTCTCATTTGAATATCTCCTCGCCAGTAACCTTCCTTGGCGGCCGATGAGTTTCAGGCGCGCCGTAGTCGGCTATCTAGACCTAGATTAGGTCTAAAAGCCCGCTTCTCCAAACTGATCAGCCTCGGTCTTCTGGAAGCACCATGATTCAGCCGAAATTGGAGTCTCTTTTTTGACGGGTTGTCCTGGGAGGACGCCTCTTGACCCTCGCCCCTTCGCGGGTTACAGAATTCTGTCGACGGCACTAGAATTTCCACCATTGTTCGCGTCGCCACTAAGGTCACAAGCAGGAGAAACTAAAACGGTTTCTAAAGCCGAAATGTAGGTCGTGCTTCGAACCCCGACCATAGCGCCTTATCGGACGCGAGAAAGGCAATGGGCACATAATGAGTGATCCACGATTCCGCCCTCGGGCTTACACCGAGGAACCACTAGGCTTCGGCAAGGTCGAAAGTATTCGCTGGATCGAAGCCGGGTCCGATCTGGACGCAGACCGGATCTTAGCCTCGAAGCTTCAGCACGAGTATGCAGTCAGAATCAATCGGCGACTCAAAGAATTGGGCAAGTCAGTCCGCGAATACGCCGGCATGACAGGGGTCGGTTATGACCGCATAACAAGAGTATTGAGAGGCGATGCCGTCATGCGACTTGAAGATGTCGCACAAGCAGAACGCTTGTTACACGGCATCACCACGGAGAAATCAGCGGGCGACACGACAAAGTAACTAACAATTTCCGAAATCTAAATCAGATACCATAACAGTCTACGAAGATAACGACAAGCCAGCTGGGCCAGTCACGGCGAACCTCGAAGCTCCGCACACCCACTAACAGGTTAGAAGTGGCTGAAATGATCGAGGGCTGCGGCCAAGTTGCCCGTAGGGCCGGCTGACAATCTCGTTGTCGGTGCTGGACGGTCGGCTCTGGCGCCGCACGGGCCCCCGACGTCCCTAGAATCCCCACCATTCCCGACTGACACGCCTCTGTCGACATGCCACCCCCGTAATTCGGTGCGCTGGCGCTATAATTATGCAATGCTATTGAGCGTTCCTGAATTGGCAAAGCGGCTCAGCATCGCAGAGAGCCGTGCCCGCGCCCTCGTCGTCTCGGGACGAATCCCCGGACAGCGCGTCGGAGGGCGATGGGTGATCGACGAATCGGACGCCGCAAACTACCGTAAAGCCGCTCCCGGAAGACCGTTGTCAGAGCGCGGCGCCTGGGAATTCATCTGGGCGCTCCAGAGCCCTTCTCTGGCTCCCGGCCGGGACCAGGATGCTGTGAAGCGACACCGGCTCAAGGACCGTATCAGGAGATTCCACGAGAGCGAGGACCCCGTATCCTCTCTCATCTCATTGCTTGCTCGGCGGGCCGACAGGGTCCGGATGTCCGCCAGCGCGTCCGACTTGCACGGGTTGCGTGAAGACCCCCGCCTTCGGCTATCCGGCGTTGCGCACCCTGACTCCGGACTTATGGTCGCCGCTGAAGTCGAGGCTTACGTGGCCCGGCATGACTTGCCGGACCTCATCAAAGACTGGTTTCTGGTAACCGCCAAACCCGGAACACGACCCAACGTCACAATCCATGCGGCCAACCTTGTCCCCTACGAGATACCGCCTATCGCAGTGGCTGCCGACTTGGCCGAGCATCCAGGACAACGCGAACAGCAAGCGGCCGCAGAAATTATCCGGCGTCTTCGGAGTCCGTGAGCTCTAGCTCCATGCGCGCGGACTCCCCCGGACAGCCCTTGGCAGCCGCAAGCACGAACAACAAACGGATCTCCGTAATCGGACGACGCCTCCCTGCCGTGAGGCCTATTGCGCGCCGGGATCGGTGGACAGTCTGCTCCTCGTGCTGCTTTTGACGCGCCCACGGCGGTGAGGCTCACTCGAAGGGGCACGGGAAGGGCCTACGAAGAAATCCGTGACGTCCACGCCCAGGACGTCAGCAATGTCCCAGAGCCGTTCGTAGGCGACGCTCTTCTTTCCCCACTCGATGCCGATAATCATGACCCGGCTCAGTCCCGCCTCGAGTCCCAACGCCTCCTGAGTGAGTTCTTGCCCGAGGCGAAGCTCGCGGATCCTCGACCCGACCTGCTTTCGGCGTTCCTGCCAACGCTGCAGCTGGGCGGGTGGGATTTGTGAAGGTCTAGTGGGCACACCCAATGCCACTAATATGAAACATGTTTGTCTGTATCACTAGTGATACATAAGGGCAGATGAGACACAGATCACCAAAGCAAGCGAAAGGCCGTCCAATGGGAGTTTCCGTCATCCTCGATCTAAACGAGGACGTATCCGTGCCACAACTCAGGCACTTCCTCAGCTACGTTCCTGAGGGCTTCGACCCCAGTTTCGATCTACGAATGCAGATCCAAGATGGTGCAACGCCAGAGTTCCTCGAGATCCGGCTTCCCGTCCCCCCGGAGCTGGACTAGCATCCCCAGCGCCGCAACCAAGATGGATTCGAACCTGCGGTCACTAAACGACGAAACAACTGGAAGCTATGCGGTGCGGACCGGATCCGGAACCTTGTACGCCATCCACCTGGATCCGCCCCGAGAGGTCGTACGGCTCGCCAAAGACCGGAACCCGACCTCTCCCTATGACGAGTTGCCAGCCGCTGAGCTCCGCCGCGACAGCGAAGCGATCAAGCTTCTCAACGTCGTCGAGATGCGGGTAGGACGACGCGGCCTGATGCTGCTGGACCTCAGGCTCGATGGGATTCTCACACTCCGTGGCACAACCGAGGTACTTTCCATCTCACGCCTTCAAGGGAATTGGCCCCATGGAGGTCATATTGAATTCCACTAAGGCAGGAGAACGACGCGGCATCGAGAACTCACCATGCAACCACGCACCCTTTGTTGTCGCCGGTGACTGGCACGGCAACCAGGGGTGGGCCATAGCCACGATTCAATCTGCCGCGCGTGAGGGCGCAACCACCATGCTGCATGTAGGCGATTTTGGCCTGGACTGGCCTGGTGCCAAACGAGGCCGCTACGAAGCCAGACTCAACGGGTATCTGCAGGCACTCGGGATCACATTGATCGTTTCAGGCGGCAATCACGACAACTGGAAAACCTTGGAGGAGCTCCCTGTCGGAGCCGACGGCCTAGCGACCTTTCGTTCCAACATTCGGGTGCTGCCCAGGGGCGGCCGAGCGGACATCAGCGGTCTGGTTGTCGGCGCCCTCGGCGGAGCCTTCAGCGTCGATTACGGACACCGGACGGAGGGTAAGGACTGGTGGAGCAACGAGGAGCCAACGCCGGAGGATGCGAAAAGGCTGATCGCGGGCGGACCCGTTGATGTCCTCATTACCCACGACGCGCCCGCTGGTATACCGCTGACGGGCGACTTCGAGCTGCAACCGGAGCTCACGGCAAGAGCGGAAAAAACCCGGACCTTGGTCCGTGAGGTTGTCGATTCACTGGCCGTTCCACACGTCTTCTGCGGCCACTGGCACCAGCGGCGGATCCACGAACTAGCACACCCGGACGGGCGCGTAACGCGTATCGACGTGCTCAATAAGGAGAACTCCCGCGAAGGCAACGCGGTGCTCGTTTGGCCAGGTGAAGCGCCGCTGCGAATCGAATCGCTCAGCATCCGGGCTAACCAATGAGTCGCTCCGCGGGAGTGCTGTCAGGCGCCAACAGCCCTCACGAGCGCCCTTGCCGGACAGGGTCTGGACTGGCGTCAGTACCGGTCCCGTGAACCACGCACCCTCACGGAGCGCCATCGACGTCATCGTCCACACCGGGGACGCCGAGTGGTGGCAGATCGTCGCCGCCTTAGGGCCACTCGTCGTGCTCCTCGTTGCGGCGATCGGCTGGTTCGCACAGCGGCGGCCGACTGTCGCGGATGCCGTCGCCTTTGACGCCGAAACGATCCCCGCCAGTCAGTCAGCCTGGTGGTCCAGGGCACGATGGGCGTTGGAAGCGAGCCTAGATGATGATCCGGCCAAACGCGAGGTTGGCCTGGCCGCATTGGAGCTCCTCAACACCAGCAGTATTTCAGGCAAAGAGGAGACCCTGATCATCGCCGAAGCATGGAGGGGGCCGCTCCGAGACAGAACGGCGACGAGAGTTTTGGCCGACAAGAATTCCTTTGGTGAAGGCAACAGACAGGACCGGACCCGCCCCGAGGAGCGCGTGATCGTTCGCGCCGCCCGCCTTCGACTCTCAACTGACAGGAAGCAAGGCATAGAGAGCCCGTCGTGGGTGAAGGAGATTGCAAAGCGGCCGCTTGATCCTAAGGTCAGCCCATGAATGATCCAGAGGAAAATATCCCTCACCCCATATTGTGTCGGTGGTCAAGGCCGCATGTGCCGGCGTATCTGGCGCCCAGACGGCCTAGGTGTGCCAGGCAATCGACGAGCGTAGGGATTCCGCGAGACGCTGGACGGACGCGTTGACGGACGGATCGGTCGTCGAGAAGTCCGCAGCCTGATTGCCAATCACGGCCGAGAGCTCCGTCCAGGTAATCCAGCAGAAGACATCGTGGATCCGTTCAACCAGCCCTTCCAACGCCAGCTCCTCGTTGTTAGCGCGTAGTAGTACGGACTCAAGTTCGGCGGAGATGGCGTCTTCGAGGCTCATTCGGCCTCGGCCTCGGACCAGAACCGGAGGTGCCGCGCCCAGCAACAGGATCAGAGGGGTGCGCGTCCCGGCGTGCGCCATCGTTGCCACATATTCCCTGGCCAGCTGCTCGGGCTGGAACGAACTCGCTCGGACACGCTTGGCCTCAACGAGGACAAAAGAGCTCGGAGAAGTGATGAGCGCGTCTGGCTGCACCACCAACTGGTCATTTCCTGGCCGGTTCGGGGCGAGCGTCAGGTCCCCGGGCAGGAATCGAAGTTCGGCCTCTTCAATCTCATTGATCAGCAAAGTCCTAGCTGACTCGGCGCCCGTCGCTGCACGAATTGCGGCGCCAAGGAAGCGATCGCGTGGAAGGAAGTCCAGAGCCATCATGACTTCTGCGCTCAGTACGTTCTCTCGTCCCCGACCGCCCTGACGGTAACTGGTGGCGTGTTCCCACGAGACTTCCTCAAGCAACTTCCCGACCATCGACATGGCAAGACCAGACATGGCTTCCACAGACCCTTCATTCCCAGTCACGCTGGATCAGACCTAACCATGGCTCCGCTACCCCACCATCGCCGACACGCGCACCCGGTTCAGCGCCTCAGCCAGCAGATCCACGTCCGACTCCGGGAACAAGCTCTCCGGTCCGGCAGGGGCAGCGTCGCTGTAGGGAGACTCGTACAGCGCGCCGACCTCCACCACGCCGTTCTCGGTGAGTTGCTGGACGATCATGTTAACGAAGTGCATCTGGTTGGCATTGAGGGTCTTGTCCCCGACGAACTCGGACAAGGAATCCAAGGCGGCCTGACGGTCCATACCCACCAGGGAACGGACAAACAGCCCTAGCCCCTCAGCCTGTGTGGTGGCCGCTTCAAGCTCCTCGGGTGAACCCGCTCCGCTCTCGATCAGCATGCGCTGAAGTTCAGCCAGATCGGTCTCGGTCAGGGGCAGCCCGCGGCGTAGACGATGGATTGCCATGTGGTCCAGGAACCCCTGCAGGTACATCCGGGCCTTCTCGCGGTACCGGGCCAGATCTACCGATCCGGTCACGGTCCCCTTAAGCTCACCTTCGACGATCTCACCGAGGGTGTCTTCGAAGTTCGTGTAGACCACCTTGCGGCGCTTCTTCTCGATCAAGTGGACCAGCCCCCGGAGCCGGACCCGGATCAGTTCCAGCCACTGCGGCGAGACCTGGCCCCACTCCCCTCCCTCCAGAATCGACTGGATCAGGAGCATCTGGGCCGCGATGGCGGGGATGTTCGGCTGGTCCTGCAGGGCGGACGCAATCTCGACAATCTTCTTGCGGTACGGCTCCACGGCTGCCGCTGAGGTCAGTGAAGCCAGCTGAGCCTGGTACATCAGCAGGTCGAAGCGTTTGGCTTCCTCTGTATCGGCGGCGGATGCCAGCGTCGCCAAGGGGGCCAGCTTTGTCTGCAGGTCAGTCAGATCCTGCGTGCCAAGGGTGCCCCACGAAGCGGGCTTCGAGAACTTCTCCACCCACTCCAACTGCGGGCGTACCAGGAAGTTCTCCCGGGGCAGCCCCGCCACTTGTCCCACCAGTCCGGTTTGAAGTGCCGGGACGTAGTCGCCGTCGAGGCCGGCCGTGCGGGCTTCGGCCAGCAGCTGTGCCCGGACGGCGAAGCTGCGGTGCGCCAGGGACTGTCCCAGGGAGCCTTCGGAACCGGGCAGTTCGGCGTTGAAGTATTCAATGTTCTGGCAGACGTCGAAGATGAAGAAGTCCTGCTTGTCCTCGCCAGGTCCGTACAGTTCCGGCCTGAGCCGGGTACCCCGGCCGACCATCTGCCAGAACTTAGTCTTGGACCGCACCACCTTGAAGAAGAGCAAGTTGACCACCTCGGGCACGTCAATTCCGGTGTCCAGCATGTCCACGGACACGGCAATGTGCGGACTGTCCTCCGCTCGGGCGAAGGCATCGATCCGTGTCGAAACGTAGTTGACGCTGTGCGTGACGACTTGGGCAAAGTTGCCCCCGTACTGGGGGTAATTCATGTTGAACCGATCGGCAATGAATTCCGCATGCCTTTGGTTCTTGGCGAAAATGATCGTCTTCCCGAGCCGGTCTCCCCCGGCGACCTTGTGCCCGCGTGTCATCAGCACCTCGAGCGCCTTGTCCACCGTGTTGGCGTTAAACAGCCAGGTGTTAAGGATCGCAGGATCCACGGCGTCCGGGATCTCCCCCTCCTCGTCCCATTCGGCGGAGTCCCACTCCTCCTTTTCCTCCTCCGAGAGTTCCTCGTAGCGGATCCCTTCGACCGGGAACTTCAGCGGAATTGATACGGTCCGGGGTGGTACGAGGTAACCGTCGGAGATCGCCTGCGTCAGCTCGTAAGCGAACGTGGGGACGTGGTCCTCGATGTCGAACAGGGAGTAGGTGTTGCGGTCCACCTCGGACTGCGGCGTGGCCGTCAGGCCCACCAGATACGCATCAAAGTAGTCAAAGATGGCCCGGTACTTCTGGTACACGGAACGGTGGGCCTCATCGATAATGATCAGGTCATAGTGGCCGATCCCGAACCGTTGCTTCAGGACCGTGCCGTCGTCGGTCCGTTCGTTGATCAGGTTCATCATCGTCGGGTAGGTGGCGACGTGGATGCGGCTGTCCGCCTCCACATCTCGGCTGAGCACCACCGGGGACGATCCAGGAAGATTGGTTTTGAAGGCGCGGGCCGCCTGGTCCACCAGGGCGACACGGTCAGCCAGGAACAGCACGCGCTTTGCCCAGTTCGCCTGCATCAGCAGGCTGGAGAGTGCGACGACGGTACGCGTCTTACCCGAGCCCGTCGCCATGACCAGTAACGCCTTGCGCTCCCTGTCCGTTTCCAGCGCGTCGGTGACGGCCCGGATGGCGGCCTGTTGGTAGCTGCGGCCTGCGATCTCGTAATTGATGGCAGCGGTAGCCAAGGGTTTGCGGGTGGCCCGGCGGTCCACCATGAGCTGGAGCTGATCCCGCGTGTGGAAGCCCTGGACCGGACGAGGCGGATAGCCGGAGGCGTCGTCCCAGATCCAGTGCTCGTAGCCGTTGCTGTAGTAAATGACCGGGCGCTGGCCCTTCTCCGTCTCCAGCGCGTCGGCATAGAGCTTGGCCTGCTGCTGACCCTCATAAGGCGACTTAGACGACCGCTTGGCTTCGACGACGGCGAGAGGCTTGCCGTCGGATCCCCACAAGACATAGTCCACGAACCCGGTTCCCGTGGAAGGGCCAGCGTGGGTGGGCATGTGGTGGACTTCGAATTCGCGGTCCTCGGCCTTGTCCAGCGCCCATCCTGCCTCGCCCAAATAGAGGTCGATGTAGACCCGGGTTTCGGCCTCTGAATAGTCGTGGCTGTCCGGGAGCTTCTTGTTTTCCTCCTTCGCCCGGGCGATCTGTTCGCGCAGGGCCTCAAGCTGGGCGTGCAGCTGCTCATTGTCCTGCTTCTGCGTGGCCAGCGCCGCGTCCTTGGCCGCCAGTTCTTCGGCGAGTTTGGCCGTCTGGTCCGCAGTGCGGGGCTTCTCGGCGGGCACCGTAACGCCCGGCTTCGGAGTCGGGCTGAGGAACTGTCCGTTGAAGGCAACAGTCGAGGCCGGGCGGTTGGCAGGATCTCGGGTGTAGCGAAGCGCCAGCCAGATGCAGACGTGGAAGAGTTCCCGAATGGTCTGCTCAGAATGCTGGACGGTGATGGCGGCGTTGGTGTGGATGGCGCTGTTCGCGACCTTGCGGATGAGGTGGAACTTGCTGACGATCGTCTCGCCCGCGAGCCGCTTAAATGTTGGCTCCGACATCAGGCCGTTGAGATCGCTCTTGTAAGGCAACGTCAGCGCGTCGTCGGCGTCGTACAGCCAGGCCAGCAGCGCTTCGACGGACCGCCGCGCGTAGAGCAGCGAAGACCGAGGGTCTTTCCGCGCATACAGCTCGGCCAGCCGCGCTTCTTTTGCAATACCCGGCCACTCCGCCTGTAGTACAGCGAAGTTGCTGTTCACATCCCCCAATGCCACTCCTTTGTTGTTCTCTTCTTGGGAGCCTAGATGGTTCTGCCCGGCATGTGGCCGGGCGACACCCGTTCAACTCAATTTGCGGAAATGCAACATCCGTTCCACAGAGCGGGCCTCACTCATCACGTCCCCCGGTGAAGGCCCGGTGCTGGAGCGAAGCAAACAGGGCGTTTAGATCCGCAAGTTGGGCGCAATGCCGGTCTTTCAGACGTTCGATTGCGGTAAGGCGTTCCGCGAATTCCATCTGGAAAGATCCAGGAACGACGATTGCGTCGATTGCGCTAAGTGCTGATTTGCTGACTAGTCCCTTCATTCCTCCGCTGGATGCTTTCTGAACGAGAGGCTTCATCGATTTGAGCAGGGCATACCAGTACAAGTGGGGTCCAGCGTTGGGAGTAAATGCATTGATTTGTTGATTGAAGGCAACGGTTCGATCCGTCAGCGCCACGTTCCCTATTACCCCGGGGCTGCCGGCAATACAAGTGATCAACACGGACCCAGGTTGCACGATACGCGCTTTCCTCGCTCCTTGTTCCGACAAGCCTTCTTTTGCGGGAGTCACTAGTACCTGTGGCGTGTTGACGTTGTCCGTCTTCACCCATTCGAGGTGGTTACCGAAGTTTTCGGGCACTGCTCTCGATGGCGTATTACCGGTAGAAATGCGCCCGAGAGTTGCCAGCTTCTGTTGAGGCCAGCCCTTTGTGTTGTTTACGGGGTCGCCGAACATGCCATGGAAGATGGCGTGCGCAAGGGTATCGAGTTCGGCGAGGGCTTGGCGGCGCTTAGTGCGGAGTCCGTCGACACTGTCCAAAATGGCCGCAATCCTTCGCTGCTCATCCAAGGGCGGGACAGCAATCGGCAGCTCCCCAATATCTGTTCGGTTGACCTGAAGGAATGTAGCGCCTTTGGCCTTGCCCATCAGGGTCCGTTTCGAGGCGGAAACCCAGTGCCAAAGATACTTGGGATCTATGCATGGCTTTGCGCGAAGGGCTGCCACCCCGCGCCCCAGACAGTAAGTCTGGTCTGCCCATACCTTGTCTCCGATCGAAGCTCGAATACTGAGCACGATGTCGCCGGGTTCAGAGAGCTTGGTTGGTTTTTCAGTAAATTTCTTGGGTGCCAAAATACCGCCAGAGAAATCACCTGCCCCAGCTATGAGGGCGATCCCGTTCCCCAAAGTGTTGTACGTATCTCCGGCCGGCGCCTGCCCCATGATGATGTCACACACCCTGGCCAGCGGGACGTGCCGAATTTCTCCGGTCCCTGCCCATGCTCGGCTCCCCGACAGCTGGGTCGTCATCATTTGAGGAGTTCTTTCAGCTCGGTCATTCCCAGGGCGATTTCCTGCTCAAGCCTCTCCAAGTCGGCAATGATGTCGGCCGGTTCCTTGTGGTCGATCTCCACGTGCTCAAGTTTTTTGTACTTGTTCAACGACAAGTCGTAACCGTTCTCGGCAATCTCAGCCTTGGGGACGAGAAAGGACTGGTCGGTCCGTGCACGTTCTGCCTCCGCCGTCGTCCGCTGCTGCCACCGGCCAAGAACGTCCTCAAGATCTGACGAATCCAGCGAAGTGCGCTTGTCGTCCAGGCTGAAGCCGTCTGATCTCACGTCGTAGAACCAAACATTGTCGGTGCCGCCGGAGTTCGTTTTGGTGAAGAATAGGATTGCGGTGGAAACCCCGGCGTAGGGTTTGAACACGCCAGAGGGGAGTTTCACCACCCCTTCGAGCTTGTGATCCTCGACAATGATCTTCCGCAACGCTGTGTGTGCCGCAGATGAGTTAAAGATCACGCCGTCGGGCACGATGACGGCTGCGCGACCGCCTGGCTTGAGCAGACGAAGGGACAATGCCAGGAAGAGCAGCTCGGTCTTCTTGGTCTTGACCACGGACAGCAAGTCCTTGGCCACGTTCTCGTAGTCCAGACTGCCGGTGAACGGTGGGTTGGCGAGGATGAGGTCGTATTTCTCTTCCTCGGTGCCGTGCAGGTCGGCCAAAGAGTCTCGATAGGCGATGTCCGGATTTTCCACGCCATGGAGGAGCATGTTCATGGACCCGATGCGCAGCATGGTGCTGTCGAAGTCGTAGCCGTGGAACTGCCCGTGGTGGAAGAACCGGCTCTGCTCGGGGGTGGTCAGCAGGTTGGGGTTGTGCAGTCGGAGGTATTCGCCGGCTTGGACAAGGAACCCTGCGGTGCCGGCGGCCGGGTCGCAAACGGCCTCCAGCGGCTGGGGCGCCGTCATCTTCACCATTAGGTCGATGATGTGGCGGGGCGTGCGGAATTGTCCGTTGGTGCCGGCCGAGGCGATTTTACCGAGCATGTACTCGTAGAGGTCGCCTTTGGTGTCGCGCTCGTCCATGGGGATTTCATCGATGATGTCCACGACTTTTTCGAGCAGCCCGGCGTTGGGGATAGTGAAGCGGGCGTCCTTCATGTGCTGGGCGTAGGAGGACTCCTCGCCGCTAGCTAGTTGTACCAGCCCGGTGCGCAGGAAAGGGAAGATGTGCTCAGCGAAGACGGTGAACATCTCGTCGCGGGAGAAGTTCTTGAACTTGCTCCAGCGGAAGTCCTGGTACGAGCGCCCCTTCTCATCCAGGCCCGACGGGAAGACCGGGTTTTCGACAGGCTTTCCTGTGCGGTTGGCCTTGTTCTCCGCGCGCGTCTGGTTCTCGTCGAGGCGCTTCAGGAAAAGCAGATACGTGATCTGTTCGATCACCTCCAAAGGATTGGAGATGCCGCCGGTCCAGAACGCATTCCAGACCTTGTCTACCTGAGATTTGATTTCGCCTGTTATCACTGTCCGAGTTTAGACGGTAGTCCACCGGCGGTTCGGCAGCCTCGCAGGCATGCGCGAGGCGTCAGGCAGTCGCCAGAGCACGATGTCCATCCCATCAAGTCACTTGAGCTGACTAGCAATCCATCGTTCGGCCAGATTCAGATCTTCTAGTCGACAGCCAGATCCCAGATTGGCGCTGAGAGGCTACTTCCCGGCGATCACGCGCCGTGGCCATTAACTGCAAATCCCAATTTCACCGTGAGAAAGCGCTGTTCGCCGCCTGAAGACGCGAAACACCCACCATCATGGTGAAGCAATGCCTTCGGCTGACTCGCGGGATGGTGCGCT
The DNA here is from genome assembly GCF_039907775.1 of Arthrobacter sp. CC3. Lineage (NCBI taxonomy): Bacteria > Bacillati > Actinomycetota > Actinomycetes > Micrococcales > Micrococcaceae > Arthrobacter > Arthrobacter sp. CC3. Next base: position 15,813 of record NZ_JARCCY010000012.1, read on the forward strand.
TGGAAGTCCGGCCAGCCTACGGCGGCGCCGTTCGATCCGGGTGCTCAGTCGACGTTCCAATGGCGCTAACCACTCCCGCACAGTACCTTTAGCAAAATTACGTGTTGTTGCGACGACGACTAGTAAGACGCCAAAAACCGCAGCCACAAGCCCAAACAAGTCCGGCGCTTGGCTCATCCACGGCGGATTCAGAAATTTCAGAATCGCTATCCCGACCGTCGGAACTAGAAGGAGGAGAAGCGCCGTATTAATTGTCCTTCTCGCCGTAGCCTCCGCGCCCGCACGAATCAAGGCATCCCGAACTGACGACTCCTGGCTTCGCTTCAGAAGCTCGGCGCTAGTGACGGCCGCCTGGCGCTGGGCTCTATCCCGTTCCGCGGTGGTCTTTTCCAAAGCCTCCGACTGGTCCAGCCATGATTGCGCCGCCTTGTCCGCGGAATGAGCCAGGTCCTCTTGCGACTTGCCGACTTGAACCAAATTTTGTAGCAACGGCCGCTCTATGTCCTTCTTGATCCGCTCAAGAACGTCGACAGCGGAGTCCGCTGACAGATACTGTTCATCGCCGAGCGTCTCTTCCATGAGGGCTGAGCGGCCGACCGTCGTAGCCCGAAGAATTACTGCGTCGTCAGCGTTAACGACGCCGCGCGATTCCAGCTTGGCTACCTCGTCAAGATATTTTGCCCAAAGATGGCCATCTGGCTGCATGCCAGCGTAAGCAGTAGCCAGGATTTGTTTTCGTGGAAGACCCGCTCCCATCGTTGGACTCCTAACCCACAGAACGGCGGCAAGCGCCCCGTCTGTCATTGCCAGCGGCCACTCGTGATTCTCTTGGTCCAGTTTCTCGACCGCACGCACAAGACCATCGTTATCGGTGATCAAAATGTGGCCGCATTTCTCAAACTGCCTAGGGGAGCTGCCCCGACGAAGGCGGTGGATGGCCGACAGGCTGTCCACGTCATACTTCCTCGTCCCATCCGATCGATAGTGGATGTGACTCTGAATCAGCTCCTCCAATCGCCCTTCGTCTAGTCCGTATTCCTTGTACCCATCTGGCTTAGGGCGCCTTTCGATTGCGAGTTCGGCCAGAGCCGGGGATGCACGATCCCGCTCAAGAGCGATGTCTGAGGGCGATGTACGCGATTCCTGAAAATGCAGGTCGATAGGACGGAGGCCCTCGCGTCTACGTCCGCCGGCGCGAACTACCCCTTCAGCGCTGGCCAGTACGCCGTCGAGCTCCTTCAAGGAGTGGTCGAAACAGTAGGTTGACGCACCAAGGGCTTGGGCGAGCTTGATCATCTGAAGTGTCGCCTGCTGCTGCGCCGCTCCCGAATATCCGAGCGCATTTATGAGGACAGGGGTGTCCAGATAGATCGAAAGACCCTTCAGGGACTGGGCGAACGTCGAAGTATCCAGCGTTACCACTGACGCAAGTATTGCCCCTTTGACAGCATCTTCAACGTAGCCGAAGCCCGTCTGATCTACGTCGGCCAAGTGCGCAATAAACTTCGAAATGACGTATTCAGATGCTCGGCTGCCGGGCGTGGCAGCGGCCTTACGTCCCGTTAGGCTCTGAGACAGTAGGGGTACCGCGTGGTATTCAAGGTACTTGGCAAGTTCTCCCGCCGGGTCAAGGCTTAAATCGCTACTGTGTTCGGCGTACTTTTCCTTGATGAAGTCTTTGTACTTTGTTACCAGCTCGTTCTGCTGGCGTTCGTAGCGGGCAATAGACGCACTAACGCCAGGCGCAGTCTTTTGGCCCTTATCCGTGCTCCAATACATCTTCCCTTCTCGGCGGGCGTACCCATCACGAACTGCGCGCTTGAGGATCTTCTCCACTACCAAATCTGGAGTCGTCAGACCGAATCGGGACCTGAGAATCTGAGCCAGATCGGTGCTGCTTATCCCGGACTGATGCTGACAGAGGATGTCCAAAGCAAAGCTGCGAAAGTTGTCGATATAGCTTGGTGCCTGTGCATCATAGTTGGCCCTCAGGACCGCAAAGCCGACGAGCGAGGTTGGGCTCGCGTTCATACTTCCCCCAAATAGACGCATATATCAATTGACGGAGGGAATGCCCCTCGTGAGCTCCCCGTGCAGCAACGCTGTGGTCTCAACAAGTTCAAACATCGTCATTCGGAGAGCGCGATTGCTGGCCGCTAAGTGGGGCGAGCAGACGATATTTGCCTAACCGCCAGCCAAACTCCGACCTCACACTTGCGGGCTCACACAGAGGCTAAGTGCGCCATCAGATCTAGTTGACTTGGTTGGCTGTCGCCAGTAACTGGCGGCCCCACCAGTAGGCGGGGCCGCCAGCCAGGCTGTGCCTTCACCACGCCAACTAACTTGTCGCTTGTGCCAACTAACTCGTGAACTCGCAACGAACTGAGCAATGCTCAGATACGAGGCGGTTTTTGCTCAGAAACCGCCAAATTGCTCAGTTACGTCGGGGTCTCACAAGAACCTAGAAGTCCCAGTCCTCATCTTCGGTGTTGACGGCCTTGCCGATCACGTAGCTCGAACCCGAACCCGAGAAGAAGTCGTGGTTCTCGTCCGCGTTCGGGGACAGCGCCGAGAGGATGGCCGGATTCACGTCGGTGACGGACGCCGGGAACATGGCCTCGTAGCCCAGGTTCATCAGCGCCTTGTTGGCGTTGTAGTGCAGGAACTTCTTGACGTCCTCGGCCAGGCCGACGGAGTCGTAGAGGTCGTGCGTGTACTGGACTTCGTTCTCGTACAGCTCGAAGAGCAGCTCGAACGTGTAGTCCTTGATCTCCTGGCGCTTCTCCTCGGAGACCTTCTCCAGGCCCTTCTGGAACTTGTAGCCGATGTAGTAGCCGTGCACGGCCTCGTCGCGGATGATCAGGCGGATGAGGTCTGCCGTGTTCGTCAGCTTGGCCCGTGAGGACCAGTACATCGGCAGGTAGAAGCCCGAGTAGAACAGGAAGCTCTCCAGCAGCGTGGAAGCCACCTTGCGCTTCAGCGGATCGTCGCCCTGGTAGTAATCCATGACTATCTGCGCCTTCTTCTGAAGGTTCGCGTTCTCGGTGGACCAGCGGAACGCCTCGTCGATCTCCTTCGTGGAGGCCAGCGTGGAGAAGATGGAGGAGTAGCTCTTGGCGTGCACGGACTCCATGAAGGCAATGTTCGTGTACACGGCTTCTTCATGCGGCGTGATCGCATCCGGAATCAGCGAGACGGCGCCGACGGTGCCCTGGATGGTGTCCAGCAGGGTCAGTCCGGTGAACACGCGCATGGTGAGCTGCTGCTCGTCAGGGGTCAGTGTTGCCCAGGACTGGACGTCGTTGGACAGCGGGATCTTCTCCGGCAGCCAGAAGTTGTTGACGAGGCGGTTCCAGACATCCACGTCCTTGTCGTCCTGGATACGGTTCCAGTTGATCGCCTCGACGTGGCTAAGCAGCTTGACCTTTTCGGTCATGTCATCCCCTAAACGTTGGGTTGTTCTTGAAGTTAAGCGTACGACGGCGGGCGGGCGCCCGCCGTCGTACTGTCACGATTTAGTTGAAGATTAGAGCATGCAGCTGACGCAGCCGTCCACCTCGGTCCCTTCCAGCGCGAGCTGGCGGAGACGGATGTAGTAGATGGTCTTGATGCCCTTTTTCCAGGCGTAGATCTGCGCCTTGTTGATGTCGCGCGTCGTGGCGGTGTCCTTGAAGAACAACGTCAGGGACAGGCCCTGGTCCACGTGCTGCGTAGCAGCGGCGTAGGTGTCGATGACCTTCTCGTAGCCGATCTCGTACGCGTCCTGGTAGTACTCCAGGTTGTCGTTCGTCAGGTACGGCGCCGGGTAGTACACGCGGCCCAGCTTGCCTTCCTTGCGGATCTCGATCTTTGACGCCACCGGGTGGATCGAGGAGGTGGAGTTGTTGATGTAGCTGATCGAGCCCGTCGGCGGGACGGCCTGCAGGTTCTGGTTGTAGATGCCGTGCTCCATGACGGAAGCCTTCAACTCGCGCCAGTCATCCTGCGTGGGGATGTGGATGTTCTTGAACAGCTCCGCGACCTTCTCGGTCTGCGGCACCCACTCCTGCTCCGTGTACTTGTCGAAGAACTCGCCCGAGGCATACTTGGACTTCTCGAAGCCGCCGAACGTCTGACCCGTCTGAATGGCCAGCTTATTGGAGGCGCGCACCGCGTGGTACACCACCGAGTAGAAGTAGATGTTGGTGAAGTCCAGGCCCTCTTCGGAACCGTAGTGGACCCGCTCACGTGCCAGGTAGCCGTGCAGGTTCATCTGGCCGAGGCCGATGGCGTGGCTCTGGTCGTTGCCGCGGGCGATGGACGGCACCGAGGTGATGTTGGACATGTCCGAAACAGCCGAGAGCGAGCGGATGGCCGTCTCGATGGTCAGGCCGAAGTCCGGGGAATCCATGGTCTTCGCGATGTTCAGCGAGCCCAGGTTGCAGGAGATGTCCTTGCCGGTCTGGTCGTAGGACAGGTCATCGTGGTACGTGGTGGGCTGCGAGACCTGGAGGATCTCGGAGCACAGGTTCGACATGATGATCTTGCCGTCGATCGGGTTTTCCCGGTTTACGGTGTCCTCGAACATGATGTACGGGTAGCCGGATTCGAACTGGATCTCCGCGAGGGTCTGGAAGAACTCGCGCGCCTTGATCTTGGTCTTCTTGATCCGGGAATCGTCCACCATCTCGTAGTACTTCTCGGTGACCGAGACGTCGGAGAACGGCATGCCGTAGACCTTTTCGACGTCGTACGGGGAGAACAGGTACATGTCCTCGTCCCGCTTGGCCAGCTCGAAGGTGATGTCCGGGATGACAACGCCGAGCGAGAGGGTCTTGATGCGGATCTTTTCGTCCGCGTTTTCCCGCTTGGTGTCCAGGAACCGGTAGATGTCGGGGTGGTGGGCGTGCAGGTACACGGCGCCGGCACCCTGGCGGGCACCGAGCTGGTTGGCGTAGGAGAAGCTGTCCTCGAGGAGCTTCATCACGGGGATGACGCCGGAGGACTGGTTTTCGATCTGCTTGATCGGCGCGCCGACTTCGCGGATGTTGGTCAGCGCGAACGCCACGCCGCCGCCGCGCTTGGACAGCTGCAGGGCGGAGTTGATGGACCGGCCGATCGACTCCATGTTGTCTTCGATGCGGAGCAGGAAGCAGGAGACCAGCTCGCCGCGCTGCTTCTTGCCGGCGTTCAGGAACGTGGGCGTGGCCGGCTGGAAGCGGCCCTCGATGATCTCGTCAACCATCTGCAGGGCGAGCTGCTCGTCGCCGCGGGCCAGGTGCAGGGCAACCATGCACACGCGGTCCTCGTAGCGCTCCAGGAAGCGCTTGCCGTCAAAGGTCTTCAGCGTGTAGGACGTGTAGAACTTGAAGGCGCCCAGGAAGGTCTCGAAGCGGAACTTCTTCTTGTACGCGCGGTTGAAGAGCTCGCGGATGAAGTTCATCGTGTACTGGTCGAGGGTCTCGCGCTCGTAGTACTGGTTCTTCACCAGGTAGTCGAGCTTCTCTTCCAGGTCGTGGAAGAACACGGTGTTGTTGTTCACGTGCTGCAGGAAGTACTGGTGTGCGGCCTCGCGGTCCGCCTCGAACTGGATTTCACCGTTCGGTCCGTACAGGTTCAGCATGGCGTTCAGCTCGTGGTAGCCCAGGCCCTTGTAGGCGGCGGGCAGCGGCGGCTTCTCTGCGGTCTTCTCGACGGCGGGCATGGTTACTTCTGTGTCTGCGACAGTAGTGTCCAAAACTTGTCCAATCCTTGATTTACCAGGCGGACGTCTTCAGGCGTCCCCATGAGTTCGAAGCGGTAGAGGTGCGGTATCTGGCATTTGAAGGCGATGATGTCGCCCGCCATGCAGAAGTTGTCCCCGAAATTTGTGTTTCCTGCGCTGATCACTCCGCGGATCAGTGTCCTGTTCTGCGGGTTGTTGAGGAACCGGATGACCTGTTTTGGCACCGAGCCCTCACCGCCGGTCCCGCCGTAGGTGGGAACCACCAGGACGAAGGGCTCGGAGGCCACGAGTTCAGCTTCTCGCTGATGCAGGGGAATCCTGGCCGCATCCCGGCCGAGCTTCTCCACGAAGCGCCGGGTGTTCTCGGAGGCGGAGGAAAAGTAGATGAGGTGACTGGATGTCCGTGTCATCGGCGTCGTATTCGCAGCATCCGCTGCGAGCGGCGCATCGGCAAGTGCCGGCGCTGCCATGGGAGTCACCTCATCTACGTAAAGTTCTGTGCCGGAAGCGGCGGTGAAGCCTGGGCTAGGCCACGGATGCGGCAGCGCTCAGCGCCAGCTCTTCGATCTTGTCCGGGCGGAAGCCTGACCAGTGGTCCTGGTCCGTGACCACGACGGGGGCCTGCATGTAGCCGAGGGCCTTCAGCCGCTCAAGGGCGTCCGCGTCCTGGGAGATGTCGACGCTCTGGTAGGTGATGCCCTTCTTGTCCAGCGCGCGGTACGTTGCGTTGCACTGAACACAGGCCGGCTTCGTGTAAACCGTAACGGTCATGGTTCCTGTCCCCTTTGTTGAAGTCACTGCTTTTTGAAGTCTCTTGTCCATCGTTGCGGTAGACACTGCCCGGAACTGAAACCCCTCATCCGCGCCGGTCCTGCGTCCCGCTCAATCTGTATGTCGATACTACATGTAGTGCACGGCCCCGATGCGGACCCCAAGATGATGTATTACAAGTATGTCATTTAATGCACCGTTAATCCACAGGCAGGGTGGTCAAAAATGTCCGGGATTCAGCTGTTTTCGCGGACGAAATCCACACCCTGTGGAGTAGTTAGCCACAATTAAACGTCCCGCGTGTCGCCCGGTGGACGGCGTGTCGCGACGGTGCGGCGGGCGTGTCGGAAGGCACACAAAAGGGGCCCTGAATGAAGATTCAGGGCCCCGATGTGATGAACGGAACTAGATGTGGTGCTTTGTCGCTGCGTGGTCCAGGACGATCTGCTGGACGTCGAGGTAGCCCGTCTCGAAGCCTGCCCGGGAGTAGCAGAGGTAGAACAGCCACATCCGCTGGAAGATCGCGTCGAAGCCCATGGCCGCCACCTCGTCGGCGCTGGACATGAACCGTTCCTCCCAGAGGCGCAGGGTCTGCGCATAGTGCTCGCCCATGGCCAGGCGTTCCCGGACCCGGAGTCCGGTCTGCTTCTCGGTGATTTCCTCGATGGCCCGGACAGACGGGATGACGCCGCCGGGGAAGATGTACTTGTGCACCCACGTGTAGCTGGTCCGGGTGGCGATCAGCCGGTCGTGCGCGATGGTGATGGCCTGGATGGCCACCTTCCCGCCGGGGGCCAGGACGCGTTCGATCGTCTGGAAGTACGTGGCCCAGTACTCGTAGCCGACGGCTTCGATCATTTCCACCGAGACGACGGCGTCGTACTCGCCTTCCACCGCACGGTAGTCCTTGAGTTCAATGGTGACGGCGTCGGCGTAGCCGGCCTCGGCCACTCGCTGGCGGGCGAGCTCCTGCTGTTCGCTGGACAGCGTGACCGAGTAGACCGTCGCTCCGCGGGCTGCCGCACGAAGCGCGAGCTCGCCCCAGCCGGTGCCGATTTCCAGCACACGCGTCCCCTCGCGTACGCCGGCCTTGTCCAGCAGCCGGTCGATCTTGGCCTGCTGCGCCTCGGCGAAACCGTCCCAGGCAACGTGCCGAAGGGCGTCGCCGCTCTCCGGGAAAAGGGCGCTGGAGTAGGTCATGGTGCTGTCCAGGAAGGACGCAAAGAGCTCGTTGGAGAGGTCGTAGTGCCGCGAGATGTTGGACCGCGTGTTCTGCTCCGTGTTGCGTTCCCTGCGCGGCTGGCGCGGCAGGTAGAGGGCCCGCAGTTTCTGCAGCGGCTCGGGCACCAGCGTGCCGACGCGGGCAGCGAAGACCTCCATCACTGCGGTGAGGTCATCGGCGTCCCAGTCGCCGGCCATATAGGACTCACCCAGGCCGATGAGTCCGCCGTCGCCGAGCCGGGCAGCGAACGCTTCGGGACGGTTCATGGTCATCACCGGGTAGGGGCGGCCGGACGCCTCTGCCGCGCCGGGGGCCGCCTTTCCCAGAACGGTCCCGTCGGGGTAGCGGACCTCGAGCGGAAGCCGCCGAACCGCTGCCTTGAAGATGGCGTCGGCAGCCCGGCCGGCAACCCTCGCCTTGAGCGACGAGGGCACCGTGGCAATGCTCGGCCAGATGTCGGCGTCAACCACTGCGGGCGGCTGGGGAACGGTGTAGGGCACTGCGGAGCCAGCGGCGAGGCCGGCGCGGGCGTGGGCGGAACGCTCGTTCGCAGGCTGTCCTGCTGCGGATCCGGTAGCTTCGGTAAGGGTCACTGGACTGCCTCCTGTGAGGGGTGGTGTGGTCGTTTGATGATGGGCAGCCGACGTGCCCAGAGCTTTATGCCCTGCCAGCGGATCTGCGCGGCTACACGCAGCGGTGCCAGGGGCACGGCGAGCGCAGCGGAGAGAATGTTCGGCAGGGAGGCGTCGTGGCGTTCGCCGTCGACGGTCGCGATGAAGGGCTTCTGCCCTTCGCGCTCCAGAACAATGGACACCGCAAGCCGCTCCCCCGGTTCCGGGAGCTTCATCCGGTACTGGCCTTCGACGTCGTTGAAGGGGGAAACATAGAACGCCTTGGGCACGCTGGCCCTTCCTGCGTCGTCCGTTTCGAGCAGATAGCAGTGCCGTTCACCGTAGGTGTTGTGCACTTCGGCAACAACGCACCGCAGGTTCCCGACGGCATCGTGGCACCAGAACAGGCTGAGCGGGTTGAACACGTGGCCGAACACCCGGGCGCTGGCAAGCATGGTGATCCGGCCGCCGTCGGGCTCTATCCCCCGGGTCCGCAGGAACCTCTCCACGTTGCCGCGGAGCGAGCCTTCCGCGTCGCCGAGGTGATCCGAGGCACGGAAATCGGCGAGCAGCCGGAGCGGCCACGGCAGTGACGGAAGCCGGTCGACGTCGACAAACCAGCTGTAGCTGCGGTACGTGAACGCATTGTGCAGCGGCGTGCGGCGCACGTGCGCGATGGAGGTGCGGTAGATGGCCGCCTGGGTGTTCATCAGGCGCCCTCCGCGGCGACGCCCGCCAGTGCGGGACCGGAAACGCCGGCCGGCTGTTCCCAGTCCCGGCCGAGCCGGGCGGCGGCCTTGACCCCGGAGAGTGCTCCGTCCTCGTGGAAACCCCAGCCATGGTACGCGCCGGCAAAGGCAAGGCGCCCGTCCCCCAGTGCGAGGACCTGCTGCTGGGCCCGGAGCGAACCGGGGGTGTACTGCGGGTGTTCGTAGACCATCCGGTCCAGGACGGTGCCGTCGGCGATGAGTTCGGACTCACCGAGGCTCACGATGTAGCGCCCGCCGTCAGCGGGCTCGAGGCGCTGCAGGCGCGTCATGTCGTAGCTGACCAGCACCTTGTCCGGACGTGCATCGCAGGACGGCAGCCGGTAGTTCCAGGACGCCTGCGCGTTGGCGCTGGCAGGCAGCACTGCTTCGTCGCGGTGGAACAGCGTCTGGTTGACCGAGTAGGGCATTCCGCCGAGCGCCTCCTCCTCCGCAGGCGAAGCATCGGCGAGCATGCGCAGCGCCTGCGCGGGATGCGTGGCAATCACGACGGCGTCAAAGGTTTCCGTACCGTGCGGGGTGGTCAGTTCAACGCCCTCCCCGTCGCGTCGCACCGCCGTGACCGGACTGGACAGCCGGATGTCGGGCAGCGTGGCCGCCAGCTTGTCCACGTAGGTGCGCGAGCCGCCCTTGACCGTCCGCCACTGCGGGGAGCCGGAAACTCCGAGCAGGCCGTGGTGGGCCAGGAAGGTAAACAGATAGCGGGCCGGATAAGCCAGCGCAGTGGTGGGGTCGCAGGACCAGACGGCGCTCACCACGGGGGTCATGAAGTGCGAGATGAAGTAGCTGCTGAACTTTTCGCGGGCGAGGAACTCCCCCAGCGTCAGTTCCGGGTCCGTGTTGCCGGATGAGTCACCCGAGGCGGCGGTGCCGGACGCTGCCAGCAGGGCGCGGGCACGGCGGTGGAAACGCGTTACTTCCAGCAGCATCAGCAGGTACCTGCCGCGCAGCAGGGTGGAGGGCCGCGGGATAATGCCGCGCCCCTTGGCGCGGGCACCGGCATATTCGAGGCCGCAGCCGTCGCAGCGGACCGACATGCTCATCTCGGAGTCCTGCGTCTCCACCCCCAGCTCCGCGAAGAGCCGCAGGAGAGTCGGGTAAGTGCGTTCGTTATGCACGATGAAACCTGTGTCCACGCCCAGGACCGGGCCGCCGGCCTGCGGGACGTCGTGGGTGTGGGCATGGCCGCCCAGCCGGGAGTCGGCCTCGAACAGGGTCACGTTGTCCCGCCGGTTCAGGACATAGGCTGCGGTCAGCCCTGCCACGCCGCTGCCAATGACGGCTACCCGCCGGCCGTCCGGAATCGTTGCTGCTTGCGACACTGATCTACTCCTGTTGGCTTCGCCTGAATCGTCCTGATGAATCGTCTTATGGGCAATTCGTCACCGAAGGGCGCCCGGATGACTGCGAATTTCAGCCGGGCGCCTTGACGCGATTCTTCCCCATGGACACGTCCCGTCAGCGGCGACATTCCGGGGCCGCGGGGCGATATGCCACAATGAAGCGGGATTTCCGAGGCGAAGGACAACCATTGATCAACCCTGTTCACCTGCGGACCCTCGTGGAGGTCACCCGCCTGGGTTCGTTCGCGGCCGCCGCCAACCGGCTGGGCTACACGGCGTCGGCTGTTTCCCAGCAAATGTCCGCCCTGGAGCGGGACACCGGCGTGGACCTCTTCCAGCGTTCAGCCCGGAGCATCCAGCCCACCGAAGCCGCCCTGGTGATGACGCGGCATGCCGCCAAGGTCCTGACGGACATCGAGGCCCTGATGGCCGCTGCCTCCCGGACGCACGACGCCACCCACCAGGAACTGAGGCTCGGCATCTTCCCCAGCCTGGCAACCTATGTGCTTCCCCGGATCCTGCAGAACTCGAAGTGGAAGGACCTGGGCATCGACCTCAGGGTGTCCGTGGCGGAGCCGTCCCAGACCATCCAGGGGCTCCGCACCGGCGGCGAACTCGATGTTGCCCTGGTCTACCAGGTGGGCCAGTCCGGCCTGGCGTGGCCCCACACCGTGAACCGGCAGTGGATCGGCGACGACGAATTCCGCGTGGTGCTGCCCGCGGCCTGGGGTTTCCGCGCCGACGCCAAGGTGGCGGCGGACCACCTCTCCGACATGCCGTGGATTGTCCATCACCCGGGCACCAGCGACGCCACGGTTATTGAACGCCTGTTCGCCAGCTGCAACCTGCACCCGCGAGTGGTGGCTTATAGCGACGACTTCCACGCGAGCCTGGAAATGGCAGCCGCGGGCCTGGGTGCCGCGCTCGTGCCGGAGCTGGCCCTTCGGCACCGGCCGGCCGGGGTGGTGGTCCTCGATGTTCCGGAGATCAGGCTTGCCCGCAACGTGTTTGCCCTGCTGATCAACGACAAGCAGACGGCACGCGTCCAGCTCTTCGTCGAACTGTTGGCCGACACCCTGCACAGCCTGGGAGCCACGCGCTAGGATTCGCGGGCCCGGAAGCGGCGGGCCTTGGAACGCAGGATTTTCGGAAGCCCCGGCGCCCGCCCGGCGAACGACATCAGGGTGGTCACGAGTTTGTCCTTCGCCTTGCCGTAGGGCGGATAGGCAAGCCCGAAAGTGTCCGGCCATAGCGGCTTGTCCAGGCTGGCCCGCTCGTGCGAGAACGTCCGCACGGAATGTTCGCCGTGATAAGCCCCCATGCCGCTGCCGCCGACCCCGCCGAACGGGAGTCCCGGGACCGAGACGTGCGCGGCCGGCGCCCCGTACGCAAGCGCACCCGATGAGGTTTCGGCAGCGAAGGAACTGCGGACTCTGTCATCGGCGCTGAATACATAAACCGCCAGCGGCTTGGGGTCGGCATTGATCATCCGGATGGCCTCGTCCTGTCCTGACACAGCCACCAGTGGCAGGAGCGGGCCGAAGATTTCCTCGCCCAGGATTGCGTCCCCGGGGGCTGGCCGCAGGAGGGTGGGCGCAAAGTAGCGGCTGCCGGGGTCCCGCTGGCCGCCGTGGACCACGGTGCTGCTGTCGGCCAGCTCAGCGAGCCGCTCGAAGTGCCGGTCATCAACGATCCGGCCGTAGGAAGCGCTGCCCGCAGGATCCTCGCCGAACATGGAGGTTATGGCGTCCACGATCAGCGGTTGGAGGGCGTCCAGTATTTCGGGTGCTGCCAGCACATAGTCCGGAGCCACACATGTCTGGCCGGCGTTCACGAACCGGCCCCAGGCAATGCGCCGTGCAGTGGTGGCCAGGTCGGCGGTTTCGTCCACGAAGGCCGGGCACCGGCCGCCCAGTTCCAGGGTCACGGGAGTCAGGTGCTCGGCTGCAGCCCGCATGACGACACGGGCCGCTGCCTGCCCGCCGGTGAAGAAGATGTGGTCGAAACGCTCCGCCAGCAGCGCGGTGGTTTCCGGGATACCGCCGGTCACCACCTCCGCGGCGCCGTCGAGGTATTCAGGCACCCAGCGGGCCAGGGCCGCCGACGTGGCGGGGGCATGCTCGCTGGGCTTGACCACCACGGTGTTGCCGGCCGCCAGTGCTCCGGCCAGGGGTGCGAGGGTCAGCTGGACCGGGTAGTTCCAGGTCCCGATCACCAGCACCACACCAAGCGGAGTCAGCTCGGTCCACGCCCGCGCGGGTTGCAGGACAACAGGCACGGCCACCGGGCGGGGCCGGATCCACGCCGCCAGGTGCCGTTCCAGGTGGGCGGCTTCCGCGGTCACAAAGGCAATTTCGGTCATCACGGACTCGGTCCGGTGCTTCCCCAGGTCGCTGGACAGTGCAGCGATGAAATCCTCACGCCGTTCCGTGAGCATCCTGCGCAGGTTGCCGAGTTGTTCGAGGCGCCACGCCAGCGGGCGGGTCACCCCGCTGTCGAAGAGCTCGCGGGATCGGGCGACGGCGGCGGCAGTGTGCATCCGATCAATGTACCCGCGCCGGGATGCAGCCGGGTTGCAGCGCGGGGATACAGTCCCAGAAAAAATCCCGGATGCTGGAATGGACTGCCCGAGAGGGCTATGTTGAAGATATGAACAAGGTAGCGAGCCGGCACTTTGGTGAAATCGAGCTCAACCACGGCCGGGACCACAACATCGCAGCGAAGCATGAACTGGGCGGCCAGCCGGTAGAGCTGGACTTGAACATCAATGCCCACGACCACTTCGACGAGGCGGCCATGCACAAGGTTGACTACCGGCTGCGGTACCTGCCCGAGCTAGTGGACCAGGTCCGGGACATGATCGCCGAGGAACTGGAGCAGGAGGGCACCAGCCCCCAGGAGTACCGGCACTTCCACTGCAACGCCATCAAGGACGAGCATCTCAGGAAGGTGTTCGGCGTGGAGGACAAGAGCCAACTGACCAATGCCGTGTTCCTGAAGGCGCTGAAACTTGGCCACGTGGGCATCTACCCCGGCCAGCCCGAACGATACTTCGTCCTGGATTTCACCTTGGGCGAGCACTTCACCGACGAAGTCCTGGTGGCGTCCGCTGACGAGGACGGTGTGGTGGACGACGAGATCGTCTGGGAGTCGTAAAGCGCTGCATCGACTGCTCCGCAACGGCCCTTATGAACCGTCAAAACGGCGGTTGCTCAGCAATCGATAGGTAAAGCACGACGGCGGCCGGTCACCTGTGGTGACCGGCCGCCGTCGTGCGTTGTGCGGTGGTTGAGCCGGCGAAGCCCTACTTGGCTGCCTGCAGCAGTTCCGCGCGGACCGTCTTGGTGGCCGTGACCAGATTGCGCAGGGACTCTTCGGTCTCGGCGTAGCCGCGGGTCTTCAGGCCACAGTCCGGGTTGACCCAGAGCTGGCGGGACGGAACGTGCTTCACGGCGGTGCTGAGCAGCTCGGTGACTTCCTGCTCACCCGGGACGCGCGGCGAGTGGATGTCGTAGACGCCCGGGCCAACACCGCGGCCGAAGCCGTGGGACTCGAGGTCGTGGACAACCTCCATGCGTGAACGTGCGGCCTCGATCGAGGTGACGTCAGCATCCAGGCCGTCGATCGCGTCGATGATGGCGCCGAACTCGGAGTAGCACAGGTGGGTGTGGATCTGCGTGGCGTCGGCAGCACCGGCGGTGGCCAGGCGGAACGAGTTCACGGACCAGTCCAGGTAGGCAGCCTGGTCGGCCTTGCGCAGGGGCAGGAGTTCGCGCAGTGCGGGTTCGTCCACCTGGATGACCTTGATGCCGGCCGCTTCGAGGTCGGCGATCTCGTCGCGCAGCGCCAGTCCCACCTGGTTGGCGGTCTCGCCCAGCGGCTGGTCATCGCGGACGAAGGACCAGGCCAGGATGGTGACCGGACCGGTGAGCATGCCCTTCATCGGCTTGCTGGTCAGCGACTGGGCGTATTCGGCCCAGGCCACCGTGATGGGGGCGCTGCGGGTGACGTCGCCCCAGAGGATGGACGGACGCGTGCAGCGTGAGCCGTAGGACTGGACCCAGCCGTGGACCGTAACGTCGAAGCCTTCAAGGTTCTCGGCGAAGTACTGGACCATGTCGTTGCGCTCGGGCTCGCCGTGCACCAGGACGTCATAACCGAGCTCTTCCTGCAGCTCCACGACGCGCTTGATCTCGTCCTTCATGAGCTGCTCGTACTGCTCGTTGGTGAGGTCGCCCTTGTTGTTGCGGGCGCGGGCCGAACGGATTTCGGAGGTCTGCGGGAAGGAACCGATGGTGGTGGTCGGCAGCGGCGGCAGGTGCAGTGCCTCTTCCTGGGCGGCTTCGCGGACCGAGTACTCGGAGCGGTTGAAGTCGGCCGGGGTCAGGGCGGCGGTGCGCGCACGGACGTCGGCGCGCTGCACGCCCTCGGCGGCGGCGCGGGAGGCGATGATGCGGGTAGCCTCGTCGATGGCCCGCTGCACTGAGCTTGTTTCAACACCGGCAGCGTCGCTCAGCAGGCCGGCGAGGGTGGCAACCTCAACGGCCTTCTGGTCGGCGAACGCCAGCCAGCTGCGGAGCTGCGCGGACAGCTGGGCTTCTTCCTCGACGTCGTGCGGCACGTGCTGCGTGGAGGTGGAGGTGCTGATGGCGAGCTTGGCCACGGACTTCTTCAGTTCAGCGATCTTCTCCGCAGAGGCGGCGAGATCGTTGCGCCAGATGTTGTGGCCGTCCACGACGCCGGCAACCAGGGTCTTGTTGCCCAGTGCGGCGAGTGCCGCTGCGGACGGAACGGCGCCCTTGAAGACGTCGATGTGCAGCGCGTCGATGTTGGTGGCGGCCAGGGTGCCGAGCTGGCCGTTCAGTGCGCCGTACGGCGTGGAGACGAACAGCTGCGGGCGCTGGGCCACAGCGGACAGGACCTCGTAGGAGCGGGCGACGGCGGCCTGGATTTCCTCGGCGGAGGTGTCCTGGTCGACAACGAGGGCGGGCTCGTCGAGCTGGACCCAGCTGGCACCTGCGGCGGCCAGCTTCTCAAGTAGCGCGGTGTAGACCGGCAGGACGTCCTCAAGGCGGGACAGCGGGCTGAAGCCGGCCGGGGCGTCGTCGGAAGCCTTGCTCAGCAGCAGGAAGGTGACCGGACCCACGATGTACGGGCGGGTCTCCACACCGTTGGCGAGGGCGTATTCGAATTCCTCGACGATGCGGTTGGAGGTCAGCGCAAAGTTGGTCTCCGGGCCGATCTCCGGAACCAGGTAGTGGTAGTTGGTGTCGAACCACTTGGTCATTTCCAGCGGCTGTTCGTCCTTGTTACCGCGGGCCAGCGTGAAATAGCCGTCGATATCCAGCTGCCCCTCGGCGTTGAGGAGGTTGCCGAAACGGGCCGGGACAGCGCCGAGGTGGGCGACGGCGTCGAGGACCTGGTCATAGTAGGAGAAGGTGCCCGGAACAGCGGCGGCTTCGGTCAGGCCCAGGCCCTGCAGGCGCTTGGCGGTGCCCAGCTGGATTTCCTTGGCAGCGGCGTCCAAGGCGGCGGCGTCGATCTTGCCGGCCCAGTAGGCTTCGACGGCCTTCTTCAGTTCGCGGCGGCGGCCGATGCGCGGGTAGCCCAGGATCGAGGCGGCGGGGAAGGGAGTGGTCACGGCCGGGGTGTTCTGCTCAGTCATGTGAAAGTCCTTGGATGTGTTGGTGAAAGGCATGGGTGTATTACGGCTGGGAGTTTTGGTGCAGGGGCCAGTTTTGGCGGGCGGAGCTGACGGTTGGGACCGGCTTCTAGCTCGCCATTTCCTGGTGGCGGCGCGCAATGGCATTGAGCCTGCTCGCCGGACGGACGGGGCGGGGCAGCGCCAGCTTGTCCAGGACCTCGAGCGCGCAGGCGTGCTCGTTGAAGGTGTACAAGTGGATTCCCGGCGCGCCGGCGTCCAGGGCGGCATTGGCCAGGTCCACTGTTGCCCGGACCCCGATCAGCCGTCGTTCGGCGTCGGTGTCCGCAGCGGCCAGCCGCGCCATGAGTTCCGGAGCGGGTTCGACGCCGGTCAGCTCGCCCAGGCGGTTGAGCCGGCGCACGCTGGTCAGGGGCATCACACCCGGAATGATGGGGATGGTGACCCCCGCACGGCGGGCCCTCGTGATGAGGTCGGCGTACTGCTCGGTGTGGAAGAACACCTGCGTGATGGCGAAGTCCGCACCGGAGCGCTGCTTGGCCAGCAGCACCTCGACGTCGTGGGCTTCCGTGGGTGACTCAGGGTGCCGGGTGGGGTACGCGGCAACGCCGACCGCCACCTTGCCGGCACAGAGCAGCGCTGAACGGCGCTGCTCCACGCGGCGGATCAGTTCGATCAGGTCCTGGGCGTACCGCAGCGAGCCGCTGGCAGGCGTTCCGCCATCCTTGGGCTGGTCACCACGGAGGGCCAGGATCCCGCGGACGCCGACGTCGAGCAGTTCACCGATGATCTCGGAGAGTTCCTCCGGTGTGTTGCCCACGCAGGTCAGGTGGGCCAGCGGGCGGAGGGTCGTTTCCAGCAGGAGCCGGTTGATGAGTTCGACGGCGGTGTCCCGGTTGGAGCCGCTGGCGCCGTACGTCACGGAAACGTAGTCCGGGTCCGTGGCTTCCAGTTCGCCAATGGTGGTCCAGAGCGACGCGGCGGCAGCCGCCGAACGCGGCGGGAACAGCTCATAGGAAAGAGCCACCGGAGCGGTGTCGGAGAGATTCGGATGTGTGTCAATAAGGCTAGGTGGAGACATTTGCGTCCTTGGCTTTGGGCCATTGCCGGCATGTGCACCTTGGTCCAGGGGACCTCGGAGACGCAGAACCGTCAATGAATTTGAGTTTGGGAACACGGAGTGAACTTCGGCAGGGCGCAGCCGCGACTGTTACGCCTGATAAGAAGTTGTCCGTGAGCAAATGTCAGGCCCACATGGGGGCACCCACACCCTCCTGGCGGAGGATCGCTGACACGTTACCTCGGTAACTTGTATAAGACTCTAGGGCCCGGCCCGAAGGGGTTCAAGCTGGCCCCCGAATTAAGACGCACCTTTACGCTCTGTTGCGCCGCCGCGTAGAACATTGTTCGCCGAAAGGCCGCAAATTGACTGTAGCCCCTGTCCTACCCGTCCAGCGTGCTCCTAGCATGGCTTAAAGAGCAGGTAAGGAGGCTTCGTCCATGACCGGCTTCGGACCCCCGCGGCACCTGACGGCCTCAGAGCAGGCGACGTGATCCCGCTTGGCAGGGGTCCGGACTGGCCGGTCGCCGCCCTTGACCACGAGCACCACATGGTGCTGGAACCTGTGCCGGAACGCGTCAGCTGGTGTTTCGCCCTGAACCCGGACACGAACGGCACCCGGCTGGTAAGCCGCGTGCGGATCAGGATCTACACCCCCAACCGTCCTGTGGTTTCTTGCACCCCTCATCGATCTGGCCTGGTTCATCATGGAGCGCAGAATGCTCCTGGGCATATGCCCCAGCGTGCAGAGAGGCTGGAAACTACCAAAGCCCGCGAACAACGGTGAAGATCACCAGGGCCTGTCCGTGCCGCTCCCGGCATCGTTGTTACCCAGGTATTCGTCCCGTTGCCTGCCGCCGTTTCGTTCCCGCTGCGCGGACTTGGCCGACTCCTCGAGCTTGTCCAGCTGGCTCTGCTGCGGTTCCGGATCGGGCTGCGGCTGCTTGTCTGCGCCGTTCCCGGTTTCAGCGTCGGGCCCCGCGGCGCCAAGCTTTTCCGCTTTGGATTGCAGCCGTTCTTCCGCGCCGCGGAGCCGGTCACCCTCGCCGTCTGCGCCGTTGGCGCTGTCCTGGCTTTCGTCCGGGTTGAAGCAACCCTGCGGAGCCGCCCTGATGACCTCCAGGCCTTCGTCATACAGGCGGGACGCATCAGCGGCCGACTGCGCGGACTTGGCGGCATCGGCGGGCCTGGCGGCGTCGGCTGCCGCCGTTTCCGCGTCCGCCAGCCGTTCAACGCTGAGGACCAGGTTGACGCGCACCTTGCACTCATCGGCTGGCGCAGCGTCAGCAAGGGATGCTTCAAAGAGTTTGCGGGCACCGCTGAAATCCCCGCTGAGCACCAGGGCGTCGCCTGCGGCAAAGGGCGCCTTGTGCTGCTCCACCACGTTGGCAATGCCCAGGCCGGACGCCGCGGAAGCCGCGCCGGCCTGGTCGCCGCGGCCGAATGACGCCGCCGCTTCGCTGCCCAGATAGCCGACGCTCAGAAGCTTGACAGCGAGCGCCACGGCAACCAGCACGGGCGCTGCGGATAGCAGCAGCAACCTGCGCCTCCGGTGCTTGTCGCGGCCCGGCACGGCTGACGGGCTCTTTTCGGGGTTCATCGGCCGAACTCCGTTCTTCCGGGCCGGAGTTGCTTCAACTGGCGGAGCACGCGGATGCTTTCCCACAGCGCAAGGATGAACGCAGCCAGTGCCGGGGCCCAGTAGAGCTCCGTCCTTCCCTCGAGTGACTCCGAGGTCTCGTGGAGCGCGCCGGGCCTGGCCGCCTGCATCATCGGGGCCGTCCCGTCCCCGGCCGCGCGGTGGAGGTAGGGCACGCCAAGCTGTGACGCCACTTCCCGGAGGGTGTCCTCGTCGATTCGGGACACGGCGTCCCCGGCGTTGCCGGCACTGCGGTCCTGGATGTAGGCGGCGGTACCCTCGGACGAATAGCTGGATTTTTCCTTCATCCGTCCGCCTTGCCCGGTGCCGTAACCAAGCACCGCGCCGCCGTTGACCAGCGAGCCTTCAACGCGCATCGGCTCCGGCGACTTGCCGCTGGTCTGTTCGCCGTCGCCGAGGTAGTACACAATCCGCGCCCGCTCAGGGTGGCTGTCCCTGGCAGCCTTGAGCCGCTCGTTGAGGACAGTCCCGGCCACAGTGACGCTGCTGCCCGTCGAATACTGGGTGATCTGGGGTTCCAACACGCCGGTGAGGGTGTTGAGGGCTGACGTGTCCGTGGTCAGCGGCATCCGGACCACCGCCTGGGAGTCGAACGTGATCAGGGAAAACCTTGCACCGGCCAGCTCCCCTGCGATGGCCATGATGTCCTTCCGGACGCCGTCGAGCCTGGGGCTGCCGTTTCCGTAGTCTTCGGCCGCGATGCTGCTGGTGGTGTCGACGACGAAAAAGACATTCAGGTCGGCGGCTGCTGACCGGACGCTGCCGCCGGGCACCCCCGGCCGGAGCGCCGCCAGCAGCAGCAGTGCCATGAGGCCGGCGGGCAGCAGCAGGCCGTGGAGTACTGCTCCAGGCTGCCGGCTCCGGACGGCCGTCCACCCCAGGACAACGACGAGCCCGGCAAGAGCGGGAAGCATGATCCACCACGGCCAGATGGGTTGGAAGGTCACGACCTCAGCCTCCAGGTGGCGCCTGCCAGGACCAGGCCGGAGACCAGGGCGATGCCCAGCGGGATCTCGGCGCGGTCCGAAACGACGGCCTGCGGGGCGGCGGTAAAGGCGGTGGCCTCCGTCGATTGAACCTTGCGGATGATATCCGCGACCGCGTCCGGACTGTCCAGGGGGTAGTAGGCCCCGCCTGTCCCCTCTGCGGCCGCACGCAGCTCGGCACCGGGTTGATCGGGGTCCGTTCCGTAGTCGAAGTCCCCCGGGTTGAGGGCGTAGACCCGCACGTCCTTTTTTCTGGCCAGCGCTGCCGCTTCGGTCAAGGTGAAGATGGGTTCGCCCGAGACGAAGTTGTCGGTGGCCAGGACGACGGAACGGGACCGCTCCTCCGAACCGCCGCTTCCGTCCGCGCCTCCCCCGTCAGTTGCCGGGAAGCCCTGCACGCATGAGGCCAGGCCGTCCCCGATCAGGGAGGATCCGGCACCGTTCCACGTGCCGTCCAGGAATCCGGCGCTGCCGGGCGCGCCGTCAAATGCCTCCCTGGCGGCCTGCAGTTGTTCCTGCACGAAGTCGTAGTCGTCCGTCAAGGGGAAGACCTGCACCGCGCTGCTGTCGAAGACGGTCAGGCCCAGCCGTTCGCCGTCGAATCCCTGGGCCAGGCGGGCGAAGACCTCCACGACCGCCGCGTCGGCGCTGCTCATGGATCCGGAGGCGTCAAGGCACAGGATGATGTCGCGGTTGCGTTGCTCGGGACTGATGGTGCTGCGCCCGGCCGGCCTGGCCGCGGCCACCAGGGCTGCAGTCATCAGGACTCCCCCGGCGATGGCAGCCACCGTGAGCCAGCGGCGATGGCGACGCACTGCCGCCTGGTACTCCGGCAGTTCGGTGAGCCGGTGGCCGTGGGCCACCGGACGCAGGGTGGCTTGGCGGCCCTGTTCCCGTTTCCGGGCCAGCCAATATGTCCCCGCACCAAGGAGCAGGGCGGCCGGAATCATCCACCAGAAGATCAGTTCCATGTCCGGACCACCTCCCGGGCCGTTTCCGCGGCAGCCGCGACAGGGTCCCGGGGTTCAGGGGCGCGGGGTTCAGGGGCGGAGGGTTCAGGGGCGCCGGGTTCTGGGCCTTCAGGGCCGAATTCCGCGGGATAGAGGCTGCTGACGGCCAGGGCGGCGGCGGGAATGTTCTGTTCGCGGAGCTCGGCCAGGGTCATCCGCGGGGCGTCGATGCCGGCAATGTCGCGGACAAAGCTCCTGATGAGCAGGCTGAGCTCCTGGTGCGAGGCGCGCGCGGACAGCCTGCCTGTGGCGGCCGCGGCTGCCACCGCGTCAATCCGGCGCAGGTAGTCCCGTTTGAGTCCGGACGGATCCGACGGCGGCCCGGAGGCGGGAGCCGTTATTGAGCTGTCTTGTTGCCGGGTGCTCAGGAAGACGTATGCAAGCCAGGCGGCGGCGAGCACCAGCAGGACCAGACCCGCCCACGCCAACCAGGGGCTGTAGCTCAAAGGAGCGTAGAACCCTGCGTCATTTTCCACGGCGGTGCCGTTCCAGCAGGGTGAACACCGCGGGCATCACGTCATGGCTGCTGCCTGCCTGGACGTGGGCAATGCCCAGCCGCCGCAGCACGGATTCCCGGGCCGCATCCCGCTGCTCCTGTGCCGCCGCATAGGCGCGGATCACAGTATCAGATGCCGCGAGGCGGGCGGGCAGGAGGCCGGCGTCCGCAACATCGTAGCGGTCGGCAGGCAGGCCGGCCGTTTGTGCCCCCGCCGCTTCCGTTCGGGCCGGCTGTAGCCCGGCAGGGCCGGCCCCCGCCAGCTGTGCGTCGCGTACCGTCAGCCAGAGAACCTCATGCTGGGCGCGCAGACGGCGCAGCAACCGCTCCATCCCGGCATCCGGCACCACTTCGTCGGCCACCACGAAGAGCAGCATGCGCTGGCCGAAGTTGCGTGCCACGTAGGAGAGCTGCTCGCCGATGCTGCTGCGGGGCGAGGTCAGTGCCGTGCTGTCGTTGACTGCGCGGAGGAGCCTTTCCAGGTGCGCTTCACCGGCTTTCGCGGGCAGGGACCGGGACGAGGACTCGTCACCGCACACCAGCCCCACCACGTCGCCGTGACGGTGGGCCAGGTAGCCCACCACCCCCAGGGCCATCACGGCAACGTCCTTCTTCGCTTCGCCGCCGAGCGAGGAAGCAGCCATATTGCGTCCGGTATCCGTCACCAGCAGCACCGTCTGCCGCCGCACGGCAACATAGCGCTTGATGAGCGGGGATCCGTGCCGGGCGGAAGCCTTCCAGTCGATGTCGCGGACTTCGTCTCCGGGAAGGTAGGCCCGGAGGTCGTCAAAGTCGAGGCTGCGGCCTTTGAAGACGGAACCGTATTCGCCGTCGAGCATTCCCCGGGCTTTGCGGTGGGCGAAGATGGACATCTTCGATTTCACCCGGGTCAGGAGGCTGGACACAGGCGCGCGCTCAGGGAGTCTGGACGGATGCCACGATGGCGTCGATGACCGTCTCCACCGGAACCTGCTCCGCCACCGCCTCGAAGCCGAGGATGATCCTGTGCCGGAGCACCCGGTGGGCCAGCGCCTTCACGTCCTCGGGGATCACGTGGTCCCGGCCGTTCAGGAGGGCGACTGCGCGGGCGGCCTGGCTGAAGGCGATGCTGGCACGCGGGCTGGCTCCGAATTCGATGAACCCCGCCAGCCGGGAGTCGATGTACTGGGCGGCGTTCCGGGTGACGAACACCAGGCCGACGATGTACCGGACGATCGCCGGGTCGATGTAAACGCGCCTGACCAGTCCCTGCACTTCCGAGACCGCGTCCAGCGACGCGGCGGCGGCCGGACGCTGTTCGTCGGTGAAGACGCCCGAATCGATCCTGCGGATGATCTCGGCCTCTTCGGCCGGCGTGGGGTAGTCCAGGACGTCTTTGAGCATAAAACGGTCCATCTGTGCCTCGGGCAGCAGGTAGGTGCCCTCCTGCTCGATGGGGTTCTGCGTTGCCAGCACCAGGAACGGGCTGGGCAGCCGGTGCACCACTCCCCCGATGGACGTCTGCCGCTCCTGCATCGCCTCGAGCATGGCACTCTGTGTTTTTGCACTGGAGCGGTTGATCTCGTCCAGGAGCACAATGTTGGCGTGCACCGGGCCCAACTGCGTGACGAACGTTCCCTTGGCCGCATCATAGATCTGGGTGCCTACGATGTCGCTGGGCAGGAGGTCAGGGGTGCACTGGATCCGCCGGAACTCGGCACTCACAGATTCCGCGACTGTCTGCGCAGCGGTGGTCTTCGCCAGCCCCGGGACGCTTTCCAGCAGGATGTGGCCGCCCGTCATGAGTCCTACCAGCAGCGATTCCCGGAGCCTCGCCTGCCCCACGACCTTCGCGTCGAAGCTACGCGAGATGCTGGCCATGACCTGCTGCGCCCGGGCCAGTTCCGCCGCTTCGATCCGGACGGCGGCCGTTGACTGAAGCACTCGAAATCCCCCTGGTTGCTGTTCGTGGACGGCCGCTGGTGCTGCCGGACCCTCTGGCGGTCACAACGCGTCCGCCACGGGCCATCCTATCCAAGCCGTGGTTAGCGGATTCTGCAATGGGGAACCCTCCCCATGCGGGCCGCTCAGGACTATCCTGATGGCATGATTCAGCTTCCAGCCAGTTACCAGGAGTATCTCGCCGGCAAGAGCGAGAGTTTCATCAACACCGTCCGGCCGATCCTCATGCAGTCTGCGGCGGAGAAGTTGCATGGGGTCAGGGTCCTCTACAACCCGGGACCCACCGGCCACCAGGCCCATCTGGATGACACGATCCCGTTCGGAACGGTTGTCGAAGACATCGACTGACGCCCGGCTCAGCCCTTCATCGCCCCGGACAGCGCAAACGATCCCCCGGCTCCGCGCGCCACGAGGACGTAAAGGACCAGGACCGGAACCGAGTAGAGGATCGAGAATGCGGCCAACTGGCCGTAGGCAATCGCGCCGTGCTGTCCGAAGAAACTGAAGATCGAGACCGAAGCGGGCTGCTTGGACGGCGACAGCAGCAGGATGAAGGGCACGAAGAAATTGCCCCATGTCTGGATGAAAACAAAGATGAAGACCACACCCAGGCCTTGGCGCATGAGCGGCAGCACCACGGCGCGCAGGGCCGTGAGCCCGGACGCGCCATCCACCCAGGCGGCCTCCTCCAGCGAAACGGGAACCGCATCCATGAAGTTCTTGGTCATCCAGATGGCCATGGGCAGCGCGGTTGCAGCCATGAAGAGAACCGTGGCCGGCTGGGAATCCAGCAGCCGCAGCTGGACGAACAGGCCGTACACAGGCACCATGATTGCGGTTGCCGGCAGGCAGGTACCGCACAGGATCGAGTACATGAACGGCCGGTTGAACCTGGACTCGAAGCGGGACAGGGGGTAGGCAGCCAGCACAGCGGCCACCAGGGTTACAGACGCTGTCCCGGCTGAGAGCAGGAAGCTGTTCCAGAGCGGCCTGAGCAGCAGCTCCGGCGTAAGGACCGCGGTGAAGTTCGCTAACGAGGCGCTGGCCGGCAACCGCGTCTGGTAGCCCGCCTCGGCGTCCAGCGAGCCGAACACCAGCCACAGCAGCGGCAGGACGAAGCAGGCGCCGATCAGCAGCAAAGCGGCGTCCGCCGGACCCCGGCCCCGGCGGCGTCCCGGCCGTTCCCCTTGGCCGTGCCGGACGCGCCGTGACGTTTCGTCCAATTCCGGCCCGCCCGCCGTCGTCATCGTTTATCCCCCCTGAGGAGCCGGACGTAGGCAATCCCGAACACCAGGCCCAGAACAATGAGCACCGAGGCGATGGCGGTGCCGTAGCCAATGTCGCCGAACTTGAAGGCTTCCTGGTAGGCAAGGACCGGCAAGGTGGTGCTGGCGTTGGACGGACCGCCGGCCGTCATCACCCAGATCAGGGTGAAAACGGCCAGGGTCTGGAGCGTCACAAGCATCAGGTTGGTGGCGATGCTGGACCGGATCAGCGGCAGGGTGATGAACACCAGGCGCTGCCAGCCAGCCGCACCATCCATCAGGGCCGCCTCGGAGATGTCCTGCGGCACGTCGGCCAGGGCTGCCCGGTACACCAGCATCGAGAACGCGGTGCCGCGCCAGATGTTGGCCAGCACCACGGCCACCATCGGGTAGGCGTACAGCCAGTCGGCGCCGGCCACGCCTGCACCGCCAAGCACCTGGTTCAGGGTCCCGTCCTTGCTGAAGTAGGCGTAAGCGGCAAAGGCCGCAACGATCTCGGGTAACACCCAGGCCGCCACGACGGCGGTTCCGACGACGGCGGCCACCGGCCTGCGTGCCCGCGTCATCAGGCCCGCGATCAGGAGTCCAAGCATGTTCTGGCCCACCACCGCGGACGCCGCGACAAAGACGACCGTCAGGACAACCGCGGCCGGAAATGCAGAGTCTCCCAGCAGCCGCACATAATTCTCGACGCCGGTCCAGGCCGGGTTCCTGGCATTGCGGCCGGTGAGGGCCGCGTTGGTGAAGGAGGCGTGGAAGGACCAGAGGATGGGAGCGGCCAGGAAAAGGAGGATCAGGAGGACTGACGGCACAACCGGCAGCAACCGGAGCTGCTGCCGGACCGTTTTTCGTTCAACCATGCGTCATTTCTGCACGACCTTGGCGTCACCCACCAGGTCCTTGACTGTCTTGTCATACTGCGCGGCTGCCTCCTGCGGTGAGAGGGCACCGGTGATCACGGCTTCAGTGGCAACCTGGACTGCGGCGGAAATCCGCGGATAGTCCGCTGTGGCAGGCCGGTAGTGGGTGACGGAAACGAGCTCGGACACGTCCTTGACGAACGGATTTGCGGCCAGGTATTCGGGTTCGGCGGCGACGTCCGTCCGGACTGCGATCTGGGAACCGGACACCGTGAACGCCAGGGAGTTCTTCTTGCTCAAGGCCTCGGACAAGAACTTGAAAGCCAGGTCCGGGTTCTTGGAGTCCGCCCCGACGGCCAGCGTCCAGCCGCCCGACATGCTGACGCCGCCTGGTTCCTGGCCGCGCTGCGTGGGGAACTTCGCCACGCCCATGTTGTCGGCGTAGCCGGCCCACTCATAGTTGCCGCCCTTCTGCCAGAACGACGGCGTGTAGGAGCCTTCCACGGTGGCCCCCATTTTGCCCTTGGGCAGCCATTCGCCGAAGACCTTCTTCCAGACGTTGGCATCGAGCGCCTCGGCCGGCGTCACGGCCAGCCCTTCGTCATACAGGGTCTTCAGGAAAATCAGGGAATCCTTGAAACCCTGGGAGCCCACCACCCATTTCTTCTCCTGCTGGTCGTACAGTTCGCTGTCCGTGCCGTAGAGAAGCTCATAGAAACTCTGCATGACTGTGCCCTCACCGGTGGCCTTGCCGGCGTACATGTTGAACGGGACCAGCGACGGGTCCGCGGCTTTCATCTTGCGGGCCGCTTCCAGGATTTCGTCCCAGTTCCGGGGCTGCCACGGGACGGTTATTCCCGCCTTTTGCAGGACTGTCTTGTTGTACCAGATGGCGCGGGTGTCTGTACCGAGGGGCACCGCATAGATGCCGCCGTCGTCGCCGGTGCCGGCCGCTTTGGCGGCCTCGTTGTACAGCTTCCAGTCTGACCATTTCTCGAGGTAGCCATCCAGTTTCAGGAGGTACCCGGCATCGACGTCCGACCGTACTTTGAAGGTGTCCTCATAGAAGACATCCGGGGCGGTCTCCGCCGATCTGAGGGCCAGCGACAGCTTGGTGCCGTAATCGTCATCGTTGGCCTCGATGGGCTGCAGGTCCACGGTTGTGCCCTGGTTTGCCGCTTCGAAGTCTTTCTTGGCGTCCTTGAACAGAGTGTCAAGGGCAGTAAACGAATCGGTCTTCTGGTAGACGATCTTCAGGGTCTTGTTTTCGGCGGCCGGCTGTTCCGCGGAGCAGGCTGATGTTGCCACCAGCGCTGTCGCACAAAACAGCGCCACAAGGAATTTGGCAGGGCGGTGCATGACGCTCCAATCTTCGAGCGGCTGCAGCCCCCAATGTCCTCCAGCTGGCCCCAGCCTTTAGCCGATTTGCAATTTCAGGTTAGTGCTTCCCTCTCTCAAGCAGGGACGCCGACCTCAGCCTTCCAGCAGCAGCCGCTGCGCGCGAGGGGCCAGCGTATGCTCAAGCACCAGGCAGGCGGCGCCGATGGCACCTACATCCTCTCCTACACCGGTTCCGACAACCTCAATGTCATGAATCTGGCGGGCCGCGCTGTTCTCCGCCAGCAACCCGGGGACCCGGTCCAGGTAACGACGGGAGAGACGAGTCCAGAACGGACCGCCGAAGACCACCCTCTCGACGTCGAGGGTATTGGTGACTACAGCCACGGCCCGGGCGACCAGGACAGCGGAGTGGTCGAGGATCTCAGCCGCCTTGCGGTTGCCGGCGTCCGCTTCGTCACAGAGCCTGGCAAAACTTTCCTGGATGTCCAGCGCACCGGACGGGTGGCGCACAACGTCAAGGACTCCGGCGCTTTCGGCCTGCGCCACGAGGACCTGCGGGATACTGCTGGACTTCACGCAGCCCCTGAGCCCGCAGTCGCACGGCGGGCCGTCCGGATCCACAATGATGTGCCCGATTTCACCGGCGTTCCCCGAGGTTCCGCGGACCACTTCGTCGTTGAGGACGATGCCGCAGCCAATGCCGGTGCCCATGTACATGAAGACGAAACTGCCGGAGCCGCTGGGCCCGCCGGCCCAGGTTTCGGCGACGGCTGCGCTGGTGACGTCCTTGTCCACCAGGGTGGACAGGCCGGTGGCCTCCGCGAGGGCATCCCGGAGCGGCACCCGGTCCCAGCCGAGGAGGAGGGGCGGATCAACCACGGTGCCCTCGTCCAGGTTGATCGGACCCGGGGCGGCCACGCCAAGGCCGGCAATCTTGTCAGGATCAACGCCGGAGGCGGCCACCAGGTCCTTGATCTCCGAGGCAATGATGGCAATGATGCCGTCCGGATCGCTGGCGCCCGGAGTGTTGATCCTGGAGTGCCTGACAACGGACCCCACGAGGTCCAGCACCACGAAGGTGGTGACGGTGGGATCGAGGTGAACGCCCACCGCGTACATCCCGGCGGGGTTCAGCCGGAGGATGGTGCGCGGCTTCCCCGGCCCGCTGCCTTCCTTGCCGGCTTCGACGATGAGGTTCTGGTCAAGCAGGCGGCGTGAGATGTTGGAGATCGTCTGCGGCGACAGGCCCACGATCTGGGCGAGTTCCACCCGGCTGAGGCCTCCCGAGGAGCGGCGGATGGCGTCAAGGATCACCGTGAGATTGAAGTCCCCCATACGGGGCAAATTGGTTCCGCGCCTCGGCGATGGCGTGCGGATCTCAGTCACGGATTCCCCTAAACTTCTTCGGTTATGCACTGCTGATGCTTGAATCGTACGTTACCCGCGCGCGCTGCGGTACGCTCACACGCTGACTTTGGCCACGGTGGTTTCGCTGCCGTGGCGGGCGTGCACCCGGCTCCGGCGTCGCGGCACTTGCCGCTACGCAGCGCGGGGGGTGCTGACCGCAACAGTGAATTTGGCGTTCCTGCCTGCCACGCGGGTGGGGCCGACAAACCGTTCCAGTGCGGGCAGATACTGCAGGTGGCTGTTGTAGACGGTCCAGAGTTCTCCGCCCGGCGCCAGCACCCTTCCAGCGGCACGGAACATTTTGATTCCCGCCCCGGCGTGGACGCTGGCACCCAGGTGAAAGGGCGGATTCAACAGGATGAGGCCGGCGCTTCCGTCCGGCAGGGAGTCCATGGCATCGTCCTGGAGGACGGTGATCTGCCCCGCCAGGCCGTTGGCTTCAGCTGTGGCCCGGGCAGAGTCGACGGCCGCGGCCGACTGGTCAGTCGCCGTGACGTTCGATTCCGGATGGATCCTGGCGTACATGGCGGCCAATATGCCGGTCCCGCAGCCGAGGTCCACAACATGTGGTACCGATGGCATGTCGGGCACGTACCGCAGCAGGAACCTTGTTCCGATGTCGAGCTTGGTACCCGCGAATACCGCACCGCGTGCGCAGACTGTGAGGTCCAGCTCGCTGTTGCTGTCCGCGACGGGAAACGGCGGCGGTCCCGTTACCGGCTTGGCGTCCCTGGCTATCAGGACCCGGGATTTTTGCCGGGCCAATTGCGGCTGAACGTCGTTGAAGTACCGTTGCAGGACGCTGTTCATGCCCAGGCTCATGTGCTTGATCCGGCCGCCGGCCAGCAGCACCGTGTCCGGAGCCGCGTAGCGGGCCACAGCGTCCGCCGCTTCCTCGAGCTCCGCGAGCGTCCTGGGCAGCTGGAGCAGCACCACGTCGGCGTCGTCGAACAGTGCGGCGCCGAGCGGCAACTGCTCAAAACCGGCGTCGATGCCAAGCCCTGCGGCATTGTTACGGAGTGCCCGCTCCCCCGTGATCAGGTCCTGGTGGACCTTGACGTCCCGGACGCCGTAGCCGGCCAGCGCCCCCAGGGTGAGGGCCCCGTAGCGGTCACCAATCACTGCGATCCGGCTCTCCGGCGTCAGCAGTTCCGACGCTGTTTCGAGGAGTAGCTTGTCGGTAGCATCCCAGGCCTGCAGGTTCGGGGCTTCAACGTCGGGGAACCGGCGCAGACCGGCGAGTACTGATGCCACGGTGTTGTCCGCCACGTGCAAGCTGCCGCCTTCCCTGTCCATTGTCATTCCGCCGCCGGGAGGGAACCACGGGGCGAAAAGCTACCCAGTAAACCTACCGCGAAAACGGTGCTGTCCGCGGCGTGCACAACGGTCAGGTCCGCGCCGCTTCAGCCGCGCGGCGCTCGAACATCCGCAGGATGCCGGCTACTGCCGCCCTGCCGGCCCGGTTTGCGCCAATGGTGGACGACGACGGCCCGTACCCCACCAGGTGGACCCTTTCCTCCGCTGCCACCTGGGTGCCGTCCATGGCGATGCCCCCGCCGCTGCCCCGCAGGTGCAGCGGCGACAGGTGTTCCAGCTCCGCCCGGAAGCCGGTGGCCCAGAGGATCACCGCGGCGGCCAGAAAGCTTCCATCGGCCAGCCTGACGCCGTCGGGCTCTATCGCCGTGAACATCTCCCGCCGGTTCAGGGCGCCGCGCGCGGCAGCCGCACGCAGCGAGGGCGTCCGGATAAGACCCGTGACAGACACCACGCTTTGAGGCGGGAGTCCCTGCCGGACCCGTTCTTCGACCAGGGCGACGGCATCATGGCCCGCCTGCCGGTCAAACTCGGCGTCCCGCCACACCGGCTCCCGGCGGGTAAACCAGCTGGTGGTGGTCACCTGGGATATTTCGTCCAGCAGCCCGACGGCGGAAATTCCGCCGCCCACCACGATGACGTGCTGCCCGCGGAATTCCTCGGCCGCCACGTAGTCGGCCACGTGCAGCTGCCTGCCCCGGAAGCTGGACTGTCCCGGGTAGATCGGCCAGAACGGCCTGGTCCACGTGCCGGTGGCGTTGATGACCGCCCGCGCGGACCAGCTGCCCGCGGATGTTTCGATCCGAAGGCGCCCCGAAGGGCGGTCATCTTCACGGGACACCGAACGGACCTTCACGGGCCGCAGGATATTCAGCCCGAGCCCGCTCTCATAGTCACCGAAGTAGCGTGAAAGGAACGCGGAACTCGGCTCAGCCGGGTCGACGTCCGGCTTCGGAATGCCCGGCAGGTCGCTGATGCCGTTGACGGTGGCCATCCGGAGGCTTTGCCAGCGGTGCCGCCATGCGCCACCAGGCCCGGCTTCGGCGTCAACCACAACGTATGAACCTGGCGCATTTTCCGCCATGGCTGGAGCTGCGTTTTCGCCGGTTCCGCCCGCGGCCAGAAAGCCGCGACGCTGAAGGTGGTAGGCGGCGGATAAGCCGGCCTGGCCCGCGCCGATGACCACTACATCCGCGGCCTGAAGTCCGGCCGCCTGGGCGTTGAGGATCTCCGGTCCCGCCTAGACCTTCTTGACCACGCTGGATTTGAGCTGCATGGGTCCGACACCGTCCACTTTGCAGTCGATGTCGTGGTCGCCCACGCCGTCCATCAGCCGGATGCCGCGAACTTTGGTCCCGACCTTGATGACCGTGGAGCTTCCTTTGATCTTGAGGTCCTTGATGACCGTGACGGTGTCACCGTCGGCGAGGACATTTCCCACCGCATCCTTGATGACCGACTCCGTGGCTCCTGCGGCATCCGTCGCCTCGGCCGACCACTCGTGGGCGCACTCGGGGCACACCAGCAGCGCGCCCATCTCATAGGTGTACTCGCTGGAGCATTCAGGGCAGGGAGGGAGGGTTTCGTTCACGCTCCCATATTAGTCGAGCGTTAAACAGCGAAAGCCGCCCTGAAGGGCGGCTTTCGCTGGATGAACCTGGGTGGAGCTGAGGGGACTCGAACCCCTGACCCCCTGCATGCCATGCAGGTGCGCTACCAGCTGCGCCACAGCCCCAAACTCTTGTTTCTTCCGGACCGATCTCCGTAAGCAACTTGATTATCTTAAACCACAATTATGTAAGACGCCAATTCGGGTCCGGAGCGCCTGATCCGCCGGCCGCTACTGCCCTGAACGGCGGACATGAGCACGGACAAACGCCACGAAAGGAAGGGCCGGAAAACAAAAAGGCCCGCCGGAATCTTGCGATTCCGGCGGACCATTCGGTGGAGCTGAGGGGACTCGAACCCCTGACCCCCTGCATGCCATGCAGGTGCGCTACCAGCTGCGCCACAGCCCCGAATTTTCATTGCTCCGGCACCTTCAGTTTTCACTGACGGGCCCGGTTCTTTGTCCGGATCTCTCCGAAGCAACTCAAATATCTTAGAACAGGCATTCCGAAAATTCCAAATCGGGCATATTCGGTGGCCTGCTCCGGATTACTCGCTGTCTGAGGAGACCGCCGCTTTGGCGGACGTGTCTTCCCCGAGCTGAAGGTCAACCACGGGGCAGTCCTTCCACAGGCGCTCGAGGGCGTAGAAAACGCGGTCTTCCTCGTGCTGGACGTGGATGACGACGTCGGAGTAGTCCAGCAGGACCCAGCGTCCGCCGGAACGGCCCTCGCGGCGGACAGGACGGAGGTCCTGCTTGCCCAGTTCCTCTTCAATGCCGTCCACGATGGCGTTGACCTGGCGCTCACTGGGCGCCGAGGCGATCAGGAAGACGTCCGCCAGGGCCAGCCGTTCGCTGACGTCCAGGCCCACGATGTCCTGGGCTATTTTGTCCGCAGCAGCACGCGCGGCTACGCGGGCTATGGCGATGGATGAATCGGTTGCAGTCACGGGACTCCTTGTTGTGGTTTAAGGCTATGTCGTTCGGACGCGATGGGTATCAGCGCCAGGGTGTCGGAGAGGGCTGCGGGGCGGATGATGCCCCGGTGCGTTGAATCAGGGTGCCAGGCCGCTGATGATCATGGTGACGCCGGCAATCAGCGCAACAATCCCCAAAGCAAGGACGGCCAGCTGGAGCAGCCTGATACGGTGCGCCCGGCCCAGGCCGGCGGTGACGGCGTCCAGCGGTTCCAGGCCGTAGGCGCTGTTGGCCGCTACACGCGGCTTGTCCACGAAATTCTCACCGGCTTCAGCGGCCCAGGGCTCTACAGCCGGGGACGGCGCCGCTGCTGCCGCTGGATCGGCGGCAGCCTGAGCGGCAGCCTCCGCGCGGGCAAGTACGCCCGCCCGGCCGGTGGCCGGCGCCGGGTTCCGCCTCGGCAGGCCGGTTTTGCGGGGCCCCTTGGTGCCTGGCGGCTGCAAGCGGGGGCCGGGATTGGTGACCACGGGGACATATGACGTAGCAGGCTTTTTCATCACCGGCCGGTCGATGCCGGGGACCTTCTCGAACTCCAGCGGAGTCACCATCGCGAGGTTGCTGACAGCCGAGGGCTCGGTCTTGGGGTGTGCAGGCTGGCTGGCCTGCTCGGCCAGCTTCTGCTTGGCCATGGCCCGCTTGTTCAGGATGGCGGCGCGCTCGGCCAGGGCAATCTGCTCCGCAAGGATTTCAGGATCCACTGCTTCGGGATCGTTCGCCGCGATGTGCTCCATCTTGGCGATCTGGTTCCTGGCCTGTTCGGCGATGAGGGAACGCGCTGCAAGGGCCTGCTCGACGGTCATTCCATCGGGAAGCCTGCTGTCCGCGTTGGCCTCCGGCGACTCCGCCCGCGGAGCCTCGGCGGGCTGGGTGCCGGCCTGTGGCGCCGGCTGTCCTGGACGCGCCTGCGGGGCGGCCTGCCCGGGACGCGCAGGAGGAACGGTGCGCTGGGCGGACGTGCGGGCCGGCGGAACGACCATGTTCGCGGCGGTGGCAGGCGCCGCCTCCGCCTGGAGCTGCTGGAGCCGGAGCTGGCGGCGCGTGGGCGGACCGCCGCCGGACAGCCGCTCCTCCTTCTGCGCCAGTTCCTTGATGGTGCGCAGGGCAGCGCGGTCCCGTGCCCGGCTCTGCGAGGAGCGCTCGGGGCCGGCCGGAGTCCGGACCGAGTCCACGGGCCCCGGAGCCACACGACGGATGCGGCCTGTGCCGTCTTCGCGGTCCGGCGCCGGTGTTGCGTTCCCGGGCGTTTTTGAGGCAGGGGGAACCGAACCCGGTGCCGGGGGCACCGCGTCCTGAACTGATTCCGCGCGCTCATCTCTGGCCTGTCGCAATTCGCGGCGGCTACGGAGGGGAGGCTGTTCCTGGCTCATCTAACAACTCACTCGGTACTGGCTGGTTCGTGTAACTCGGTAAGTGCGGCACTGTCGTCCGGGTCCGGCTGCCCGGCATACAAGCCGTATTTCGCAATGTATTGGACCACCCCGTCCGGCACGAGGTACCAGACAGGGTTCCCGGCCGCGACGCGCGTCCTGCAGTCAGTCGAGGAAATGGCCATGGCCGGGACTTCCAGGAGGCTGACGTCTTTCCTGCCCATTCCGTCGAGGACGTGCCCGGGCCGGGTCACGCCAACGAAATGCGCCAGCGACCACAGTTCATCGATGTTCTTCCATGACAGGATCTGCGCCATGGCGTCCGCTCCGGTAATGAAGAAAAGGTCCGCATCGGGACGCAGCGTACGGAGGTCGCGCAGGGTGTCGATGGTGTAGGTGGGGCCGGGGCGGTCCACATCAACCCTGCTGACGGTGAACCTGGGGTTGGACGCCGTGGCGATGACGGTCATGAGATACCGGTGCTCCGGTTCGCTGACCTTCTTGCTCATCTTCTGCCACGGCTGGCCGGTGGGGACAAACACCACTTCGTCTAGGCCGAACTTGGCCGCAACTTCGCTGGCCGCGACAAGGTGACCGTGATGGATGGGATCAAAGGTGCCACCCATCACACCCAAACGCAGGCGGCGCTTGGCGCCGCGCCGCTTCAGGACCGCAGTGATGTTAGTGGCCTTGGCCGTGATCGTGCTTGTTCGGGTGCTGGCGGTGGGGATCCGAGTGCTCCTCGACGGCCTCATGCCGATTGCCCAGGTTGCTGTAGGACAGCGTCACAAACATCAGAACGAGCATGATCGCAAAAATGGAAACACCAAAGACCCACGGTTCGGCCCACAGCGGAGCCAGTTCTTCATGTTCGGCGACCGACGCGCCTACCTGCTGCAGCAGCATTTTCTCCCCTAAAGAGTTCACAAAATGACGACGGCGGTCATTCCCGCCGTTCCGGACTTCTGTTCCATGTTACAGCGTTGCTAGCTGCGGATCTGGCCCTCGCCCTGCACGATCCACTTGGTGGTAGTGAGTTCCGTCAGGCCCATGGGGCCGCGGGCGTGGAGCTTCTGGGTGGAAATTCCCACCTCGGCGCCCAGGCCAAGTTCACCGCCGTCGGTAAACCTGGTGGAGGCGTTGACGATAACCGCTGCTGAGTCGATTTCGGAAATAAACCGTTCAGCGTTCGCGAGGTCGTTGGTGATGATGGCCTCGGTGTGGCCAGTGGACCATTTACGGATGTGCTTCACAGCCTCATCCAGGTTGTCCACCATGCCCACCGCGAGGTCGAGGTCCATGTATTCGGTGGCCCAGTCCTCGTCCGTGGCCGGAACGGATTCCACGGAGGCGGGTAGCGCGGCGCGGATCCTCTCATCGGCATGCAGTGTGACTCCGGCTTTCCGGAGGGCGGCGGCGACGGCGGGCAGGACGGTGGATCCGGAATGCACCAGGAGGGTCTCCACGGTGTTGCAGACGCTGGGCCGCTGGGTCTTGGCGTTGAGGAGGATTTCCACGGCCATGTCTTCACTGGCGGATTCGTCAATGAAGATATGGACGTTGCCTTCGCCGGTCTCGATGACGGGTACGGACGAATTGTTGACCACGGTCTGGATCAGGTCCCTGCCGCCGCGGGGAATCAGGACGTCCACCCGGCCGCGGGCCCGCATCAGGACATTGGCGCCTTCACGGCCGAACTGGTCCACGCTCTGGACGGCGTCCGCGGGCAGGCCCACTGAATCAAGAGCGTCGCGGAGGACCCGGATGAGGGCCTCATTGGTGGCCGCGGCGGCTGTGCCGCCCCGAAGGATCACCGCGTTGCCGCTTTTCAGCGCCAGCCCGGCAATGTCCACGGTCACGTTGGGGCGGGCCTCATAGATGGCGGCAACGACGCCCATGGGAACGTTGATCTGGCGCAGGCGCAGGCCGTTGGGCAGCGTCTGGCCGCGGACCACATTCCCCACGGGGTCCGGCAGGCCCGCAAGGTTCTCCAGCGCAGCGGCGAGGGCCTCGATGCGCGTGTCGTTAAGCGTCAGGCGGTCCAGGAGGGCGGCCGACGTTCCGTTGGCACGGCCGGCTTCCACATCCTGAGCATTAGCGGCCAGGATCTGGGCCTTGCTGGCGATCAGGGCCGCACCGATGGCGCGAAGGCCCTTGTCCTTCCAGGCGCGGTTTGCGCGCGCCATCCGGCGGGCAGCGTGACGGGATCGGTCAGCGATGGCGTGCACGGCAGCCTCGACCTCAGCCGGGGACAGCTGGGCATCTTCCGGCGCGGAAGATACCTCCGCGGCCTCGTGGGATTTCTCGGCGGCTTGGTGAATCAGTGCCTCAGTCATCATTCAAGTCTAGGCGAATCAGCCCGCTAGACCAGAACCAGGTCATCAACGTGAACAACCTCACGGTCGAAGCCGCGGCCGAGGGACTCCCCCAGTTCCACCGTGGAACGTCCCAGCATTTGGGGCAGTTCGTCCGAGGAATAGTTGACCAGCCCGCGGGCGATGACCGTACCGTCCGGCGAAACCATCTCGACGGCGTCGCCTGATTCAAAGGTGCCTTCAACGGCTGTGATCCCGGCCGGGAGCAGCGAGAAGCGGTGGTCACGGACAGCCTTGACGGCGCCGTCGTCGATTAACAGCCGGCCCTGCACGTGCGCAAGGTGGGCGAGCCACATCATCCGCACCGATTTGCGGCCGCTGTTGACGGAGAACCAGGTCCCCACGTCCTCGCCGTTCAAGGCTGCTGCGGCGTTGGCGGTGGACGTGACCAGCGCGGGGATTCCCGAATCGGCTGCCATCGTGGCGGCCTCCACCTTGGTCTGCATGCCGCCGGTTCCCACGCCTGCCTTGCCGGGCTTGCCGATATTGACGCCCTCAAGGTCCTGGGGGCCGTCCACCTGGGCGATCCGCTTGGCACCCTTTGAAGGCGGCCCGTCATAGAGCGAGTCGACATCGGAGAGCAGCACCAGGGCATCGGCCCGGACCAGGTGCGCCACGAGGGCGGACAGCCGGTCGTTGTCACCGAAACGGATCTTGTGCGTGGCCACGGTGTCATTCTCGTTGACCACGGGCACAACGCCCAGGTTGAGGAGCCGGTTCAGGGCGCGGAAAGCATTCATGTGGTGGCTGCGCCGCATCAGGTCATCCGCGGTCAGCAGGACCTGGCTCACGGTCACGCCGTGTGCTGCGAAGGCATGCGTGTAGCGGGCCATGAGGAGCCCCTGGCCCACGCTGGCGGCTGCCTGCTGGGTGGCGAGGTCCCGGGGACGCTTCACCAGGCCCAGCGGGGCCAGGCCGGCCGAGATGGCGCCGGAGGACACCAGGATGATCTCCGTACCGGCGTTGCACTTCGCGGCCAGCGCGTCCGAAAGCCCGATCAGCGCCTCTTCTGAAATTCCACCCTGGATGCTGGTGAGCGACGACGATCCGACCTTGACCACGATGCGGCGCGCCCTGGCGAGCATGCTGCGGTCGTCGGTCCTGGGTTCCTCGATGACAATTGCGCAATTATCGGTCACGTGTGGGGGTTCACTCCTCATTCTCGGTGGTCAGTCCGCTTTCCTTGAGCGGCTGTGCGGCACGGCGGCCGCTCACTGATTCAGTCCAGATGCCGGCTTTACGTTCGGCTTCCAGCTCGGCCCGGGCCGCAGCCTTGGCGTCGCGGCGCTCCTGCTGCTCGTCACGCTTCTGACCGCGGGTGGGGCGGTCGCCGATGTCGGCGAAGCGGACGTCCGTGCCACGCGGCGAGGCAAGCAGTTCGGCGCCGGCCATCATGGTGGGCTCCCAGTCGAAGACCACGCCGTCGTCTTCACCGATCACCACGGTGTCGCCGGGCTTCGCGCCCTGCTTGAACAGCTCGTTTTCGACGCCCAGCTTGGCCAGGCGGTCCGCGAGGTAGCCGATGGCTTCCTCGTTGGTGAAGTCGGTCTGCTTGACCCAGCGCACGGGCTTGTCGCCCAAAACGCGGAACAGCGGCTCGAGGTTCTTTTCCTCGCGGCGGATCTTGAAGCCGGACTCGTTGACTGCGCGGGGGCGCAGCACCGGGGCGTGGACCTTGGGCGGCGTGGCGGCCACAGCGTCCCGGGCGGCCTTGACGATCTCCGCCATGGCGAAGCCAAGCTGGCGCAGGCCTTCATGGCTCGTGGCGGAGATTTCGAACACGCGGTAGCCCCGGGACTCAAGCTCGGGCCGGACGAATTCGGCCATGTCCTTGCCGTCCGGCAGGTCCACCTTGTTCAGGGCCACCAGGCGCGGCCGGTGGTTGAGCGGGACGACTTCGCCGTCGCTGCCGGCGTAGCTCATGTCAACCGCGTACTTTTCGAGCTCGGCTTCGATGATGGCGAGGTCGGACAGCGGATCGCGGTCAGCCTCGAGCGTTCCGCAGTCCAGGACGTGAACCAGCGCGGCGCAGCGTTCCACGTGCCGCAGGAAGTGGTGGCCCAGGCCTTTGCCCTCACTGGCTCCCTCGATGAGGCCGGGGACGTCTGCAATGGTGAAGCGCACGTCGCCGGCCTGGACGACGCCCAGGTTGGGGATGAGCGTGGTGAAGGGGTAGTCGGCAATTTTCGGGCGTGCCGCGGACATGGCGGCAATCAGGCTGGACTTGCCGGCGGACGGGAAGCCCACCAGGGCGATGTCCGCAATGGACTTCAGTTCCAGGACGATGTCGCTGGATTCGCCTTCGATGCCGAGCAGCGCGAAGCCCGGGGCGCGGCGCTTCTGCGAGGAAAGTGCGGCGTTGCCGAGCCCGCCGGGGCCGCCGGCGGCAGCGATGAACTCGGTGCCTTCGCCGACGAGGTCGGCCAGCACGCGACCGTCCTTGGTCTTGACGACGGTGCCTTCCGGAACGGGAAGGATCAGGGTTTCGCCGTTCTTGCCGCCGCGCCAGTCGCCCATGCCGGGTCCGCCGTTGGTGGCGTGGCGGTGCGGCGCGTGGTGGTAGTCCAGCAGCGTGGTGGTCTGGGGGTCAACGCGCAGGATGACGTCGCCGCCGTCGCCGCCGTTTCCGCCGTCCGGACCGCCCAGGGGCTTGAACTTCTCGCGGTGGACGGAGACACAGCCGTGACCGCCGGTACCGCCGGATACGTGCAGTACTACCCGGTCTACAAAGCTCGCCACGTGAATCTCCTCTGTGCTTAACCTGACCGTCTTGGACGCCCAAATTGATTGTAATGCGGTTAAAAGAACAGTGGAGCGGGCCATCATGGCCCGCTCCACCGGTTTAGATCTTGTTGTTACTCTGCAGCTGCAGCAGCAACGATGTTCACGACTCGACGGCCGCGGCGGGTGCCGAATTCGACAGCGCCGGGGGTCAGGGCGAACAGGGTGTCGTCGCCGCCACGGCCAACGCCGGCGCCCGGGTGGAAGTGGGTGCCACGCTGGCGGACGATGATCTCGCCTGCGGAAACTACCTGGCCGCCGAAGCGCTTGACGCCGAGGTACTGGGCGTTGGAGTCACGACCGTTGCGAGTGGAGCTCGCGCCTTTTTTATGTGCCATTTGAAATGCCTGCCTTAAAAATTCTGGGGAATCTGCTGAAAACCTGAAAGTAACGGAAGGTTACTTGATACCGGTGATCTTGACCTTGGTCAGTTCCTGACGGTGACCCTGGCGCTTCTTGTACCCGGTCTTGTTCTTGAACTTCTGGATGACGATCTTCGGACCACGAAGGTCCTGGAGGATCTCAGCCGTAACCGTTACCTTGGCCAGGTCCGCAGCGGCAGACGTGACTTTGTCACCGTCTACCAGGAGCAGTGCGGGCAACTCAATGGTGCTGCCGGCTCCACCGGGGACGCGGTTCAGGGTAACGAAGTCTCCAACGGAAACCTTCTCTTGGCGGCCGCCTGCGCGGACAATCGCGTACACCACTGGGGAACTCACTTCTCTCGACGTTTATTACTAGATTTGCGTGCGGAACCTGGGTCCAATTGTTTGGCCTGGCTCACGCTGTGCCTCAACGCCGGTGGATTCCCCGGGGGAACCCATGAGTTATCCCACGAACCATTCCGCTTGTCATTCCAAACAGACTGTTCCGGGGTCATAACCCAAGTGTTGGCGTAAGCACCGAAGATCTAGACTACGCTAATTTTGCCTTCGGCCGCAAATGAGGCTGGCTCCGACGGTAGTACGTGATAGGCGCCACTCTGTGCAATACAGACTGCCGCTGCAACGACTTCCGGAACCGTGCCCCATTACCTTACCGGCTCCGGAACACTTTGCGGTGCAGCATGCACGCGCGGCGCGTCGAAAAAGTCCACCTCGTAGCGGCACGACTGCCGGAAGGCCAGGCGCATGGCCTGCCGTTCTGCTGCAGAGGCAGCCTGTGCGGCGTCGTCGGTGATACGCACTGCCTCCCTGGTGGCGGCGGCGAATTCCTCGTCGGCGTACGTGCGGAGCCACTCGGCGTAGGGATGGCCCGACGGCGACCCGGCCGCCTCGAACTGACCGTGCAAGGTGGCACCCACCTCGGCGTAAAGCCAGAAGCACGGCAGCACCGCGGCCACGAGCACTCCATAGCTTCCGGAAACAGATGAGGCCAGCAGGTGGTCCACGTAGGACTTGGTGACCGGTCCCAGGGCGGCGTCCACGTTCCGGGTGCTGAGCCACGTCCTGTGCAGTTCGGACTCCACTTCCAGGCATTGC
The DNA here is from genome assembly GCF_039907775.1 of Arthrobacter sp. CC3. Taxonomy (NCBI): domain Bacteria; kingdom Bacillati; phylum Actinomycetota; class Actinomycetes; order Micrococcales; family Micrococcaceae; genus Arthrobacter; species Arthrobacter sp. CC3. The sequence continues at coordinate 55,824 of NZ_JARCCY010000012.1, forward strand.
TGCGCCGAGCGGGCCCAGAAGAGCTGTTCGGCCTCGGTGGGGGCAATGGCGGCGGCACGGGACAGAACCCTGGAATAGCCGTTCAGGTAGATGGCATCCTGGGCAAGGTAATACGCAAAGTGCTGCTCGGTAAGGGAGCCGTCGGCGAGGCCGCGGATGAAGTCCAGCCCGTAGATGTCATCCAGGTCCGCTCCGGCGTCCTGCCGGAGCGCCGCGGCGAACTCCCCTGCGGCCAGCGCATCCTGGCCCTTCGGCGCCAGATGGTGGAAATGGTGCACCGGGCCGTTGCCCGTTCCCACCTCCAGCGCTCCGGCTTCCCTGAGCGCTCCCTGCAGCCACGGCTTCACTGCCCGCAGGGATGCCTCCCAATCCCCCAGCCTTGCCTGCGCGGTGGCCATGGCCGAGGACAGGGAACAGCCGGTGCCGTGGCTGTTCCTGGTGTCGATCCGCGCGCCGGGGACCACCACAACGTCCTGGGCGAGCAGTCCTTCAGTGTTGACGAGGGCGTCGGGGCATTCGCCGCCGTCGAGGTGTCCGCCCTTGACCAGCACGGTGGTGCCGGCCTGCGCGGCGAGGCGCTTGCCCTGGCCGAGTGCCGCTTCCCAGTTGTCCGCCAGTGGCTCGTTGAGCAGCATCGCCAGTTCGGCCAGGTTCGGCGTGATGAGGTCGGCCAGCGGCAGCAGTTCCCGCAGCTCGGCCTCGGCAGCCTCCTGCAGGAGCCGGTCCCCGCTGGTGGCGACCATTACGGGGTCAAGAACCACGACGGCGGGACGGGCTTTCTCCAGCCAGCTGCGGACGGCGGCTATCACCGCAGAGTCGCCCAGCATGCCGATTTTCACGGCGTCGATGCTGATGTCGTCGCTAATGGCCTCTAGCTGCGCAGTCAGGAAGCCGGCCGGCGGAACGTGGACCGCCCGGACACCGTGCGTGTTCTGTGCCGTCAGGGCGGTAATGGCAGCCATGCCGTATCCCCCGGTGGCGGCAATGCTTTTGAGGTCCGCCTGGATTCCCGCCCCGCCGGACGGATCGGAACCGGCGATGGCCAGCACCCGCGGCGTGCTGCGCAGCGGGCCGCCTCCCGGTGCAGGCGCTACGGGGGTGGCAGGAGTGGGCAGGAATGATGAAGCCAAAGGAGACATCCCTTCGCCGGTGCTAACCGGACAGGTTCAACGGGTCTGGATCTCAGCCGGCCCTGTGCGCGGCACCCCGTGTCAGTCCCCTAGCCTAGCTTTTCCCCGCAACGAACTCGCGGGCACGGCCCGAAACACGCGTATTGCTACGCCTGTCCCGGGCCGCACCCGCGGTGTCAGCTGGCTGAACCAGAGCCTGGCCTGATCAAAGCTCGTTGGCTCAGAGTTCCGAGGCCGGGACCCCCACGCCAAGGATGATCGGCTCGTTGGCCGGCGCCTTGGCGGGCGCATCCTTCTTCGCCGGCTCAGGTGCCTTGGCTTCGTGCGTGTGCCCTGATGCGGCAACCGGGGCAGTCTCGTGGTGTTCCACGGACGTCTCGTTCGCTGCGCCCTGGGCACGGCTCGCGCTTCGGTTGCGGCGGGGACGGCGGGCCCGGCCCTGCACCGCGGTGTGGTCGGTGTAGTCGGCTTCAACAGCCTGGACCGCCGGTGCCTGCGCTGCAGGTTCTTGGACCGCCGGTGCCTGCGGTTCAACCGGTGATGCCGGAGTCTCTGCCGCGGCAGGCTCACCAAGGTGGGCGAAAGCTTCGGCCAGGCGGTCAAGGGTCAGTGCCGGTCCGGAGGCAGGAGCTTCCCCGGCGTGCTCTACGAACGGCAGTGCCACTTTTTCGCCGCCAAAGGTCAGGACCGCTGCCGGCCGCCCTGCAGCCGCCACCTCGGTTTCCGACACCTTCGCGGGCCGGGCCGCAGCGGGTGCAGACGGGGTGGCCTGCGTCGGAGCCGGCCGCGCGGGCGCTCCTGCCTGCCCGGCCGGGGCTTGGGCGCCCTGTGCCTGGGCTGCCAGTGCCTGGCCTACTGCCTGTGCTGCTGCGGCCGCGGCCGCAGGGGCTGCATGGCCGGCCTCGGCATCGTGGAGGTGGGCAGCATGCGCTGCCGCTGCGATGTTGGCCAGCGCCACGCGGGTCGCTTCAGCCTTGGCATGGCGCTCGGCGTCGGTGGGCTCGTGGTGCACAGGAGCCGGCGTCAGCGGAGCAGCCTCGGAAGACGGCTGGCCGCCCTTGCCGCGTCGGCGGCTCTTGCGCTCCGTACGGGGTGGCTGCTGGGTTTCCGTCCGCGGCACGTGGTGTTCGGCGGCCACAACGTTGGCGCGGCGGTGTTCCACGGGCTCGTCGTGGGTGACGATGCCGCGGCCGGCGCATGCCTCGCACTGCTCGCCGAAGACTTCCAGGAGCCCGGTGCCCATGCGCTTGCGGGTCATCTGCACGAGGCCCAGCGAGGTGACTTCGGCAACCTGGTGCTTGGTCCGGTCGCGTCCGAGGCACTCGACCATGCGGCGAAGCACAAGGTCGCGGTTGGATTCGAGCACCATGTCGATGAAGTCAATGACGATGATGCCGCCGATGTCGCGGAGCCGCAGCTGGCGCACCACTTCCTCGGCCGCTTCCAGGTTGTTCTTGGTGACGGTTTCCTCAAGGTTGCCGCCGCTGCCGGTGAACTTGCCGGTGTTGACGTCAACCACGGTCATGGCTTCGGTGCGGTCGATCACCAGGGAGCCGCCGGAAGGCAGGAAGACCTTGCGGTCCAGGGCCTTGTGGATCTGCTCGTCGATCCGCCAGGCCGCGAAGATGTCCGTGTCCTTGGTCCACTTTTCGAGCCGGCCCACCAGGTCCGGAGCCACGTACGTGACGTACGCCTCGATGGTGTCCCAGGCTTCCTCGCCGGAAACGATCAGCTTGGAGAAGTCCTCGTTGAAGACGTCGCGGACCACCTTGATGGTGAGGTCCGGTTCGCCGTAGAGCAGCTCCGGCGCAAGGATCTTGGTGGACGTGGCCTGGCCTTCGATGCCTTCCCACTGGGCGCGCAGGCGGTTGATGTCGTGTGTCAGCTCTTCCTCGGACGCCCCCTCGGCGGCCGTGCGGACAATAACGCCGGCATCTTCGGGGAGGCGGTCCTTCAGGATCCGCTTGAGCCGGTTGCGCTCGACGTCGGGAAGCTTGCGGGAGATCCCGGTCATGGAACCGCCGGGAACGTAGACGAGGTAGCGGCCGGGCAGGGAGATCTGGCTCGTCAGGCGGGCGCCCTTGTGGCCGACCGGGTCCTTGGTGACCTGGACCAATACGGAGTCCCCGGACTTCAGCGCGTTCTCGATCCGGCGCTGCTTGCCCTCAAGGTTGACGGCGTCCCAGTTGACCTCGCCGGCGTACAACACGGCGTTGCGGCCGCGTCCGATATCCACGAATGCGGCTTCCATGGAGGGCAGGACGTTCTGGACCTTGCCCAGGTACACGTTGCCGATCAGGGAGTCCTGCTGGGTCTTGGAAACGAAGTGCTCGGCCAGGACGCCGTCTTCCAGGACGCCGATCTGGATTCTGTCATCGCGCTGGCGGACGATCATCTGGCGGTCCACGGATTCGCGGCGGGCCAGGAACTCCGCCTCGGTAATCACGGTGCGGCGGCGGCCGGTGTCGCGGGATTCGCGGCGGCGCTGCTTCTTGGCCTCAAGCCGGGTGGAGCCCTTGACGGACGTGACGCGGTTGTTAGCGGGCGCCTCGCTGATGGCCCGGGGCGCACGGACGCGCGTCACGGTGTTGGGCGGGTCATCGTCTCCCCCGCCAGTGAGCTCAAGGTCCTGGTCGCCGCGGCGGCGGCGGCGGCGGCGGCGGGAGGTGACGCCGTCGTCCGCGGTAACGATGGACTCCTCATCGGCGTCCTCGTCCCCGGCGCCTTCGCCAGCCTCGGATTCGCGGGCAGATTCCCGGTCGGTTACGCGGCTGCGGCCACGGCGTCCGCGGCTTCGACGGCGGCGCGAGCCACCGGCGTCGACATCCTCGCCCTCGTCCTCCGTCTCCTCGTCGCTTTCCTTGGCCGCGGCAGGCGCGGCTGCCGGGCGGACCACGGCGCTCAGGTCCGGTGCCTGGAAAATCATGGAGGTGACAGCGCCGGGTTCGAGGAAGAGCGCACCGACGGGGCTGGCGGCTTCAGCCGCTGCAGGCTGCTCCGGCTCGGCAGTTACGGGAGCGGCGGGTTCCTGGCCGGCGGCGGCCACGTTTTGTTCGGTTGCTGCCGGTTCAGTTGTTGCTGCGGGTTCTGCTGCTGCTGCGGGTTCTGCTGCTACGGATTCGGCAGCGGGCGCGGCTTCCGTGGCGGCGGCAGGCTCAGCGGCCGGCTGGACGTCGGCGGCTTTGGCCGGGGCTTTGGCGCGTGAGGCACGGCGGCGGACAGGCTTTTCGACGACGGCGGCTTCTGCCGGCGCCTCAAGTGCCTGCCCGGCTTCACCCTGCCCGGTTTCAACCTGCTCTGCAGCAACCGTCACCGACGCGTCATCGGCGAATACCGGAAGCGGCTCAGCGGGCTCCACCTTTTTCCGTGAACGGCTGCGGCGCGCCGGCGGCTTTTCCTCTGCAGCGGCGTCGGCTGCCGGGGCTTCTGCGGCAGGGGTCTCCGCCCGGGCTGGCTCCGATTCGATGGCTTCAGCCCTGGGGACAACTTTGCGCCGTGTCCGGACCGCCCGCTTGGGCGCTGGGGGCGCTACTGCCTCTTCGCTAGCAGCGGTTTCTTCATTAACGGCTTGGACCTGGTCATTATCCATATGTGGCGACACTCCTGCCCCTGACGCACCGCCACATCCGGCACCCATTGGGGCACATATTGTCAAAACCCGCAGGCGTTGACAGAAGTCAATTGGATACCCTCAGGTTCGCACCGGCAGTGGGGTGCGGCAGCCCTGGAGGGCCGGTAGCGTTGTTCTGAAACCCGTTGTTCTCAAAGCCACAACCAGGTGCCGTCCAATGGCATTGCAGGTAGTCCGGGATCTATCGTGGATCCGGAGCATGCCCTGCTCATCATTGGCGATCTTACAAACAAGCCACCGGACTGAAATTCGAATGTGGATCGTATTCCAGCCAGCTTCATTCTCTCATACGCTCAGTCAATCAACGCGGAAGCGGCGCGATCCGACCCACGATCAACGAGCGGCGGGGAGGAGTCTGTGGGGCCAGTCCAGCCTCCGGCGTTACAATCAGGGCGAGGAGCCCTCTAGAAAAAGGACGCGACATCCCATGCCCAGCATCTCCAATTCCATGCAGAACGACTTGGTGGACGGTGACCTCCGCGAACGTTCAGCGGCCCGGGAAGGCTTGCCTCCCATGACCCGGGACAAACCGTTTGGCTGGCTGCTGGTCATCACCGGCGTCATTGGCTGGCTCGCCTCCGGGGCCCTGGTCCTGGAGAAGCTCGCAGTCCTCAAGGATCCCAACCATGTCACGGCCTGCGACATCAGTCCGTGGGTCTCCTGCGGAGCCGTCATGCAGACGTGGCAGAGTTCCCTCTTCGGCTTTCCCAACATGTTTATCGGCATCGTGGCGTTCGCCATCGTGATCACCACCGGCATGGCGGTTCTCTCCGGCGCCAAGTTTGCCCGCTGGTACTGGCTCGGCCTGCAGGCCGGCGTGACGCTTGGCTTTGCCTTCGTGGTATGGCTGTGGTCGCAGGCGCTGTATTCCATCCACATCCTGTGCCCGTTCTGCATGGTTGTCTGGGCCGCGATGATTCCGCTCTTTGTGTGGACCACGGTCCGGAACATCGCACACGGCGTGATCAAGCTGCCGGCAGGCCCCGCGAAGATCGCCGGCGACTCCGGCTGGATTGTCACGGCCCTGCTGTACGTGGCCGTGATCGCCACGATCTTCTTCGCCTTCATCCAGGTTTTCGTCGGGACATCCGGCTACTAGGCCAAAGAAAAAGCGCGAACGTGCAGTTGAGGCCCCCTTTCCGAAGAAACGGGGGCCTCAACTGTACGTTCGCGCTGGTGGCTGTTAGTCCTGGAACCAGATCTTGATCTCGCGTTCGGCGGAATCGACCGAGTCGGAACCGTGGACCAGGTTCTGCTGGACCTTCAGGCCCCAGTCGCGGCCGAAGTCGCCGCGGATGGTGCCGGGCGCCGCCGTCGTCGGGTCGGTGGTGCCGGCGAGGGAACGGAAGCCCTCAATGACGCGGTGGCCTTCGAAGATGGCGGCGACAACGGGTCCGCTGAGCATGAACTCCACGAGCGGCTCGTAGAACGGCTTGCCCACGTGCTCCTCGTAGTGCTGCTCCAGCAGTTCGCGGCTGGCGTCGACCTTCTTGAGCTCGGTCAGGGTGTAGCCCTTGGCTTCAATCCGGCCAAGGATGGCGCCGGTCAGGTTGCGGGTCACGCCGTCGGGCTTGATCAGGACGAGGGTGCGCTCAATGCTCACAGCTGCTCCAATGTGGTTGGTGGGGGTTCGAAATTAGTCTAGTTGGTTTCGACGTCGGGGTGGGCGGCTTCCCATTCGGCCTGTTCACGTTCGCGCTGCGCGGCCTCGCGGTCGATCCGAATGCCGGTCCGGATGCCGTACCACCAGGCCACGGCGAAGAGGATCCCCACAACGAACATCATGGGTTCGATGAATCCGGCGAAGATCAGGACGAGCTGCAGGATCCAGCCCAGGGCAACACCCCACGGCTTGGACAGCACAGCACAGGTGAACACCAGCACCAGGCTCAGGCCGATGCCCACGGAGAGGATTACAGCGGGCGGGAACTCGTCGCGGCGGAGGCCGAAGACGGCCAGCGTGGCGAAGAACGCAACGAACCCTTCCAGAACCAGGACCGTGGAGGCGAACATGACCTTGGTGGAGCGCCGCTTCTTGGGCATCCCCGGACGCCACTCCCGCTGCGCTTTTGTAAGTCGGGCCATGGTCAGGCATCCGCCTTTCCGAGCAGGATCCGGGCTTCCGCCACGAGCGTGATGGAGCCGGTCACCAGGACGCCGCCGGCCAGGTCCTCATTGGACTCGGCGTGCTCAACGGCCCATTCCAGGGCGTCGTCGAGCTTTTCGGCAACGTGGATGTTGTCCTCGCCGAAGCCCAGGTCCAGCGCGATTTCAGCGAGGTCCTCGGCCGGTACGGCGCGGGGCGAGTTGGACTGCGTGAAGCAGTATTCGGCCGCGAGGTCGCCCAGGGACTCCTTGAGCTGGCGGAGAATCTCCTCGGCGTCCTTCTCCTTCAGGACGCCCACCACCACCACGAGCTTGGTGAAGCTGAAGGCCTCGTGGATCGCCTCGGCCGAAACGCGGATCCCCTCGGGGTTGTGGGCGGCGTCCACGATGATGGTCGGGGCAGTCCGAAGCACCTCCAGGCGGCCCGGTGAGGTGACCGTAGCAAACGCCTCCTGGAGGATTTCGGCGTCGAGCGGCTTTTCACCGCCAAAGAAGGCCTCCAGCGCGGCAATGGCGACGGCGGCGTTCTCCGCCTGGTGCGCGCCGTGCAGCGGAACCAGGAGTTCCTCATACCGGGCGGCCAGGCCCTGGATGGTCACCATCTGGCCGCCGACGGCGACAGTCCGGGACTCGACGCCGAACTCCACGCCTTCGAAGCGGTACGGTGCCTGGACTTCGCGGGCCTTCTCGAGCAGCACCTGGGCGGCACCCACGGGCTGTGCGGCGCTGACCAGGAAACCTCCCGGCTTGATGATGCCGGCCTTTTCGTAGGCAATCTCTTCAGTGGTCTCGCCGAGGAGGTCGGTGTGGTCCAGTGAAATGGGCGTCACGACGGCCACCTGGCCGTCGCCGACATTGGTGGCATCGGTGATCCCGCCCAGTCCCACCTCCATGACGGCCACGTTGACCGGCTGGTCGGCAAAAACGGCGAAGGCCAGGATGGTGAGGCACTCGAAGTACGTCAGCCGGGGCTGGCCCTCGGCTTCGAGTTCGCTGTCCACGATCTGCAGGTAGGGCCTGATCTCGTCCCAGATCCGGACGAAGGTCTCGTCCGACACGGGGGCGCCGTCGACGCTGATCCGCTCGGTGACCTTGGACAGGTGCGGGCTGGTGTAGCGCCCGGTGCTCAGCCCGTGGGCCCGGAGCCCGGCTTCGATCATCCGGGCCGTGGACGTCTTGCCGTTGGTGCCGGTGACGTGGATGATCGGGAACGCCTTGTTGGGCTCCCCCAGCACATCCATGGCCCGGAACAGCGGCGCAAGGCGCGGCTCCATTTTGTTTTCCGGCGCCCGGCCCAGCAGCTCGGCGTAGACGCTTTCCACGGAGAATTCGTCGGTCATTTGTTTAGGCCTCTACTTTTTCTGCCGCGGTCCTGGCAACAGTGACCTGCGGTTCGTTGACGTCGGCCGCGACGGTGTCCAGCCGGACTGTCAGAGTCTCGGTCTTGACGAGTTCAGCGTTCGCCAGCAGGGCATCAACGACGTCCTGCTTCGCGGTGACGGTGGTGTGGATCCGGTCGCTGACGTTGAGTCCGGCGTCCTTGCGGGCCTGCTGGATGGCGCGGACCATGTCGCGGGCGGCACCTTCGGCTTCCAGTTCCGGGGTGACCTCGGTGTTGAGCACCACGAACCCGCCGCCCGGCAGCACCGCCGCCGCGCGCGAGCCTTCACCCTCCGCGGCTTCCACCACGACGGTTTCCAGCGTGTATTCCTGCGGCTCCAGGGCCAGGCCGCCGGCGGTGACCACGCCTTCTTCGCTAACAGACCAGTCCCCGGACTTGGAGCCCTTGATGGCCTGCTGGACGTTCTTCCCCAGGCGCGGGCCGGCGGCCCGGGCGTTCACCACGAGCTTCTGCTCGATGCCGAACTCCTCCGGGGAGGCGCTTTCGGCGTCGAGCAGGCGGACGGAGCGAAGGTTCAGTTCGTCGGCGACGACGGCGGCGAAGCCTTCCAGCGCGTCCGCGCCGGGTGCCACCACGGTGAGTTCCTGCAGCGGCAGGCGGACCCGGAGGTTCGCGGCCTTGCGCAGCGAGGATCCGGTGGAGCAGATCTGCTGCACGCGGTCCATGGCTTCCACCAGCGAGGGGTTGGCCGGGAACAGTTCCGCGTCCGGCCAGTCGGCCAGGTGCACGGAACGTCCGCCGGTGAGGCCCCGCCAGATCTCCTCGGAGACCAGCGGCAGCAGGGAGGCGGCCACCCGGGAGACGGTTTCCAGCGCGGTGTAGAGCGCGTCGAAGGCATCAACGCTCTCGTCGAAGAAGCGCTGGCGGCTCCGGCGCACGTACCAGTTGGTGAGCATGTCCAGGTAGCTGCGCAGTTCGTCGCAGGCACCGGAGATGTCGTAGCCGTCCAGCTGGGCGGTCACATTGCGGACCAGGTCGCCGGTGTTGGCCATCAGGTACTGGTCCAGGGTGTCGGCATAGCCGTCGTACCGCAGCTTCGCGTCATAACCACGCCCGCCGTCCGCGGCGTTCGTGTACAGCGTGAAGAAGCTGTACACGTTCCACAGCGGCAGGATGACCTGGCGGACGCCGTCGCGGATTCCCTGTTCGGTGACCACCAGGTTGCCGCCGCGCAGGATGGGGCTGGACATCAGGAACCAGCGCATGGCGTCCGAGCCGTCGCGGTCCAGGACCTCGGAGACGTCCGGGTAGTTGCGCAGGCTCTTGGACATCTTCTGCCCGTCTGAACCCAGCACGATGCCGTGGCTGATGACGTTGCGGAAGGCGGGCCGGTCGAACAGCGCGGTGGAGAGGATGTGCAGCATGTAGAACCAGCCGCGGGTCTGGCCGATGTACTCGACGATGAAGTCCGCCGGGTTGTGGGTGTCGAACCATTCCTCGTTCTGGAACGGGTAGTGCACCTGGCCGTACGGCATGGAGCCGGAGTCGAACCAGACGTCCAGGACGTCCTCGACGCGGCGCATCACGGACTGGCCCTCTTCGGGGGTCCGCGGGTCATCCGGGTTCGGGCGTGTCAGCTCGTCGATGAACGGCCGGTGGAGGTCCACCTGGCCGGTTTTGTTCAGCGGAAGCCGGCCGAAGTCGGCTTCGATCTCGGCGAGGGAGCCGTAGACGTCGGTGCGCGGGTATTCGGGGTCGCTGGACTGCCACACCGGGATGGGGCTGCCCCAGTAGCGGTTGCGGCTGATGGACCAGTCGCGGGCGTTGGCCAGCCACTTGCCGAACTGGCCGTCCTTGACGTTGCCCGGGATCCAGTTGATCTCCTGGTTCAGCTCGGACATGCGGTCCTTGAACTTGGTGACTTCCACGTACCAGGAGGACACCGCGCGGTAGATCAGCGGGTTGCGGCAGCGCCAGCAGTGCGGGTAGCTGTGCTCGTAGCTGGCCTGGCGCACCAGGCGGCCCTGCGCGCGGAGCACCTGCGTGATGGGCTTGTTGGCCTCGAACACCTGCAGGCCTACGATGTCGTGCAGGTCGCCGTGCGAGAAGAGCGGCAGGAACTTGGCGCCCTCGTCCACGGAGAGGACCACGGGAATGCCGGCCTCTTCACAGACCTTCTGGTCATCCTCACCGTAGGCGGGCGCCTGGTGGACGATGCCGGTGCCGTCGGTGGTGGTGACGTAGTCGGCCACGAGGAAGCGCCAGGCATTCTCGGTGCCGTACTTCTCAGCGTCGCTGAAGTCGCTCCACAGCGGCCGGTACTGCAGGCCGGCCAGCTCGGCGCCGGTGTAGGTGGCGGTAACCGCGGCCTCGGCGGCTTCCACGCCGGCGGTGCCGTCCCCGTAGCCGAGGTCCTTGGCGTAGGCGCCCAGCAGGTCGGCTGCGAGCAGGAAGCTGCCCGTGACGGGGGCCTCGGGGGACGCGGCCTTGATGCCGTTGGGACCGGCAGGCAGCACGGCGTAGATGATGGACGGGCCGACGGCGAGCGCCAGGTTGGTGGGCAGCGTCCAGGGCGTGGTGGTCCAGGCGAGGGCCTGAACACCGGCGAGCTTCTGTGACAGTTCGGATTCCCCGGCGGTGATGGGGAAGGTGACCGTGACGGTCTGGTCCTGGCGGTTCTTGTAGACGTCGTCGTCCATGCGCAGTTCATGGTTGGACAGCGGCGTCTCGTCCTTCCAGCAGTACGGCAGGACGCGGTATCCGTTGTAGGTCAGGCCCTTTTCGTGCAGCTGCTTGAAGGCCCAGAGCACGGACTCCATGTATTCGACGTTGAGCGTCTTGTAGTCGTTCTCGAAGTCCACCCAGCGGGCCTGGCGGGTGACGTAGCTCTTCCACTCGTCGGCGTACTTCATCACGGAGGCGCGGCAGGCGTCGTTGAACTTGTCGATGCCCATGGCCTCGATCTGGGTCTTGTCCGTCATGCCCAGCTGCTTCATGGCTTCCAGCTCGGCGGGGAGGCCGTGGGTGTCCCAGCCGAAGCGGCGCTCGACGCGGCGTCCGCGCTGGGTCTGGTAGCGGCCCACCAGGTCCTTGGCGTAGCCGGTCAGCAAGTGGCCGTAGTGGGGCAGGCCGTTGGCGAAGGGAGGGCCGTCGTAGAAAACGAACTCGTTGCTGCCGGGCTGCCCGCCGGGGGCGTCAGCGCTGCGCTGGTCGATGCTCGCCTGGAAGGTGCCGTCCTCATCCCAGTACTTGAGGATGCGTTCTTCGATCTCCGGGAACTTCACGGAGGCCGATACACCGGAGGTGTTGGAAGCAGAGGCGGTGGAGCCGGCGCCTGCGGCGGAGGCCTTGGGGTAATAAGTCATCTCGACATCCTGGGTTGAGCTAGTGAACAAGTGGATCATTCAGGATGCGAGGACGGCCCGTGCGCTGTTTTCCAACTGCACCGGTACCGCGGTACCACCTCACTTACCGTCGCCGGGCCCCTGCGATAAGGACAGAGCACCGGCGTCGGCCGCTCATTGCTGCTGTGACGGGCTTACCCGTCCGGTTCTACTGCCCCGGGTTCCTGCACGGCAGGGGGTCCGGGGGTTCTTCCGGAAGCTCACCGGAGATGGCCGGGTCAACGCTGTTACCCGATTCTACCCAGAGTTGCCCTGGGTTGTGGTAGCCGGAAGGGTAATCCCGGGCACACGCGGACAGTTCGACTGCATAGACTCGGAGCCATGACCCTCCGTTCCACAGCCTCCCCGGCCACCGGACGGCCGGCGCGCCGCCGGTCCGCCGTCTGGCCGGTGCTCTGTGTGCTGGCCACCGTGCCGGTGGCCGGGCTGTCGGTGTTCCGCGCCATCCCGGCACAGTGGCCGACCGTCGTCGTGCAGCTCCTGTCCTTCACGCCGTGGCTGCTGATCCCAGCCGGAGCCGCAATTCTCCTGGCCGTTGTGGGCCGGCGCAGGTGGCTGGTCTGGCTGACGGCGGTCGCGGCGGCGGCCCAGCTCTTCTGGCTGTTCCCGCTGGATTACGGGCGGGGCGCCCCGGAGGCCGGCGCAGTAACAGTGCCCCTGACGGCAATGAACATCAATTCGGAATTCGGCCAGGCGGACGCGGCGGAAATCGTCCGCCTGGTTCGGGAGAAGGGCGTCGGGCTGCTGACGGTCCAGGAGCATTCGCAGGTACTCGAAGACCGGCTGGCCGCTGCCGGGCTGCCGGAGTTGCTGCCGAACCGGCTCAGCGATCCCACGGACGACGGCGCCGGCAGTGCCATCTATTCCGCGCACCGCCTGGAGGCGGTTGGCACCCTGCCCGATACCCCGTTCCAGATGCCGATTGTCCGGCTGACGCTGGACGGTGCGGGAACGCCGGCGGTCCTCGAGGTGGCCAACGTCCATGCGCTTCCGCCGTTGGACGTGCGCGTTGAGCAGTGGCGCAGCGACCTTGCGGCCCTTGCCCGCCTGGCGGCACGGCCCGGCAACCGGCTCCTGATCGGCGACTTCAACGCCACCTATGACCACGCGGAGTTCCGTGCGCTGCTGGACGACGGCCCGGACGGCCGGAAAATGGTGGATGCGGGGACGGCCGCCGGAATGCGGCTCGTCCCCACGTGGCCGATGGAGGGGCACCGGCTGCCCGGTATCGCCATCGACCACCTCGTCACCAGCCCGGGCATCACCAGTGCCGGCTACTCGGTCCACCGCATACCCGGAACCGACCACGCCGCCGTCGTGGCGACGCTGGCCGTCCCGTCGGCAGGTTAGCGCAAGGTTTTCGGCTGGTCGAAGCTCTGCGGCAGCTTCATGCCGGCCTCTGCCATAACGTCCCGGAGCCGGTCCGGGTAGTCGGTGATGATACCGTCCACACCGGCGGCGATCAGCGAGCGCATGGTGGGTTTGTCGTCCACGGTCCACGGGATGACCTGCATGCCCGCATCATGGGCGCGCTGCACCATGTCGGCAGTGACGTAGGGGACATAGCCGGGATCCGTCACCGAGCCGTTTTGCGGGGAGCCGTGCACCGGCGAGATGGCGTCGAAGCCTAGAAAAGAGGCCGCGTTGACGAGGTCTCCGCCGAAGTCGTCCGAGTCAATGCCTCCGAGCCAAGGCGAGCTGCCCGGTTGCCCGGCCTGGAGGAAGTCCTTGTTCGTCAGCGCAACAGTGCGGATCTGCGGATCGCGCTGCTGTACCAGGCGCAGCGAACCCCAGTCGAAGCTCTGAATGGAGACACGGTGCTGCATGTTGGCTGCCTTGATTTCCCGCAGCGCTACATCCACGAACTGTTCCCGCGGTGCCGTTTGCTCCGGAGCGCCGGCTTCGACCTTGGTCTCGATGTTGAACTTCACCTGGCTGGCACGGTAGGACTCCGCCAGGGCGAACACCTCCGAAAGCGTAGGCATCTGCGCGCCCGGAGACGCGGCCTGCCCCGGGAACTGGGAAAGGGTGAGGCTGCCGCAGTCCAGGCTCCGGACCTGCGCAAACGTCAGATCCTTGACGTATTTGCCCACATACGGGAATTGCGGATCACCCGCCTCTACAGGCGCTGTGTCCCGGCATTTGGCGGGACTGATCTTGCGGTCGTGCGTAATGACTTCGCGACCGTCCTTGGTGATCTGAAGGTCAAGCTCGAGCGTCGTGACGCCTGTCTCGATGCCCTTGGCGAAGGAGGCAAGGGTGGACTCGACCGTGAGTCCAATGCCGCCCCGATGGGCCTCGAGGTCGAAGTGGTTGTCGCCCCCTTGCGGGTTGGTGTCTGCGGCCAAGGCCGGGGACGGGAGGGCGATGAGCAGGGCTGCGCTGAGTACGGCGGCGCCAAGCGTCTTCGGGTGTTGCATGGTGTGGTCTCCACTCTGGTGGGTGTTCAGGTGAAGTGCCACAGTCGCCGTCGATCATCAACAGCTGGTCACAGGTCCGGAACGCCCAGACCAACCCGGGATGAACCTCCGGTGCCGGGAAGCCCCTGCGTACCAGGCTCCCCGGCCCTCCTCCCCCGGCTTAGGCCTGCTTACGGATGAGCTTGTGGGTGGCTGCCTGCGCAACGGGCCGGATCACGATCTGGTCCAGGTTGACGTGGTGCGGCGCAGTGACGGCGTAGCGGACCACATCGGCTACGTCGTCGGCAGTGAGCGGCTTCTCCACGCCCTGGTAGACCTTTCCGGCGGCCTCCTGGTCGCCCAGCCTGTTGAGGGCGAACTCCTCGGTGTGCACCAGGCCCGGAGCAACTTCGATGACACGGACATTGTTCTCCACCTCTTCCAGCCGGAGCGCTCCGGTCATGGCGTGCTGGGCGAACTTGGCCGCGTTGTAGCCGGCACCGCCCTCATAGGCGGAAAGTCCCGCCGTCGAGGTCAGGTTGAGGACTGTGCCCTCGCCGTTGGCCCGCAGCATGGGAAGGAAGGCGCGGGTTAGTTTCATGGTGCCCAGGACGTTCACGTCGAACATCCACTCCCAGTCCTCGGTTTTGGCATCGGCAATCCGGTCCGCGCCCCGTGCACCCCCGGCAATGTTGATCAGGGTGTCGATGCCGCCGGCCTTCGTCACCTCGGCCAGGAGCCTTTCCACGTCATCGTCGTCGGCGATATCCGCCGGCACAGCCGTGGCTCCTGTGGCCTCGGCCAGCGCCGCGAGCCGGTCCGCCCGGCGGGCAACGGCGAAAACCGTCCAACCCTCGGCCCGCAACGCGCGGACCGTCGCCTCGCCGATTCCCGTGCTTGCTCCCGTAACTACTGCTGCCTTTGTGCGCTTTTCCTCAGTCATGGCACCACCCTAACGTTGGAGGAAGTCCAGAAGCACACGGGCATGGTTGGTCTCAGGATCCCTGGCACCGTACAGGAGGGTGATGCGCCCGTGCTTCACCGCCAGCTCCTGCAGCGTGGCCACGGCCGGGTTGTTTTCGAGTTCCGCCTCGTACTGTTCACGGAAGTCCGCGAAACGTTCCTGCATGTGGCCGAACTCGGTCCGCAGCGCTGTTGAGGGCGCCACCTCCTTCAGCCAGAGGTCCAGCATGGCCCGTTCCTTGCTGATGCCGCGCGGCCAGAGCCGGTCCACCAGGACGCGGAAACCGTCGTCGTCGGAGGGGTCATCGTAGATGCGTTTGGTCACCAGTTTGCGGTCATCACTGTCCATACCGGGATGCTACTGCAGGGGCCCGGCGCCAGCGAGGGAAGAGAACATGAAACAATTGCTCCATGGCTGAAGACACTCAGGGTACAGACACGCCCACTACCGCCCCTATCAACGTTCCGGACAAGCCCGCCCTTGAGGGGTTGGAAGCTGCCCTGACGCAGCGCTGGCTTGACGAAGGAACCTACAAGTTTAATCGGGAGACCACCAGGGAGCAGGTCTACTCGATCGACACTCCCCCGCCCACGGCGTCGGGATCCCTGCATGTGGGCCACATGTTCTCCTACACCCAGACCGACGTCCTGGCGCGCTACCAGCGCATGACCGGAAAGAACGTCTTCTACCCCATGGGCTGGGACGACAATGGCCTGCCCACCGAGCGCCGCGTCCAGAACTACTACGGTGTGCGCTGCGATCCGGCCGTCCATTACAACGCCGCCTACCGTCCGCCGGCTGAACCGGCCAAGAACCAGCGCGATTTTGACGTCATCTCGCGCCGCAACTTCATCGAACTGTGCGAGGAACTCGCCGTCGAGGACGAGAAGGTCTTCGAGAACCTCTTCCAGACCCTTGGCCTGTCCGTCGACTGGGACCTGACCTACCGGACCATCGATGACAAGTCCCGGGCCATCTCCCAGCGCGCCTTCCTGGCGAACCTCGCCGCCGGCGACGCCTACATGGCTGAGGCCCCCACGCTGTGGGACGTCACCTTCCGCACCGCGGTGGCCCAGGCTGAACTCGAGGACCGCGAGGTCGCAGGCGCGTACTACCGCTACCCGTTCTTCACCGAGGACGGCGAGAAGCTCTACATCGAGACCACGCGCCCGGAACTGCTGGCCGCCTGTGCCGCCCTCGTGGCAAACCCCGACGACGAGCGGTACCAGCCGCTGTTCGGCAAGAAGGTCACCTCTCCCCTGTTCGGCGTCGAGGTTGAGGTGAAGGCCCACCACCTTGCCAAGGCGGACAAGGGCTCCGGCATCGCCATGGTCTGCACCTTCGGAGACCTCACCGACGTGACCTGGTGGCGCGAGCTCCAGCTGCCCACCCGCGCCATCGTGGGCCGTGACGGCCGCATCATCGGTGACACGCCGGACTGGATCACCACCGAGCAGGGCCGGGCGGCCTTCGAATCGATCGCCGGCAAGACGGTCTTCAGCGCCAAGGAAGCAGTGGTCGAGCAGCTCGCCGCAGCCGAACTCCTCGACGGCGAGCCCAAGAAGATCATGCACCCGGTCAATTTCTTCGAGAAGGGCGACAAGCCCCTCGAAGTGGTGACCTCGCGCCAGTGGTACATCCGCAACGGCGGACGCGACGAGGACCGCCGCGAACGTCTGATCGGCCGCGGCAACGAGATCGAGTTCCACCCGGCATTCATGCGCTCCCGCTACGAGAACTGGATCTCAGGACTGAACGGCGACTGGCTGGTCTCCCGCCAGCGCTTCTTCGGTGTGCCGGTACCGGTCTGGTACCCGCTGGATGCCGACGGGAACCCGGAATACGACGCACCGATCGTCCCGACGGACCAGCAACTCCCCGTCGATCCGGCTGCCGACGCGGCGCCCGGCTACGAGGAAGCCCAGCGCGACCAGCCGGGCGGCTTCACTGGTGACGCCGATGTCCTCGACACCTGGGCCACGTCCTCGCTGACACCGCAGATCGTGGGCGGCTGGAGCACTGACGAGGCACTCTTTGCCAAGGTCTACCCGTTCGACGTGCGCCCGCAGGCCCACGACATCATCCGGACCTGGCTGTTCTCCACGGCCGTGCGTGCCGATGCGCTGCAGGACACCGCGCCGTGGAAGCACGCCGCCATTTCGGGCTGGATCCTCGACCCGGACCGCAAGAAGATGTCCAAGTCCAAGGGCAACGTGATCGTGCCTACCGATGTCCTTGAGGAGTACGGTTCGGACGCGGTCCGGTACTGGGCGGCCTCGGCAAAGCTCGGCGCGGACACGGCCTACGAGATCGCGCAGATGAAGATCGGCCGCCGCCTGGCCATCAAGCTCCTCAACGCCTCGAAGTTCGTCCTGAACCTGGGCGCCACGGAAAACTCGGTAGTGTCCACGGACCTGTCCGTACTGACCAACCCGCTGGACCGCGCCGTCCTGGCACAGCTGTCCGACGTGGTGGCACAGGCCACCAAGGCGTTCGAGAACTATGACTACGCCCGGGCGCTGCAGATCAGCGAGAGCTTCT
Organism: Arthrobacter sp. CC3; assembly: GCF_039907775.1. Taxonomy (NCBI): domain Bacteria; kingdom Bacillati; phylum Actinomycetota; class Actinomycetes; order Micrococcales; family Micrococcaceae; genus Arthrobacter; species Arthrobacter sp. CC3. The sequence continues at coordinate 73,341 of NZ_JARCCY010000012.1, forward strand.
TCTGGCAGTTCACGGACGACTACGTGGAACTCATCAAGGACCGGGCCTACGGGGCGGCCGGCGAAGCAGAGCAGGCATCAGTGCTGGCGGCGCTGGCCACCACCCTGGATACGTTGCTGAGGCTGTTCGCGCCGTTCCTGCCCTTCGCCACCGAAGAGGTCTGGGGCTGGTGGCGCACCGGATCAGTGCACCGTGCCGAGTGGCCCGCGGCGTCAGAGGTCTCCGACGGCGACACCACCATGCTCGCGACGGTCGGGGTTGCACTGAGCGGTATCCGCAAGGCCAAGTCCGAGGCCAAGGTCAAGCAGCGCACCGAGGTGCTGTCCGCCACGATCACCGCCACGGAGTCGATCACCACGCAGCTGAAGGCCGGCCTGGCCGACCTGAAGGCCGCCTCGAATGCCCGCGAGCTCACCCTCGTGGCAGGCGACGGCGAATTGACGGTCAGCGATGTTGTGCTGGCCCAGCCGGAAGAAGCACACGGCGCCTAGCCCGCTCACCGGCTACCGGACACACGTGAAGCCCCATCAGCGTTCGTCGCTGGTGGGGCTTCCGTCTTCGGGTGTCACCCTGTTTTTGGGCAAAGGGGAAGCCCCATCAGCGTTTTGCCGTTGGTGGGGCTTCGACTTTTTCGATTGTCTCGTGACGTCTGTGACAATCTGGCGGAATCCTCGGAATTTCAGGTCTTCCTACCTCGTCACTGGTAGCCAGCTTCTGACTTTGCCGAAGGCTGCGTCAGATGCGTGTCACTGAATCTTTGGTTTCCGTGTCCCTCTTCTTTCGAAGTGGGTAAGAACTATTGTTGTCCCACCCGGGCCGATCCGCAAGGGTCCCGAAAGAACTACATCCTAGTAATTCCGGTTCCCCCTGAGGGGCGATAGGCGGAGCTTGTCAGTTGAATTCAGGCCGTTCAGTGCGGCTGCGCTTGATCTCGAAGAAGTGCGGGTACGAAGCCAGGGTCACCGCGGCGTCCCACAGCCGGCCCGCTTCTTCGCCCCGGGGAATGCGGGTCAGGACCGGGCCGAAGAATGCCGTGCCGTTGAAGGCCACCACGGGCGTTCCCACGTCCTGGCCTACAAGGGAGATGCCCTCTTCGTGGCTGGCGCGAAGCTGCTGGTCGAAGGCGTCCGAGGTCGCTTCGGCCGCGAGCCCGGCAGGGAGCCCGCAGTCCGCCAGGGCCTTGCTGATCACGACGGCGAAATCCTTTTCGCCGGCGTCGTGGATCAGGCTGCCCATGGCGTCATAGAGCGGCTTGATGACCTGGTCACCGTGCTGCTCGCGGGCGGCAATGATGACGCGTACCGGGCCCCACGCCTTGTCCATCGCCTCGCGGTAGCCGGGGTCCAGTTCGCGGCCCTCATTCAGGACGGCAAGGCTCATCACGTGCCATTCGGTTTCAATGTCGCGGACTTCCTCCACTTCGCCCACCCAGCGGGACGTGATCCAGGCGAAGGGGCACAGGGGGTCGAACCAGAAGTCGGCTTTGCTCGCGGTGGTTTCAGGCACGGAGATCTCCTCGTAAAGTCATCGGGGCGTGGCGCACCTCAGGCGCACATCTAGCAAGAGCGAAGAACTAAGCGGATTTATTCCGGCGCTTAGCCACAACGTCGTGCGCGATCATGGTGGGCTGCGCCTTTTTCGCCACGACGTCGGCAGTGATGACGACGCTGGCGATGTCGTCCCGGCTGGGGAGGTCGAACATCACGGGGAGGAGCACTTCTTCCATGATGGCGCGGAGCCCGCGGGCACCCGTGCCCCGTTCCAGTGCCTGGTCGGCGATCATGTCCAGGGCTGCGTCGTCAAACAGCAGTTCCACACCGTCCAGCTGGAACATCTTCTGGTACTGCTTCACCAGGGCGTTCTTCGGTGTGGAGAGGATCTGGATCAGGGCCGGACGGTCCAGGTTGGAGACCGTGGTGATGACGGGAAGCCGGCCGATGAATTCCGGGATCAGCCCGAACTTCAGCAGGTCTTCCGGCATGACCTCGCCGTAGGAGTCGGAATTGTTCTTGACTTCGTTCAGCGGAGCACCGAATCCGATGCCCTTTCGTCCCGAACGGGAGCCGATAATGTCCTCGAGCCCTGCGAAGGCTCCGGCAACGATGAACAGCACGTTGGTGGTGTCGATCTGGATGAATTCCTGGTGCGGGTGCTTCCGGCCGCCCTGCGGGGGAACTGAGGCCACCGTGCCTTCGAGGATCTTCAGCAGGGCCTGCTGTACGCCTTCGCCGGAGACATCACGGGTGATGGAAGGGTTTTCGCTCTTCCGCGAGATCTTGTCGATCTCGTCGATGTAGATGATGCCCTGCTCGGCCTTTTTGACGTCATAGTCAGCAGCCTGGATCAGCTTCAGGAGGATGTTCTCGACGTCCTCGCCCACGTACCCGGCCTCGGTCAGTGCCGTGGCATCCGCGACGGCGAAGGGAACGTTGAGGCGTCGGGCCAGCGTCTGGGCCAGATAGGTCTTACCGCAGCCGGTGGGGCCGATCAGGAGGATGTTCGACTTGGCGATCTCGACGTCGTCGTGATGGACGCCTTCGGCGAGGCTGCCGCTCTTGGGCGCGTGGCCGGCCTGGATCCGCTTGTAGTGGTTGTAGACCGCGACGGCGAGCGAGCGCTTGGCGGGCTCCTGGCCGATCACGTATTCCTGGAGGAAATCAAAGATCTCGCGGGGCTTGGGCAGTTCGAAGCTGCCGAGGTCCGCTACTTCGGCGAGTTCCTCTTCAATGATCTCGTTGCAGAGTTCAATGCACTCGTCGCAGATGTAGACGCCGGGCCCGGCAATGAGCTTGCGCACCTGCTTCTGGCTCTTTCCGCAGAAAGAGCACTTCAGCAGATCCGTGCTCTCGCCAATCCGAGCCATATGTGAACCCCTTAGTATCCTGCTGCTACCGCAGCACTGCACCGGTTGCTGGAATCACGGTGGGTCCGGAAGGTCCGGCCGTGACATGTTCCACTCTAAGTCACATTCGGCCTGAGGGGTGGAACCTTACGTATTGAAAACGAAAGCCGGTGCGGTCCATTTTCCATGAACCGCACCGGCTCCGCGTGTCGTGCTTAATTACCTGCTGATCGCCTGCGGCTTGATCTTGCGGGAATCAAGAACCTGGTCGATCAGGCCGTAGGACTGCGCCTCGGCGGCGGTCAGGATCTTGTCACGTTCGATGTCGTTGTTGACCTGCTCGGACGTACGGCCCGAGTGCTTGGCCAGGGTGTCTTCGAGCCAGGACCGCATGCGCATGACTTCGGCTGCCTGGATCTCAAGGTCGGAGGCCTGTCCGCCCTGGCCGCCGGACAGTGCCGGCTGGTGGATGAGTACGCGTGCGTTGGGCAGTGCCAGGCGCTTGCCGGGCGTGCCGGCCGCGAGCAGGACAGCCGCCGCACTTGCCGCCTGGCCCAGGCACACGGTCTGGATCTCGGGGCGGATGTACTGCATCGTGTCGTAGATGGCCGTCATGGCGGTGAAGGAACCGCCCGGGGAGTTGATGTACAGCGTGATGTCGCGGTCCGGGTCGGTGGACTCCAGCACCAGCAGCTGTGCCATAACGTCGTCCGCGGAGGCATCGTCCACCTGGACGCCGAGGAAGATGATCCGGTCCTCGAAGAGCTTGGTATACGGGTCCTGGCGCTTGAAGCCATAGGGCGTACGTTCCTCGAACTGCGGCAGCACATAGCGGCTGGTGGGCAGGTTCCCGGCAGACGATCCGAGATTATAGTTCATGTTCATTTCTCCTGGAATCATTTCTGTCTTCGCCGGTTACTTTTCCGAGCCGCTGGCGTTTTGCGTTCCGCCGCCGCCGGCCACAGATCCCGCGTGCGCGGCAATCTTGTCGAAGAAGCCGTACTCGAGGGCCTCAGTAGCCGTAAACCATTTGTCGCGGTCATTGTCCTTGAGGATGGTCTCCACGGTCTGGCCGGTCTGGTCTGCGGTGAGTTCCGCCATGACCTTCTTCATGTGGAGGATGAGCTCAGCCTGGATCTTGATGTCCGAGGCCGTGCCGCCGATGCCGCCGGAAGGCTGGTGCATCAGGATGCGCGCATTCGGGGTGGCGTAGCGCTTGCCCTTGGTGCCCGATGAGAGCAGGAACTGGCCCATCGACGCGGCGAGGCCGGTGGCGACGGTTACGACGTCGTTCGGGATGAACTGCATGGTGTCGTAGATGGCCATGCCGGCCGTCACGGAGCCGCCCGGCGAGTTGATGTAAAGGTAGATGTCCTTATCCGGGTTCTCCGCGGACAGCAGCAGCAACTGCGAGCAGATCGCGTTGGCGTTCTCATCGCGGACCTCGGAGCCGAGCCAGATGATTCGCTCTTTCAGCAGGCGGTTGTAAATGTAGTTGTCCTGGGCTGCCGGATCGACAGTAGCCATCCGGGGGGCCCCTGCTTGCTGTGACATATGTACTTACCTCTCGCTGGCGACGGTGACGTCACGGGACGACGCCACTGAAAATCACTACTTGGACACTAACCGGTTTCGCGGCCGTTTTGTTCACGCGGATCGCGCTGTTCGCTGACGGCGCACGATTGCCGCAGCGGCCCACCGCACAGCACTGCACCGCCGCTGTGCGGGGTTGGCTCAGGGGTTAAACAGGAAGCCCCCGGATCAGGGATCCGGGGGCTTCCGTGCAACGTGGTGTTAGAACTTCACGGCTGCCGGATCGTCGCTTGACGCTTCGTCCTTGGCGGCAGCTTCGCCTTCAGCAGCTTCGCCGTCGACGACGGGGGCTTCTTCAGCTTCGGCGGCAGGAGCTTCTTCGCCACCGGGGCGGACGAAGTCGCTCAGGTCAACCTTGTTGCCCTCGGAGTCGGTGACCTCGGCCTGGCCCAGCACAACTGCCAGGGCCTTGCGGCGGCGGACCTCGGAAACCATCATGGGAACCTGGCCGGACTGATCGATGATCTGTGCGAACTGGTTCGGGTCCATGCCGTACTGGCTGGCAGTGGTCACGATGTAGTCGATCAGCTCGTTCTGGCTGACGCCGACCTCTTCCTTGTCCGCAATGGCGTCCAGGATGATCTCGTTCTGGAAGGCACGCTCGGTGTTGGCCTTGACCTCGGCGCGGTGCTCCTCGGTGTCGTGGTCACCCTCGCCGTGGGAGTTCTCGGCCTTGAAGTGCTGCTCCAGCTGCTCTTCGACCACCGAGGCGGGAACGGGGACCTCGACGAGCTCAACGAGCTTGTCCAGGACCTTGTCGCGTGCCTCGACACCCTGCTCAACAACCTTGGATTCGGCAGCCTGCTTGCCGAGGTCCGCACGCAGTTCTGCAAGCGTGTCGAACTCGGAAGCCAGCTGGGCGAAGTCGTCGTCGGCCTCGGGAAGCTCGCGCTCCTTGACGGACTTGACCACTACCTTGACCTGGGCGGCTTCGCCGGCGTGGTCGCCGCCAACGAGGGTGGTCTCGAAGATGGCGTCCTCGTCAGCGCTGAGGCCGGTGACGGCCTCGTCCAGGCCTTCGAGCATGGTGCCGGCGCCAACCTGGTAGGACAGGCCTGAGGCGGAGTCAACTTCGGCTCCGTCGATGGATGCGGTGATGTCGATGGTCAGGAAGTCGCCGTCGGCGGCCGGGCGGTCCACGGACTTCAGGGTGCCGAAGCGGCCGCGGAGTTCGTCAAGGGCCTTGTCAACATCGGCTTCGGTGGACTCGGCGGCGGCTACCTCGACCTTGATGCCGGAGTAGTCCGGCAGTTCGATCTCGGGACGGATGTCAACCTCGGCGTGGAACTTGAGTTCGCCGTCGGTCGCGGTGGGGTCCGGAACCTCGGTGATTTCAACCTCGGGACGGCTCAGCGGACGGATGCCGGTTTCCTGGACTGCGTCCTGGTACCAGCCGTTGAGGCCTTCGTTGATGGCCGTTTCCAGCACGTAGCCGCGGCCAACGCGCTGGTCGATCAGCTTCGCGGGGACCTTGCCCTTGCGGAACCCAGGGACCTGGATCTGCGAAGCAACAGTCTTGTATGCCTCTTCGATGCTGGGCTTCAATTCCTCAAAAGGGACCTCAACATTGAGCTTGACCCGCGTGGGGGTGAGGTTCTCGACAGCGCTCTTCACAGTCTAAGTACTCCTGGTTTTGTGGGATGGGGTTCTGCAAACGCAATGATCTGACAAGCTGCAGAGTCGGGGTGACAGGATTTGAACCTGCGACTTCCTGCTCCCAAAGCAGGCGCTCTAGCCAAGCTGAGCTACACCCCGTAAGTGCACAGAACAGTCTACGGTCATATCGGCCGGATATGCACATTTGACACCGGGGCCCTGAATTAGGTTTAGTTATATCCGGCTCGAGCAGCCGACCGGAAGTGCAGCGCCGCAAGCGACGTACAGCATGTAGACGTACAGTAGTAGCAGCGCATTCCCGGGGACGTAGCTTAATGGTAAAGCCTCAGTCTTCCAAACTGATTACGCGGGTTCGATTCCCGTCGTCCCCTCCAGGACACCAGTCTTCTCCAAGACAACAAACAGCCCCTCTCCGGAGGGGCTTTTTTGTTCCCCTTTTTTGTTCCTTGCCTCGTTTTTGGTCCCTGCCTCGTTTTTGGTCCCTGCCTCGTTCCCTCAGGAACCCTGCTGGCACACAGGGCACCAGTAGAGTTTGCGGGCAGCCAGATCCGTCAGCGCCACGGGGGTGCGGCAGTTGCGGCACTCGAGGCCCTGCCGCCGGTAGACGAAGTGCGATTCCTCGGGCGCCGGCAGTCCGGCGGCCGGCTCTGTCCAGTAGCTGGGAGGCGTGGTGATGATCCTGCCGTCGCGGACGCCGTCGGACATCACGGCAACGGTGTCCTCCCACAGTGCGCCGGCCGCACCGGCGTCCAGGGCACGGCCCGGCAGCCAGGGGTCCAGTCCCTGGCGGAAGAGCAGTTCTGCACGGTAGACATTCCCGACGCCGGCAATCACCTTCTGGTCCATGAGCAGAGCCGCCAGGGGCGTCTTCCGTGCCGTCACTCCGGTGACGAAGGCTTCCCGGTCCCCGGGAAGGTTGCGGAGCGGGTCCGGCCCAAGCCGTGCCAGGACGGCGCCGGCCTCAGCCTCGGTGATGGCGTGGCAGGTGGTGGCGCCCCGGAGGTCAGCCCAGCCGTGGGCGCCCGCCAGCCTGACCCGGACCGCACCGACAGGCGCAGGCGGGCCGGAGTAAACCGAACCGTCGTCCGCTGAAGCTGCGGCGCCGTCGTCGAACACTTCCCGCTCCCCCACTTTCCGGGGCGCTCCGATGCTGGAGGCACCGCGGAAGGAGGCGTCACCTCCGAAATCCCACGCACCGTACAGGCCAAGGTGCACGTGCAGGACGAGCCCGCGGTCGAAGTGCAGGAACAAGTGCTTGCCGTGGGCCACCGTGCCCACGAGCGTGCTGGCGTCCAGCAGCGCCGCGCCGTCGGCGAACCGCCCCTGCGGACTGGAAACAGCGAGTCTCTGCCCGGAGAACACGTCCGCAAACTGGCGTGCCAGCCGGTGGACCGAATGTCCCTCCGGCACTAGGCGATAACCTCGCCGGTGTTCTCGTAGGCCGCGATCTTGGCGATGCGGCGGACGTGGCGTTCGTCGTTGCTGAACGGTTCCTGCAGGAAGGCCTCGATGATTTCCGTTGCTTCGTCCACGCTGTGCTGGCGGCCGCCGACTGCAACGACGTTGGCGTCGTTGTGCTCGCGCGCCAGCGTTGCGGTGGACAGGTTCCAGGCCAGCGCAGCCCGCACGCCCTTGACCTTGTTGGCGGCGATCTGCTCGCCGTTTCCGGAGCCGCCCAGCACGATGCCCAGGGCGTTCACTCCGGCAGCCTGGTCCGCCACGACGGCGAGCGCTGCGTTGATGCAGAAGGAGGGGTAGTCATCCAGGGCGTCGTAGACCTTGGGCCCGTGGTCCACCACGTCGTAGCCCTTGGCCGTGAGGTGGGACACGAGGTGGGCGCTGAGCTCCATGCCGGCGTGGTCGGTGGCGATGTGGACGCGCGGAAGATCGGAAGATGTGGTCACGGCAAGGTCCGTTCAGTCATAAGCACCGGAAGGCTTCCGGGCTGCTTCGGGGGTCGCATCCAAGCGTACTAGGGTGCGGGCACAGGCTGCCTGCCATGAACACTCTGCGGACGCCCGGGCCGGCGGGCCCGGCGCCACGGCACCCAGGGCCGGCGGACTCAGGGCCGGCGGACTCAGGGCTGGCGGACTCAGGGCTGGGGCGGGCGCTTCTCGCCGCGGGCCCGGGCAGCTACGCGGGACAGGACGGCGGCCACCCTTTCGGCCGAGTCGGGACTGCCGCCGCTGACGGCCGCTTTCCGTCCGTCCGCGCGGTTGACGACGACGGCGGGTCCGCTGCTGACCAGCATGGCGGTGGTCCCGCCGTGGTGGCGGTAGCCCCAGCCGCCATAGTCTGCGGCGCGGACATCGGCCGGGGTTGCCGAGGAAATCGCCGCCGCCGGAATTTCCATCACGCGGACGAACCCGGCGGCGAAAACCCGCAAACCGCGCCGGTCAACGATGATACGGGCGAAGAGGAAGGCGGCCGCCAGCACCGCCAGCACCACCAGGAGTGCACCCAGCCACGGGACGGCGATGGAGACCAGCGCTGCCGGGAACAGCGATGCGACGCCCAGCATCACAAACACCGAACTGCGCGCATGGACCCACAGCCGTACTGAATCCGACGCCAGCTCGGGGTCCGATTCGCGCTCCAGCGCGTCCCGCAAGGCGCGCTCATCTTCCACAGACCACCGCTCGTCGGCCTTGAAAACGAAGCCCATGATGACGCCCAGGGGTAGTGCCGCCCCGCTCCCGAGGGCCAGGACGGACATATCAACACGTGCTTCGCGGACGTCGGCGATTCCCGCCTGGCCCACGAGGACTGCCGCCAGCACCGTGGTGACAAAGAGACTTAGGGTGAGCCCGGCGCCCATCATCACACGTCGCATGACGGCGGGCCGGCTCAACGGCACGGCCTGCCCCAGGACGAGCCAGCCCACCACCGCGATGATCAGGCCGCCGCAGGTCACGAAGGCGGAGAACGGCGCAAAACCGGCCGGTCCGGTCCCGGACCACAGCACCGCCATGGGGTCCGGCACGTCCGTCCGGAGCAGGAAGGCACAGACGACGAATGCGACGGCCAGCAACGCAGGGAAACCCACCGCGAACCGCAAAGCCCTGACGTCCACCGAGTCCCTGAACTTTCCCATACCCCAACGCTACTCCGTGCCGATGCCGCGTGATCCACCTAACTTGCCATCGCCGGGTGAAGTGAAAGAATAACTTCACAGTGCTGGCAATGACCGTTGCTGGCCGGCAACCGCAACCCTTTCTGGAGGCCCCACCTTGCCAGGCATGAACCTGACGCGCGCCGAAGCCCGTGAGCGCGCCAACCTCATCTCCGTTGAGTCCTACGACGTCAGCCTGGACCTGACCCAGGGTGACAAAGTCTTCGGATCCACTACCGCCGTAAAGTTCAGCGCCCGGCCCGGATCCTCCACCTTCATCGACGCGGTTACCCACAAGGTTCACAGTGTCATGCTGAACGGCACTGAACTCGACCCGGCGGAGGTGTCGGACGGTGTCCGCATCCAACTGCCGTACCTCGCCGCGGAGAACGATCTGCTGGTGGTTGCCGAGGCCCCGTACATGAACACCGGCGAAGGACTGCACCGCTTCGTGGACCCCGTCGACAACGAGGTCTACCTGTATACGCAGTTCGAGGTTCCGGATTCGCGCCGGATGTTCGCGGTGTTCGAGCAGCCCGACCTCAAGGCGAGCTTTACGTTCACCGTCACCGCGCCGTCGCACTGGGACCTGGTGTCCAACTCCCCCACGCCTGTCCCCATCGAAACCATTCCCGGTGAAGACGGCGGCGCACGCTCGGTCTGGGAGTTCGCCGCCACACCCCGGCTGTCCTCCTACGTCACGGCACTGATCGCCGGTCCGTACCAGTCGGTGCGCAGCGAGGTGAAGTGCGCCGACGGGCGCATCGTTCCCCTGGGTGTGTTTGCGCGCAAGTCGCTCATGCAATACCTCGACGCCGACAACATCTTCGAACTCACCCGGCAGGGATTCGAGTTCTTCGAGGCGCAGTTCGGCTGCCCCTACCCGTTCGCGAAGTACGACCAGCTCTTCGTGCCCGAGTTCAATGCCGGCGCCATGGAAAACGCCGGCGCCGTGACCATCCTGGAAGGCTACGTTTTCCGCGGCAAGGTCACGGGCGCGCAGGTGGAACGCCGCGCCATCACCGTCCTGCACGAGCTCGCGCACATGTGGTTCGGCGATCTGGTCACCATGCGCTGGTGGAACGACCTGTGGCTCAACGAATCGTTCGCCGAGTACATGTCGCACCTGGCGGCGGTGGAGAACACCGAGTTTGACCATGCCTGGACCACATTTGCCTCGGTGGAGAAGTCCTGGGCCTACCGCCAGGACCAGCTGCCCACCACCCACCCCATCTTCGCCGAGATCAACGACCTGCAGGACGTTGAAGTGAACTTCGACGGCATCACGTACGCCAAGGGCGCCTCGGTTCTGCGCCAGCTGGTGGCCTGGGTCGGTCCGGAGCAGTTCATGTCCGGAGTGCGCGAGTATTTCAGCAAGCACGCCTGGCAGAACACCGAGCTCAGCGACCTCATGGTGGAGCTGGAAAAGGCCAGTGGCCGCGACCTGGACGAGTGGGGGCGGCTGTGGCTGGAAACCGCCGGTGTCAACACGTTGACTCCCGATGTGGCGGTGGATTCTTCCGGAGCCATCACCTCGTTCAGCATCGTGCAGTCCGCGGTGGCCGAGCAGCCCACCCTTCGCCCGCACCGCCTGGCTGTCGGGTTCTACGACGTCACCGAAGGGCAGCTTGTCCGGGTGCACCGCGAGGAACTGGACGTCGACGGGGAACGGACCGAGGTGCCCGGCCTGGCCGGTCTGCGCCAGCCGGACCTGATCCTGCTGAACGACGACGACCTCGCCTATGCCAAGGTCCGGCTCGATCCGAAGTCGCTGGCCACCGCAACGGCCCACCTAAAGGACTTCCGCGAGAGCCTGCCGCGGACGCTCGTCTGGGGTTCCGCCTGGGACGCTGCCCGCGACGGCGAAACCCCGGCCCGCGGCTACGTCGAACTGATCCTCGCCAACATCGCGTCCGAATCCGATTCCTCGGTGATCCTGGTCCAGCTCCGGCAGCTGGCCACAACGCTCAGCTATTACGTAGCCGAGGAACACCGGGAAAAGACGTCCATAGCCGCAGCGGACACTCTCTGGGACCTGGCCGGTTCCGTGCCGGCGGGCTCGGATGCGCAACTGCAGTTCGTGAAGTCCTTCGCGCTGCTGGCGCGCAGCGACGGCCAGCTGGATACGGTTTCGGCGCTGCTGGACGGCTCGGCATCCCTGGCAGGCCTCACCGTCGACCAGGATCTGCGGTGGGAGCTCCTTGCTTCACTGGTAGCCGGCGGCCGGGCAGGCCAGGACCGGATCGACGCTGAACTTGAGCGGGACAACACCGCGAACGGCCAGAACGCGGCCGCGCTGGCCAAGGCCGCCATCCCCACGCCCGAGGCCAAGGCTGCGGCCTGGGATTCCATCGTGGTGAAGGGCGAGCTGTCCAACGCCCTGCAGGCATCCGCGGTGGCAGGATTCACCCGGGTGCTGGACCCGGCTCTGCTGGCGCCGTACACGGAGAAGTATTTCGACGCCGTTCCCGGCATCGTTGCCAACCGCACCCATGCGCTTGCCCAGCAGATCGTCGTCGGACTTTACCCCGCCCAGCAGACCACGCAGGAAACTGTGGACCGGACGGACGAGTTCCTGGCCGCGCTGCCGGAGGACAGCACCGCGCTGCGGCGCATGATGCTGGAGAACCGCGACGGCGTGGCGCGCGCGCTGCGGGCCCGCGAGGCCGACATCGGATAGCCGCCGGCATCTGTTCCCACGAACCGGAACCTCGGAGCTGGCGTGCTGTTGCTCCGGGGTTCCGGCGTTCGGCCGATGTGGAGTTGCGGCGTCACTAGAATTGCGGCATGACGCTTGATGAGCACCGCTACGCCGTGACTGTCCGATGGACCGGGAACCGGGGGGACGGAACGTCGACCTACCGGGGGTATTCCCGCGACCACGACATCGAGATCCCCGGGCTTCCCGTCCTCAAGGGGTCGGCCGACCCCACCTTCCACGGGGACAAGACGCGGTACAACCCCGAACAGCTGCTGTTGACCGCCCTCTCGCAGTGCCACATGCTCTCTTTCCTGCACGTGGCAGTGAAGCACGGCGTGGTGGTAACGGCGTACGAGGACCGCGCCGCGGGCCTGATGCGGACCAACCGCGACGGCAGCGGCCAGTTCGAATCCGCCACGCTCAGGCCCGAAGTGACGGTGGCCGCCGCCGTGGACGACGCGCTCATGGAACAGCTGCATCACGAGGCAAACAAGGTCTGCTTCATTGCCCGGAGCGTGAACTTTCCCGTGCTCCACGAACCCTCGGTGCACGTTGAGGAACCCTAGCCTCAGGCAGGGAATGGTCAGGGCAGGAATTCTTCCACGAGCCGCCGCTCAGTCCCGGCGCTGAGCCCGGCTTTCCGTTCCCTGTCCAGGCCGCCGCGGCGTTCGTCCTCGAGCGTGTCCCGCAATGTCTCCTGCCACGGCCGCAGGTTGAGCCCGGCCGCAACAGCGGCCGCGTTGGAGCGTGTGGCGAAACCGTCGTGTCCCGCCGGGAGCCAGAGCGGCAGCGAATCCGGACCTGCCCAGTACCCGATCCCCCGGGCAACCAGCCAGTCTTCCGGGACGCTGTACGTCCGGCCGGAATACATACCCTGCCGCTGGGATTCATCCAGGTAGTCATCGAACCGCACGCCGGTGCCCACCGCATTCAAGGCACCCGTGATCTGCAGTCCGGCGGCCTTCAGGATCCACGCGGCGAGATCGCGGACGTCGATCACCTGCGTTGCACTGGAGCCGATGTCCGGAACGATGGCGGGTTTGCCATCCCGGGCAAACCGTGCGGGCCAGTAGCCGTAACGGTCCGAACTGTCGCCGGGACCACCGATCAGCCCCGCTCGGCAGAGGTGGACCTTGCCCTCGGCGATGGTTGCCGCGTAGTGCTCAATCGCCGATTTAGCCTCGCCGTAATTCTCCGGGACAGCGGCTGTGCCCGGGGTGAGCGGCGGTAACAAACCGGCACTTTCGTCTTCGCCCGGCACCGAATGGTCTGCGTAAACGGAGCAACTGGACACCACGGTCCAGTGCGCTGCCACGGGCGCCAGAGCCTCCAGCGCGTCCCGGGCGTGCTCCGGATCACGGGTTACGTCGATGACGGCGTCCCAGTCCCCTGCGGCCTGTTCATAGGACTGGCGCCCGGCGGCCCGATCGGCCCGCAGCCAGGCCGTTCCCTCCGGCGGGGAGGCCGCCGAGCCGCGGGCCAGGCAGGTAACATCATGGCCCGCGGCAGCCGCCTGCCGGGCAATTTCGGCGGACAGGAAAGCGGTGCCGCCAAGAATCAGGATGCGCATGTGGCCACGCTACGGCGCTAGTGTTGAAGGTGAACAGAGTGTTATGCGCCCGGCGAACGCCCGGCAGCTCCGGCGGAAGCCGATAAGCAATAAGGAGCATCCCTGCCGATGTACAGCATGTTGTCGATCACCCCGCCCGCCACACCGGATATTTCCGGAATCAACGCCGCAGGTGTCGTGATCAGCATCGGAGTGGGCGTCACGATCTGGCTCGTCGCGTCCTTCGTGATTGCCGGAATCACCAAGAGCGTGGCCGCCGGCACCACCTTTTTCAAGAAACCGCACTTCCGCTGGGTGGCCCCGGCCCTGCGGGCACTGGACCACGAACGCCGGGTCCAGCGTGCCAAAACAATCGGATCCCTGCTGAACAGCGTGGCGGGTGTCCTCATCGCCGTGATCACGATTATGTACGTCCTCAAGAACCTGGACGTGGACATCGCGCCGCTGCTGACAAGCGTGGGTATCCTGGGTGTCGCCATCGGCTTCGGCGCCCAGCAGCTGATCCGGGACTTCCTCGCCGGCATCTTCATCACCATCGAGGACCAGTACGGCATCGGCGACGTCATTGAGACCAGTGAAGTGGTGGGCACGGTCGAATCCATGGGCCTGCGCATCACCCGTGTCCGTTCCGACGACGGCGCCATCTGGTACCTGCGCAACGGCGAAATCCTTCGGGTGGGCAACCGCTCCCAGGGAAACTATGTAGCCCCGGTGGACGAATCCGCGGAGGCGCCCGCCCCTGAGACCGCACCCCAGCAGAAGGCCGGAGAATAGAACCATGACGATTCCCAGCGCCGGCGAACCCCGCCAGCCACAGCAGCTGATGCAGAACGATCCGTTCACGCAGCCTGGCTACACCGACAACTTTTACGACGCAGTGGGCGGCCACGAGACGTTCGTGAAGCTCATTGATGTCTTCTACGACGGTGTGGCCACCGACCCGCTGCTCCGGCCGATGTATCCGGAAGAGGACCTGGGGCCGGCAAAAAGGCGTTTCCTGATGTTCCTCGAGCAGTACTGGGGCGGCCCCACCACCTATGGCGAGGAACGCGGACACCCGCGGCTGCGCATGCGCCACATGCCGTTCCGCGTCACCCCCGAGGCGAAGGAGCGGTGGCTGCACCATATGCGCGCAGCAGTGGACGCGCTGGAACTTCCGCCGCTCTATGAAGGCACCCTGTGGGACTACATGGAGCGGGCAGCGCTGTCGATGGTGAACAGCCCCGCGGACGCCTGAGAACGCTTCCGCATCCCGGCCGACACGCGGTTAGCGCCGTTTCCGCCGCGTCGCGAGTGCGGCGCGTGCGTTGCCGCCGGCATGCACCAGCAAGGCAATCACAAGGAACGCCACCAGCACCTGGGCCGTCGTCGTCAACGCGGCCGGCCAGCCGCCCTCGAGTGTCGGATCGAGGAAGTCGTACACGTACCACCCGTCGATTGCCCCGCGCATCCAGGAGTAGACCAGGAAAGCGGACGGGTAGATGAGCCAGGTGAGCGGCCGGGACAATTTTCCGCGGACGGTTTTCGTGACCAGGAGCCAGTCGAGGGCGATGAACAGCGGAGCCAGGCGGTGGTGTGCCAGCTGGGGCCAGTACATGTCCCAGCTCCACCACGGCTCGTCCGGCGGGGCGACGAGGACCGCGTAGATGATTCCTGTCATGACCAGATAGAACGTGAGTGCGCCCAGCAAATGGTCCCACCACTCCGGTAGCCTCGCCCGCGTCCGCGCGGCGGAATAAACAAGGACCAGTCCGAGGACGAGGTTCGACTGGACTGTGAACTCCGAGTAGAGCTGGCCGATGTCCACGTCGCTGCCCGGAAGCGTGGCGTCGTACGTTTTCCGGACCAGGGCCACCAGGACGAAGAGGCCGACTGCAACGCGGAGCAGGCGGATCCAGACGCGGTCGGGATGCAGCGCATCGTTGAAGCCGGGGTGCCGCTCGATCGGGGGAACCACGATGGCCACGTCGCTCATGCGGTCAGTATGTCAGGCTGCCGCGCCCGGCAGGGAGGAGCTAAAGTCCCGACCCTGTCCGCGCCAGGACGTGGCCGCGGGATCCGCTGAGCCTGAACCAGCACAGGCACATGTTCAGAGGACGGTGATCTCTCCTGCAAGATGGGCGACTGCGACGCCCGCGTGCACCCGGACAGCATCGACCAGACAGTCGTCGTCCGCGTAAAATCCCGGGCTGTGATTGGGGAAGAGTCCGCGGCCGCCCTCCAGCGGCCGCAGCTCATCGGCGTCCATCTGCGTATCCTGGACCCCGTAGCTCAGGTAGGCGCCGCCAAAGGCGTTGACGAACTCCGACATGTCGTCGTAGCCCAGCGTCAGCGGCACTTCGACGACCCTCCCCGGACCGAGGATCCGGCTGAGCGTTGGCAGCATGGCGTCAATCCACTGCGGCCGGTTGACGACTGACGGCACGGGCTGCAGGAACTCCGTTTCGGCCGTGCAGCCGTAGGCCGCCGCCTGGTGCCCGGCAAGTCGCAGCAGTTTCTGCTGGACGGCGTGCATGTCGGATTCTACGGCGCAGCGGATTGTCCCGAACAGGGTCACCGTCTGGCCGATGATGTTAAACCGGCCCGCGTCCTCAACGTGGCCAACACTGACGGAGACGGCATGGTAGGCAGGAACCTGCCGGTAGAGCTCGCCAATTCCGCCGATGATTCCCGCGGCCGCCGGCATCGGGTCGATCCCCATCCACGGCGTGGAGCCGTGCACCTGCAGGCCCGTGATGGTGATCCGCACGACGCACGAGGACGCATATGCGGTTCCGGCACGATAGCCCACCACGCCGGCAGGCAACGGCGAGACGTGCATGCCGAACATCATCGTTGGTTCCGGGTCAGCCAGGGCTCCAGCGGCGAGCATGGCACGCGCTCCCCCGGTCTCGTCCAGCGGCGGCCCTTCCTCGGCTGGCTGGAAGACGAAGACAACTGTGCCGGGCAGCCGGTCGCGAAGCTCCGCCAGGACACCGGCCGTGGCGAGCACCACCGCCGTATGGCAGTCATGGCCGCATGCGTGGGAGACCGGGTGGGACCGCCCGGATACCCGTCGTCAATGGCTGTCGACGCGAACTCCAGGCCGGATGCCTCGGCGACCGGAAGGGCGTCCATATCCGCACGGAGGGCAGCGACCCTGTCCCCCGGCAGTCCCCCGCGCAGGACCCCCACGACGCCGTACCCGGCGATGCCGGTGCGGACCTCGTCGAGGCCAAGGGACCGCAGATGACCTGCGACCAGTGCGGATGTGGTTCTCTCGCGGTTGGAGAGCTCCGGGTGTTGGTGCAACCGGTGACGGAGCGCGATCAGCTCGGCACGGCGCGCCCGGGCCATGCGGTCAATAAGGGGGCCGAACTCCGTTGACATCGCTCGATATTCCTTCCGCCGGCAACAAGGGAACTAAAGTCCCGACCCTGTGCGCGCCAGGACGTGTCCGCGGGATCCGCTGAGCCTGAACCAGCGCCCCGCCCGGTAGAGCTGCTGTTCGCTGTCGGCGAGGAATCCGAGGGTGAGGGCGGCGAAGGCCGCGCCCAGCGGCAGCCCGGCAGCTCCGGGGAGTTCCCTGCCCCAGACTGTGGCCCGGGCGTTGTTGACGATCAGCGCGCCGGGTTTGTCCGGGATGATGGCGGCGATCTCGGTGATGCCGGCCTCGGCGGCCTGGCGCAGTTCAGCGTCCGGCAGTGTGGCCACGCGCTCCCAGCCCGCGCGTGGCGCGCCCACGCCTGCCCACGATTCGGTGACCGTCATGGGCGGCAGCGGCAGTTCGACGTCGTTCTCCCCTGCCCGGGCGAGCCGGTCCAGCACTGCCGAAATCGGAACAGTGACGTCCGTGTCCGCCGGCTGCGCGAGGGCCATGGTCCGCAGCCCGAGGATCGTCGGCGTCGCCTCGCCCAGCAGCCTGGGACGCAGCACGCACACGTAGGCGGCCAGTACCGGGCCGGACGCCTGGAGGCGGATGGCGC
The DNA here is from genome assembly GCF_039907775.1 of Arthrobacter sp. CC3. Classification (NCBI taxonomy): domain Bacteria; kingdom Bacillati; phylum Actinomycetota; class Actinomycetes; order Micrococcales; family Micrococcaceae; genus Arthrobacter; species Arthrobacter sp. CC3. The sequence goes on from NZ_JARCCY010000012.1 coordinate 90,741, forward strand.
CGTCGTCGATCGACTTGGCGCGGGTGGCAAAGGTGCGCAGATCGGCGAGGTCGCGGGGATCGGTGAACTGCAGGGGCTGGGTTAGGACGTCAGACACAATATCGACTCTACCGGCTGTGCCTCTTTGGGACGGCGCCGGAGTCACGTCTAAAGTCGAACCATGACTGAAGCCGACGCCGGACTGCAGGGGACACCGCCCCCGGACCCCACCTCCTCGCTCATTGAACTCCTTGACCTCGGCGAGCTTGAGGGGGCCAGGACCGATGAGGACATCTTCATGGGCCCGTCCCAGCGGCAGCCGCGGCAGCGCGTCTTCGGCGGCCAGGTCCTGGCACAATCGCTCATCGCGGCGAACCGTACCGTTGACCCCGCGCGCAGCGTCCATTCCATGCACGGATACTTCCTGCGCCCGGGTGATGCCAACAAGCCCATTACGTTCGGTGTCCAGCGGCTGCGGGATGGCCGTTCGTTCTCGGCCCGCCGGGTGCACGCGTACCAGGACGGCATGCCCATCCTGTCCATGATCGCCTCCTTCCAGGAGGAAGACGAGGGAATCGACCACCAGTCCGCCATGCCCGCGGGCATTCCCGACCCCGAATCGCTGCCCAGCACGGCGGACCTCCTGGGCAAGTTCGACCACCCGGTGGCACGGCACTGGGCCTACGAGCGTCCCTTCGATATCCGGCACGTGGACCCGCCGCTGTACGTTTCGGCCAACGGCGAGAGGGACGCCCGCAACGCCGTGTGGATGAAGACCTTCGGGCCGATGCCGGATGACGCCAACACGCACCGCGCGGCCCTTGCCTACGCCAGTGACTACACGCTGCTGGAATCCATTCTGCGCAGACACGGTCTCAGCTGGATCACGCCGGGCATGAGCGTCGCAAGCCTCGACCATGCCATGTGGTGGCACCGGCCCGTGCGCGTCGATGAATGGCTGCTGTACGTCCAGGAATCTCCCAGCGCCCAGGGCGCCCGCGGGCTGGCCACCGGCAAGATCTTCAGCCGGGACGGCCAGCACGTCGCAACGGTGGCCCAGGAGGGCATGGTCCGGGTTCCCACCGACCTCAAAAACAAGGTAGCGGGCGCTGTCCAGGCCAAGGTCCTCCAGCACCAGCTGCGCAAGGCCGGGAAGGGCTGACCCGGCAGTTCCGGTGAACAGCCGACGACGGCCCGCTCCTGCCCGTGAGCAGGAATGCAAGAAGGCCGGCTCCCCTCGGGGAGCCGGCCTTCTTGCGTGACCGCGGTGGCTGTGGAGCCTAGTCGCGGGTCAGGCGGCGGTGCGTGACGCGGTGCGGCTTGGCCGCATCGGGGCCAAGGCGCTCCACCTTGTTCTCTTCGTACGACTCGAAGTTGCCTTCGAACCAGTACCACTTCGACGGGTTTTCCTCGTCACCTTCGTAGGCAAGGATGTGGGTGGCCACCCGGTCCAGGAACCAGCGGTCGTGCGATACCACCACGGCGCAGCCGGGGAACTCCAGCAGCGCGTTCTCGAGGCTGCTGAGAGTTTCGACGTCGAGGTCGTTGGTCGGTTCGTCAAGGAGCAGCAAGTTGCCGCCCTGCTTGAGGGTCAGCGCCAGGTTCAGGCGGTTGCGCTCACCACCGGAGAGGACACCTGCCTTCTTCTGCTGGTCCGGGCCCTTGAATCCGAAGGCAGCGACGTAGGCGCGGGACGGCATTTCAACGTGGCCCACCTGGATGTAGTCGAGGCCGTCGGACACAACTTCCCAGAGCGTCTTATTGGGGTCAATGCCGCCGCGGCTCTGGTCAGCGTAGGAGATCTTGACGGAGTCGCCGATCTTCAGGTCGCCGCCGTCCAGCGGCTCCAGGCCCACGATGGTCTTGAACAGGGTAGTCTTGCCGACACCGTTCGGGCCGATGACGCCCACGATGCCGTTACGGGGCAGCGTGAAGGACAGACCGTCGATGAGAGTCCGGTCTTCGAAGCCCTTCTGCAGGTTCTTGGCCTCGAGCACCAGGCCGCCGAGGCGGGGTCCCGGCGGGATCTGGATCTCTTCGAAGTCGAGCTTGCGGGTCCGGTCCGCTTCCGCGGCCATTTCCTCGTAGCGGGCCAGGCGCGCCTTGGACTTGGTCTGGCGGCCCTTGGCGTTGGAGCGGACCCATTCGAGTTCCTCGGTGAGGCGCTTGGCCTGCTTGGCGTCCTTCTTGCCCTGGACTTCCAGGCGGGCGCGCTTCTTCTCCAGGTACGTGGAGTAGTTGCCTTCGTACGGGTAAAGGTGCCCGCGGTCCACCTCGGCGATCCATTCCGCGACGTGGTCGAGGAAGTACCGGTCGTGGGTGACGGCGAGGACGGCACCGGCGTAGCTGGAGAGGTGCTGCTCCAGCCACAGGACGCTTTCGGCGTCGAGGTGGTTGGTGGGCTCGTCCAGCAGCAGGAGGTCAGGCTTCTGCAGCAGGAGCTTGCACAGTGCGACGCGGCGGCGCTCACCACCGGAGAGGAGCGTGACGTCGGCATCGGCCGGCGGGCAGCGGAGGGCATCCATGGCCTGCTCGAGCTGGGAGTCGAGGTCCCATGCGTCGGCGGCGTCGATGGCTTCCTGGAGCTGGCCCATTTCCTCCAGCAGGGTGTCGTAGTCAGCGTCCGGGCTGGCCATTTCCTCGGAGATCTCGTTGAAACGCTGGATCTTGCCGTAGATCTCGCCGACGCCTTCCTGGACGTTGCCCAGGACCGTCTTCTCCTCGTTCAGCGGCGGCTCCTGGAGCAGGATGCCCACCGTGTAGCCGGGGCTCAGCCGTGCCTCACCGTTGGAGGGGGTGTCCAGGCCAGCCATGATCTTGAGGATGGTGGACTTACCGGCACCGTTGGGGCCAACAACACCGATCTTGGCACCAGGGAAGAAGGACATGCTCACGTCGTCGAGAATGAGTTTTTCGCCAACAGCCTTGCGGGCCTTGGTCATTGTGTAGATAAATTCCGCCATGGTTCCAAATCTAGTGGGTCGACGGGGTTAACTCACATTCGCGGTTGTCATTGGCAGGCGCCTTGGTGGCGGTTCGCGCCAGGCTCAGCCGCCGACGAAGCACTTTCCCGTTGCCAGCACGGGCAGGACTGTGACGACGACACTTCCGTCGCGGATCTGGCCGATCACACAATCCGCCCCCTGCAGGGCGGCGGCCTCAATGGCGTCGACCTCCAGGCCGGTGGGCGTGCGGCTGGCGGATACCTGCAACGAACCGGCGGGTATTCCGGCGCCGGTCAAGGCCGCTGCCAGCTGTTCCTGGCCCGGTTTGGGGTTAGCCGCGGCGACGCCCTGGAGCGCGTTGGTCACAGTTTCCTTCAACCTGGCAGTCGCCGCGTCCGGTTCCGGCGCCGCGGCACTGCCAGAGGCGGTGGTCCCGGCCGTCGCTGTCGGTGCAGGCTGCGCGGCCCCGGATGCCGGCACAGCGGCCGGGGAGGCCGACTGCTGGGTCCGGGAAGCGGAATCGGCGCCAGTGCCAGTGCTGGTGCAACCGGCGAGTGCCACCGCAAGCATGGAAGCGGCGAGTGCCAGCGCGGGCGACCCTGCCAGGCGCCGTCGGGTTCCGGACTGTCGCGTTCCGAACTGTCGCGTTCCGGACCGGCTGATCCGGTCCTGGCGAATTCCGGACTGTCGCTGGGATGTCTCTGCTCGGATCACTTGGCCATTCTGCCATGCGGCACCGCAGGACGGTGCCGCACTGGCGGCATCAGCGGGATCTGTTCAGGCGGCGGCCCCGGTAAGTTCGCCGGTCTCCGAATCGAGCTGCAGGACGTCGCCGTTTTCGTCGTCAACGAAGATCCCGTCTGCGGACGAGTCGCCGGTTTCATCGGGGTCGCCATGGTCGCCGATGCCCTGGGTCTCGGAGGCAGAACCTTGCGGGTCCTGGCCCGCGCCCTGTTGCGAGGGGTTGCCGGCGTTGCGGATGAAATTGGCGGAACCCCACATGAGGTCGTGGCCGACGGAGTCCGCGTCGATCTCGGCGGAGTGGTAGATCCGGCCCTCCTTTTCCCAGCTCCGCATTTTGAGCCTTCCCACGATGATGACCCGCTGGCCCTTTTTGATGCTGCAGGCCATGTTCCCGGCAAGCTGCCGGTAGCCCTGAACGGTGAACCAGTTGGTATTTCCATCGACCCACGTACCGGATGCGCGATCGTACCGGCGGTCCGTGGAGCCAAGCCGGAAGGATGCCGTTGGGACGCCCCCGGGTGTGGTGGAAGTCTTGATCTCCGTGGCGACGAAGCCCCGGACGGTCATGTTGTCAGTCATCTTGGTGTCCTGTCTCGAATGATGATGCCCTAGCAGGCACCTTCAGCTTCACGCCGCAACGCCGCCGTTTCGAGGCACAGGTCCCCCTATGTGCAAAACTACGGGGAGCACGGGGGTGTGGGGGATGAGTCAAAACGCCGCAAGCCGGCTGACTGGCCGAACCCGCGCGGCACTGTAAACTTTTCTAGGCGCCGCCGGAGCAGTCCGAAAGCGCCCACGTGCCCCAGTAGCTCAGGGGATAGAGCAGCGGCCTTCTAATCCGCCGGTCGGGGGTTCGATTCCCTCCTGGGGCACAAAAATGAAGCGGCCCGCCCCTGCAGCACTGCAGCCGCGGGCCGCTTCTGATTAGCGGTGATCAACGCCGCCGGGGTGCCCCTCCGGCGTGTCATCCATCTCAGCGATGTCGGGCTCGATCGTTGCGGCCAGGTCGCCGGCAATGGAATCCCGTGCTGCCTCGTCCGCCGGCCGGGACGTGCCGTCGTCGCCGCGCGCGCTGCCGTCTTCGTCTGGAATCTCGGTCATGTGCCCAAGCTAGCCCCGGACGTCCGGATTGTCGACGGGTCACCGCTCCGCCCCAACCCGCCGCCCCCGGCAGGCGCTATGCCTTCAGCTCTCCAGCAGTTCCTTGAGGTTTCCCAGCACCATGTCCCAGAGTTTCGCGGACTCTTCCGCCTCGGAATCGCTCTTGTTGTTTCCCTGCCTGATGCTGACCTGCGTTCCCGCCGGCGTATCATCCAGCCGGTACTCCACAGTGTGGTAGTTTTCCGGCACGTCCGGCAGCCCCGAGAGGGGGCTGTAATGGGTGATGCGGAGCATCTCCCCGGGCCGGTTTTTGAGCACGATGCCCTTATCCTCGTAGCTCTTGCCCTTCCACTCCCCCGCGAACGTCACGGGGTCACCTTCCCGCCAGGTAGTGGTCAGGGTGGTGCCGAGGAAATATTGTTTGACGATCGCGGGATCGGTCAGCGCCTCCCACACCACGCTTACCGGTGCCTTCACGAGCACCGTGGCTTCAGCGTCCTTGGTCTGGTCCTTCATGAGATTGCCTCCTCCGCACGACAATACGCGCGAGCCCCCGCCCTGTTAAGGGGCAGGACGACTACGGAACAGGACGAAGGCCCGGCACCGCTTGGGGGCGGTACCGGGCCTCAGGACGGGTGCGGTCAGGCTGGAGTCGGTCAGGCGTACGGCAGGACGAGTCCCGCGTAACGCTCCTTCATGGTCGCCAGGACGCTGTCGCCGTCGGCGTCCCAGATTTCCTGGTTGAAGATTTCCACTTCGATGTCGCCGGTGTAGCCGGCCTCCCGGACCCAGGCGCCGATCGTGGCGAAGTCGATGACGCCGTCGCCCATCATGCCCCGGGACAACAGCGCATCGGCCGCGATGGGCAGATTGAAGTCGCACACCTGGTAGGAAGCAATGCGGTGCTCCCGGCCGGCCCGTTCAATCTGCGCCTTCAGTTCCGGGTCCCACCAGACGTGGAAGGTGTCGACGGCGACGCCGACCGCCTTTGCGTCGTAAGGTGCCGCCAGGTCCAGGGCTTGTCCGAGCGTGGAGATCAGGGCGCGGTCCGCGGCGTACATCGGATGCAGCGGCTCGAGCACCAGCCGGACGCCATTTTCGACGGCGAACGGAACCAGGTCGGCGAGGCGGTCGGCAACGCGCTGGCGGGCAGCCACAACGTCCTTCTCCCCCGGGGCAAGGCCGCCGACCACCAGGAACAATTCCTGCGTGTCCAGGGCCACGGCTTCGAGGATGGCGGCGCGGTTGTCGGCCAGCGCAGCAGCTTGTCCCTCGGCGTCAACCGCCGTCAGGAAGCCGCCCCGGCACAACGAAGACACCCGCAGGCCGGCGTCGCGGATGAGCTTGGCCGCCTTGTCCACGCCCGCTTCGTGCACGCGGTCACGCCACGGGCCGATGGCGGGGATGCCGGCGCGGGCGCAACCGTCAACGGCCTCTGCCAGGGTCCATTTCTTGGTGGTGGCGCTGTTCAGGGACAGCCGTGAGAAGGGGGACGGTCCTGGGTTCAAGGTCATACTCCCACCCCGTTGATCCGCAGGTAGTCCGACATCCGGAAAGCGGCCAGGGCAGGGTCCTTCAGCAGCCCCGCCTGGTCGGCCAGTTCGAAGGTCTTCGCCAGGTGCACCACGGAGCGGCCCGAGTGCAGTCCGCCCACCATCTGGAAACCCGGCTGCTTGCCGTTGAGCCAGGACATGAACGCGATGCCCGTCTTGTAGTAGAACGTGGGGGCGCTGAAGATGTGCTTGCCGAGTTCCCGGGTGGAGTCCAGGATGGCGCGGGCCCTGACGGCGTCGCCGGCGTCGTAGCTCTGCAGCGCGGCCGATGCCGCCGGGTAGATGGCGGCGAAAATGCCCAGCAGGGCGTCCGAGTGGTGCGTTCCGTCGCCGTCGATCAGTTCCGGGTAGTTGAAGTCGTCGCCCGTGTAGAGCCGGACGCCTTCGGGGAGGCTGGCGCGGAGCGCTACTTCGTGCGACGCGTCCAGGAGCGAGACCTTCACGCCGTCCACCTTGTCCGCGTGTTCGCGGATCAGGGACAGGAACGTATCGGTGGCCGTGGCTACGTCGTCGGAGCCCCAGTAGCCGGCCAGGGCAGGATCAAACATGGTGCCGAGCCAGTGCAGGATGACCGGCTGGTCAACTTCCTGCAGGAGGGTCGAGTAAACGTGCAGGTAGTCGTCCGCTCCGCTGGCTACCTTCGCCAGGGCCCGGGAGGCCATGAGGATCACCTTGGGACCGGCTTCGGCCACCACGGCGATCTGTTCGCGATAGGCGTCGATGACGGCCTGGATGCCGGCGGCGCCTGACGGCAGGGCGGCCGGATCCAGTTGGTCGGTACCGGCGCCGCAGGAGACGAGGTCTCGGACGGACTTGCCGGCCGTCGCCGCGCCGCCGGAAGAGACCACTGAAGCGGCCTCCACGCCGGTGCGTTTGATCAGCTGCTGGGTGGCGGCCCAGTCCAGGCCCATGCCGCGCTGCGCCGTGTCCATGGCGTCGGCAACGCCAAGGCCGTAGGACCAGAGCTCGTGGCGGTAGGCCATGGTGGCGTCCCAGTCGAGGCGGGCGGGGGCGCCCGGGGTGTTGTCCGCGGTGACTTCCGGGATGACGTGGGCCGCCGCGTAGACGTGGCGCGAGGTGATGGGCGCCGCTGGCCTGGACCAGGCCGGGGCGGACTGGAGCCGGTACTCGCGGGTTCCGCCGTCGTGGGTGGGAAGGATCAGTGATGTCATCAGAGTGAGATCTCCGGGATGTCGATGGTGCGGCGTTCGTTGTTGGACTGCAGGCCGAGTTCGGCGAGCTGGACGCCGCGGGCGGCGGAGAGCAGGCCGAAGCGGTGTTCGCGGCCGGCGACGACGTCGCGCAGGAATTCTTCCCACTGCAGCTTGAAGCCGTTGTCCAGTTCGGCGTTGGCGGGGACTTCCTGCCACTGGCTGCGAAAGGATTCCGTGACGGGCAGGTCCGGGTTCCAGACCGGCTTGGGGGTGTGGGCGCGTTGCTGGGCGACGCACTTGTTCAGGCCGGCGACGGCTGAACCGTGGGTGCCGTCGATCTGGAACTCGACCAGTTCATCGCGGTAGACGCGGACGGCCCAGGAGGAGTTGATCTGGCCGATGACGGGCTCGCCCGCGGGGGTTTCGAGTTCGAAGATGCCATAGGAGGCGTCGTCGGCCGTGGCTTTGTATTCCTTGCCGGCTTCATCCCAGCGGGCCGGGATGTGGGTGGCGGTCTTGGCGTTCACGCTCTTGACCTTGCCGATGATGCCTTCGAGGACGTAGTTCCAGTGGCAGAACATGTCTGTGGTCATGCCGCCGCCGTCTTCCTTGCGGTAGTTCCAAGACGGGCGCTGGGCTGCCTGGACGTCGCCTTCGAAGACCCAGTAGCCGAATTCGCCGCGGATGGACAGGATGCGGCCGAAGAAGCCTTCATCCACGAGGCGGCGCAGCTTGACCAGGCCGGGCAGGTACAGCTTGTCGTGCACGACGCCGGCGGTGACGCCCGCTTCCTTCCCGATCCGGGCCAGTTCGATGGCCTCTTCGAGGGTTTCGGCCGTGGGCTTTTCGGTGAAGATGTGCTTTCCGGCGCGCATGGCCTTCTTCAGCGTGGCGGCCCGGAGGCTGGTCATGGAGGCATCGAAGATGATGTCCACCGTGGGGTCGTTGATGACGGCGTCCAGGTCGGTGGACCACTCGGAGACCTTGTGCAGCTCGGCGAGCTCCCTGATCTTCGCTTCGTTGCGTCCCACCAGGATGGGCTCAACCTGCACCTTGGTGCCGTCCTCGAGCGTGAAGCCGCCGGCGTCACGGATGGGGAGGATGGAGCGCAGCAGGTGCTGGCGGTAGCCCATCCGGCCGGTGATGCCGTTCATGGCGATACGGATCGTCTTTGTTTCGAAGCCCATGTGTCCTCCACAGTTCGTTTTCTCATCGAGCGTTGGGAAAGCGCGTTCCCACTGCATTTATGATGCATCTTCGGGCGCCTCATGGCAAGCGCTTTCCCGAAAGTCGTTCAAACTGCCATAATGGCCACTACGCGCACGTTGGCTGAACAGGAGAAACCGGTGGCTGCAAGCACTCTCACCGAGGTGGCACGACTGGCCGGGGTCTCACCGGCTACTGCATCACGCGTCCTCAACGGTTCCGCCCGCAAACCCGGTCCGGGGGTTTCCGAGCGGGTCCGGCAGGCGGCAGAAGCCCTCGGCTATATCCCCAACGCCCAGGCCCAGGCGCTCGCGAAATCCAGCTCGGGACTCGTGGGTCTGATCGTGCACGACATCGCGGATCCGTATTTTTCGGCCATAGCCCGCGGCGTGCAGGACGTGGCTCGTGAACAGCACAAGATGGTGCTGCTGGCCACCACCGGCGGGACGCCGGCCGATGAGAAGGAAGCAGTAGCCGCCTTTGCGGCCAGACGGGCCGACGCCATTGTCATTGCCGGCTCCCGGTCCAGCCGGCCGGAGGACGCTCAGGGCAATGCCGAGCTCGCCGCCGAACTGGACCGCTACTGCCGCAACGGCGGGCATGTCGGCGTGGTGGGGCAGGCGATCGTCGGAGCCGGCGCGCTGGACGGATACCACTTGGTGGAAGTGCCGAACGAAGAACTTGCTGCGGAACTCGCCGCGAAACTGGCGGCCAGCCATCCGGGTGACTTCGTGATCATCGGCGGCCCCGAGGGACTCATCACCTCAGACGACCGGGTCCGCGGCTTCCAGTCCGGCCTTGCCGCCGCTGGCCGCCCCGCAGCTGAAGTCCTCCGGGCATCGTTCAACCGCGCCGGCGGCTACGACGCCGGCCTCGCGCTGGCCGAACGCTTGAGGACTGCCCGGCAAGCCGAACCAGTGAATGAGGGCGCACAGCCCGGCCTGTGCATTTTCGCCGCGAACGACGTCATGGCCATCGGCGCCACGGCGGCGCTCCGTGCCGAGGGATTCAGGATTCCCCGCGACGCCCTGATCGCCGGGTTCGACGACATCGAAACCCTGCGGGACTTCCGCCCGGGACTCTCGACCGTCCGCCTGCCGCTGGAGGAGATCGGCCGCCTGGCCACGCTGAGCACCGTGGGGTCCGGTCCCGGCGCCACGGAAGGACACCACGACGACGGTCCGGCCGTCACGGGTCAGGTGACGCTCAGGCGGAGCACCGAGTGGACCGCCTGAGCGGCAGTCCCGCGACGCCGGCCGGCCTCACCGTCATCCCGGCCCGCCAGCCTGCTGCCCGGAGGTCCCCGGCGATGCTTGTCCTTCCGGGCGGCGGCTACGAACACCACGCCGACCACGAAGCCGAACCGGTGGCCGAATGGCTGGCGTCGCTGGGCATCCACGCTTTCGTGCTCCGGTATCGGGTGGCGCCGCACCGCCACCCGGCACCGCTGGCGGACGCGAAGGCCGCTGTGGCCTGGATCAGGCGGGGGAGCCACGGGCTCGCAGTGGACAGCTCCCGCGTGGGCGTGCTGGGATTCTCCGCGGGCGGCCACCTGGCCGCCACCCTCGCCTCGGGACTTTCCGCCGGAGATGACGCTCTTGATCTGCCGTCGTCCCGGCCGGACCTAACCGTCCTCTGCTACCCCGTGGTGTCCTTCCAAGCGGCCGTCCACCAGGGCAGCATCAACAACCTGCTCGGCGATTCACCGTCCGGTGACCTCCTGGCAGAGCTTTCTGCCGAGCTCACAGTCACGGACGGCACTCCCCCGGCCTTCATCTGGCACACATCCGACGACGACGCCGTTGATGTGGAACACAGCCTGCGCTATGCCCTGGCGCTGCGACAGGCAGCCGTCCCTGCAGAGTTGCATATCTTTCCGCACGGCCGCCACGGGCTGGGCCTCGCTGACGGGGTGGCCGGCGTCGAGCGATGGACCGAGCTTTGTACCACCTGGCTCGCCGGACACGGCTGGTGCCCGTGACCGCCACGCCAGTGACCACAGCGCCGGCCGACTGGCCCGACGTCGAACGCCTTTTCGGAGTGCGCGGTGAGCCGTCGCGCTGCTGGTGCAGGTTCTTTGCCCTGACGGGAGCCGAGTGGAATGACGTCACGCCCGGGGACCGGAAGAAACAGTTCCGGGCGAAGTTCGACGCCGATACCCCGGCACCGGGGGTCCTCGCCTTCAGGGAGGGACAGCCGGTGGGCTGGTGCGCGGTTGAACCGCGCGACTGCTACCCAAGGATCCTGCGTTCGAAGGTGTTCAAGGCGGCCGGACCGGCCGTGCAGAGCCCGCCGGAGGACAGTCCCGAAGGTTCCGTCTGGTCGGTGACCTGTTTCGTCGTCGCGCCGGGGCACCGTCGCAGCGGCGTGGCTGCAGCACTGCTTCGCGCCGCCGTCGGCCATGCCATGGATCACGGCGCCGGCGTTGTGGAAGGCTACCCGGTGGATCCGGAGATGCGTCCCAAAGCCGGCCCTGCGGACCTGTACCACGGAACGTTGAAGCTGTTCCTGGACGCAGGCTTCGAGGTGGTCAGCGATGCGGTGCCCGGCCGGGCAGTGGTCCGCCTCGCCGTTCGGGCCTGAGGCCTCGACGGACCCGAAGACCTAACGTGAAGACCTACCCCGCAGGCCTCAACCCCTGCGGCGAAGCCAGCACCGAACGCAGGGCGCTCCCGGCCGCGCCCAGGAGGGCGGCCGACTGGCCGAGTTCCGAGATTGCCACACCGGCCGGGCCGACGACGCCGGGCGCAAAGTCCGCCAGGCTCCGGACGACGGCGGGTCCAATCCACGGCCCCATCCGGGTGAAATGGCCGCCGAGGACAACTGCTGAGAGATCCATCAATCGGGCAGTGGACGCCGCGGCAATCCCAAGGTAGTGCCCGGCGCGCGCCACTGCGGAAATAGCGTCCGCATTTCCGGCCGCAAGCAGCTCGGTGAGGTGTTCGAGCCGCGCGGACGCGGTCCCGTCGGGAACGCCGGCTTCAGCGAAGATGGCCTCCTGGCCCGCGAACGTTTCCAGGCAGCCGCGGCCGCCGCACGAACACTCCGGCCCCGAAGGATCCACTACTACGTGCCCCACTTCGCCGGCCTGCCCGCGGGGTCCCGAAAAGAGCTGCGATCCGATGACGAGGCCGCCACCGACGCCCACTTCGCCGGAGACAAAGAGGTAGTCCTGGAAATCAACGCCGTGCCCGTACCAGAGCTCCGCCAGCGCAGCGCAGTTTGCCTCGTTGTGCAGGAGAGTGCCCTGCGGCGCCCCCGGCAGCAACCCCTGCAGCTCAAGGGCAACCCCGTGCCATTTCAGGTTGGGGGCGCTGGAAACAGTTCCGGACCCCGTGTCCACAAGGCCGGGAACAGCCAGGCCCCCGCCAAGGATTTCGATTCCGCCCGCGGATGCCTCCGAGGCAACATCGGCGGCGAGACCCGCCAGCAGGGCCATCACGGCTTGCGGTGATTTGCCGCGGTTGCCGCATTCCAGTGTCCTGTGGATCCGCAGGGTCCCGCCAAGGTCAAGGAGCCCGGCCGAAATGTAGTCGACATTGATTTCCATGCCCACCACGCCGCGACGGGTGCTGAGCTCAAGGCCCACGCCAGGGCGGCCGCGCTCACCGTCCCGGGCCGCACCGGATTCCGCCACCAGGCCGGCGTCCACGAGCTCGGCGACGAGGCTGGACACGGACGCCTTGGTCAGGCCGGTCCTGGCGGCCAGGTCGGCGCGGGTGGGGCGAACGTCCGGATCGGTCCGCGGCTCCGCGAGGGACGCCAGGATGCGCACCAGGTTTCCGCGCCGGACATCCTCGACACGCCCGGGCGCAGGACGGACCGTACCGCCGTCGACATTCTTTCCCAGTGACATTTCCGCCGCCTTCATCATTGACCTTAGTCAATCATGATGCATATAGTTCAGGTTGAAAACTAATTGATCCACTGCCGCTTCGGCGGTGGGCCGCAGCCTGGACCCCACCCTCCACAACCCTGAACCAAGGACGCTTCATGACTCTTCAGCCCACCCCTGCAGACCGCTTCACCTTTGGCCTTTGGACCGTCGGCTGGACCGGCGCCGATCCGTTCGGCGTCGCCACCCGCCCAGCACTGGACCCCGTCGAGGCCGTCCACAAGCTCAGTGAACTCGGCGCGTACGGCATCACCTTCCACGACAACGACCTGGTTCCGTTCGATGCATCAGCGTCCGAACGCGAACTGATCCTGAAGAACTTCAAGGCCGCCCTGGCCGAGACCGGCCTGAAGACACCCATGGTGACCACCAACCTCTTCAGCCACCCGGTCTTCAAGGACGGCGGCTTCACCTCCAACGACCGCTCCGTCCGCCGGTTCGCCCTCAGCAAGGTCCTGCAGAACATCGACCTTGCCGCCGAGCTGGGTGCCGAAACCTTCGTCATGTGGGGCGGACGCGAAGGCAGCGAGTACGACGGTTCCAAGGACCTCTCCGCCGCCCTGGACCGGATGAAGGAAGGCGTGGACACGGCTGCGGCGTACATCAAGGACAAGGGCTACGGCCTGCGGATCGCCCTGGAGCCCAAGCCCAACGAGCCCCGCGGAGACATCTTCCTGCCCACCGTCGGCCACGGACTGGCCTTCATCGCCCAGCTCGAACACGGCGACATCGTGGGCCTCAACCCGGAAACCGGCCACGAGCAGATGGCAGGACTGAACTTCACCCACGGCATCGCCCAGGCGCTGTGGGCCGGGAAGCTCTTCCACATCGACCTCAACGGCCAGCGCGGCATCAAATACGACCAGGACCTCGTCTTCGGCCACGGCGACCTCACCAGTGCCTTCTTCACCGTGGACCTCCTCGAAAACGGCTTCCCCAACGGCGGCCCCACGTACGACGGCCCGCGCCACTTCGACTACAAGCCCTCCCGCACCGACGGCTACGACGGCGTCTGGGAATCGGCGAAGTCCAACATGTCCATGTACCTGCTCCTGAAGGAGCGGGCCCTGGCCTTCCGCGCCGACCCGGACGTCCAGGAAGCGCTGGCCACCTCCGGGGTCTTCGAACTCGGCGAGCCCACGCTCGCCGCCGGGGAGACCGCCGCGGAGCTGCTCGCTGACGCGTCCGCTTTCGCGGAGTTCGACGCCGATGCTGCCGCGCAGCGATCGTTTGCATTTGTCCGGCTCAACCAGCTGGCCATCGAGCACCTGCTCGGAGCACGCTAGGCCCGGCTCCCCCGCCCAACAAACACCCGCTGCCGCCGGACCCGTACTCCCGGGTCCGGCGGCAGAGCCCTTCAGAAAGAACCGACATGCCGCTGGTAGCAGGAATCGACAGTTCCACGCAGTCATGCAAAGTGGTGATCCGGGATGCGCAGACCGGCACCCTCATCCGCCAAGGGCGCGCGGCCCACCCCGAAGGCACCGAGATCCACCCGGACCACTGGTGGACCGCCCTCCAGGAGGCCATCGCCCGGGCCGGCGGCCTCGATGACGTTGCCGCCGTCTCCGTTGGCGGCCAGCAGCATGGCATGGTGTGCCTGGATGATGCGGGGGCGGTGGTTCGCCCCGCCCTGCTGTGGAACGACACACGCTCCGCGGGAGATGCGGAACAGCTTATCGCAGCGGCCGGCGACGGCGACGCGGCGGCAGGCGCCGACGTCTGGGCGCAGGCGACGGGTACGGTCCCGGTGGCATCACTGACCATCACGAAACTCCGCTGGCTTGCCCGCAACGAACCGGACAACGCGCGCCGCGTTGCGGCCGTCTGCCTGCCGCACGACTGGCTGTCCTGGCGCCTGGCCGGCCACGGCCCTGGAAGCGGGCCGTCGTCGCTGCAGCTCCTGCGAACCGACCGATCGGACGCGTCCGGCACCGGATACTACTCCACCGCTTCGGGAACCTATCTCCCGGAAGTCCTCGAAAAGGCGCTGGGCCATCTTCCGGCGCTTCCCGCCGTCGTCGGCCCCTTGGAAGCCGCAGGCAGGACGCCGGCCGGCGCACTCATTGGCCCCGGCGCCGGCGACAATGCGGCGGCAGCCCTCGGCGTGGACGCCCGGCCGGGTGACGTTGTGGTGTCGCTGGGGACATCAGGAACGGTATTCGCCGTCTCGGAGACCCCGTCCGCCGATGCCACCGGACTCGTGGCAGGCTTCGCAGATGCCACGGGCAACTTCCTCCCGCTGGCCTGCACCCTGAACGCCACCCGGATCTTCGATGCCACGGCCGCGCTGCTGGGAGTAACCCTTGCCGGACTCACCGATCTGGCCCTCGCCGCCCCGGCCGGTTCCGGCGGCCTCACGCTCGTTCCGTACTTCGAAGGCGAGCGCACGCCCAACCTGCCCGACGCCACCGGATCCCTGCACGGGGCCACCCTGGCCAGCTACACCCGAGACAACCTGGCCCGGGCCGCGATCGAGGGCGTGGTCTGCTCCCTTGCGGACGGCCTGGCGGCCCTACAGACCCAGGGAGTGAAGGCCGGCCGGATCATCCTGGTGGGTGGCGGGGCGCAATCAGCGGCCGTGCAGCAGATTGCTGCGTCCGTTTTCGGACTCCCCGTGGTGGTGCCCGAACCAGGGGAATACGTGGCCGACGGCGCCGCCCGCCAAGCGGCAGCCGTCCTGACGGGTCAATGGCCGCAGTGGGGTTCCGGCGGCACCGAAGTAGAGGCAGCCGACGGCGGTGCACCGGAGGTCCTTGCACAGTACCGGCGGTACGCCAGCAACTATCTCGCCGGCTGACGCCTACCTCAGCGACTGATTGCGCGGACGGTCCAGCTGGCCTCGTGGGACTCCCCCGGGGCCAGCCGGACCACGTCGGTTCCGCTGTTGAAGGCGTCAGGCGGACACGTCATGGGTTCAACCGCGAGGCCCAGCCGGGACGGACCTGCGGGCTTGTCGGCCGTGTGGACCTGCAGCCACGGCCACGCAGAATCCCATTCCAGTTCGACGCCGGTGCCGGACGGGTCATAGGCCCGAACTGCCGCGAGGCCGTCCGCGTTGGGAATCAGGCCGGCAAAGGCATGGTCGATTTCGACCGCACCCAGGACCCGCTCGAACCGGAAGTCAAAGGCATGGCCTTCGACGCCGGCCATGCCCTCCGGCAGCAGCCGGTCGGCGGACACCTCCATGAATTTGGTGGCCGGGATCTGCACGGTCCACTCATCCAGCGGGGCCGGTCCGGCGAGGAGGTACGGATGCGGGCACACACCATAGGGCGCGGCGTCCGGGCCAACATTCTCGGCGCGCACCGTGCTGCGCAGCCCGTCAGCCCGGAGTTCGTATTCGACAGAGATGTCAAGGCGCCCCGGATACCCCTTTCCCGGTTCAACACGGGTACCGAGGCGGACAGAGGACGCGGTGTGCTCCTGGAGTTCCCACAGCGCGCCAAACACCAGGCCGTGCAGTGCAGTCCCCCGGGCTTCCTCGTTGACCGCGGAACGGAACTCCTTGCCGTCGAAGCTGTACCGGCCATCAGCCAGCCGGTTGGGCCACGGGGCGCAGATGACGCCGCGGTAGTCAGGAATCTCCCCCTCGGCCCCGAAGCCGATGACCAGATCGCGGCCTTCGTGCTGCAGTTCCCGGAGTGCTCCTCCACGGGCCGTCGCGATTGCGGTGTAGGGGCCGAAACTGATCTCATGCTCGGTGGGGGTCATAGGTGTCCATTTACTGCCGGAGACGGTGTGTTAGCGCTCACTATTCTAATACACCGCCTGTCGGACAGGGCAAGGATGATGTGACCGTCCGCCAGTAGAGTTGCCACCATGGCGAACGAAGAACTGATAGCCGGAATCCGCAGCCGGCTGCGGGACTCGGCAGACCCGGTGCGGGCAGCCGGAAGCCAGGCCTACATGAAGTCGGACATGCCGTCGCTTGGAGTCAGGGTTCCCGAGGTGCGGAAGATCACCCATGGCGCCGCCGCGCAGTGGCCCTGCAGTTCAATCCAGGACCTGAGCAATACAGTCCTGGTGCTCTGGCGTTCGGCCGCATTCCGGGAAGAGCGGTATGCCGCCATTGACCTGACGGGTTCGCGGCTGGCCGTCGGCCGGCTGGAACTGCTGCCGGTATACGAAGAGATTATCCGGACCGGGGCGTGGTGGGATCTGGTGGACGGGGTGGCGCACCGGATGTGCGCCCTGCTGCAGGCACACCCTCCGGAGCTCGACCGGATCCTCCGCGCCTGGAGCAAGGACCCCGATATGTGGATCCGCAGATCCGCCATCATTGCCCAGCTCTCGGCAAAGGCCGCCACCGACCCGGAGCTGCTCGCCTCGGTCATCGAGGCCAATCTGTCCGACCCGGAGTTTTTCATCCGGAAGGCCATTGGTTGGGCCTTACGCGAGTACGCGAAGACCGATCCGGCCTGGGTCCGGGAGTTCGTTGACCGCCACGGCACGGAGCTCAGCCCGCTCTCCCGCCGCGAGGCCCTTAAGAACCTCCCGGCCGGATGACTCCCGGCCGTGTGACTCCCGGCCCTGCGGCCGCTTCAGATGACCGGGCGGGTGGTAACCGGCTCATCCGGCTTGCTGAACAGCTGCTTCGTTTTGGGATCCAGGAAGATCAGGTACAGCGCGAACAGCAGCGCGATGATGGCCGCGGCGTTGCGTGCCAGTGCCAGCGGAAGGCCCAGGTCCTCCGTCTGCAGGTAGGGGAAGACCTCGAGCTGGTCTGAGATGGCGTAGACCATAAAGAAGGACACGATGAAGTAAAGGGCTTTCACCTGCCAGTCGTCCCGGATGCCGGTGACGGCGAACAGCGGGATGAGCCACACAACGTACCAGGACTGGATCATGGGAGCGAGCAGGACCACGGCCGCGAACCCCAGGGTGAGCCGGCGCATCAGGCGGTCGTGGTCGCCGCGGAAGATCTGCCAGGCGACAATTCCGACGGCCAGCAGTTTGCCGGCGTCGTAAACCCACTTGGCCAGTCCCCAGCCGTCCAGCCCGAAGGCGTTCGAAATGGATGCCACCACAAGCCCCAGCAGGCCCACCGGCGCGTACCAGATCCAGATGCTGCCCGGCGCGGAGAGTCCGTTCACCCAGCCGAAGCCAAAGCCGTTAACCAGGCTCATGGCGTACAGCATCGCCAGGCTGATGCCGGCAGTGAGTCCCCAGAAAACGAACTTCCGCGGCCAGCCGGCGTTCTTTCCCGCCCATAGGAGTCCGATAAACGGCAGGAACACGATGGTGATCGGCTTGACGGAGATCGACAGCGTCACGAGGACGAGCCCGAACACCACGCGTTTGGTGGCGCAGTAATAAAGTCCGGCCAGCGCCAGGCCGATCATGAGCGCGTCGTTGTGGACGCTGGCGATGAAGTTGGTCAGGAACAGCGGATTGGCTGCGGTGAGCCACAGCGCGCGGTGCGGATTCACGCCGTGCAGCTCCGCCAGTTTGGGAACGTACACAATGCACAGCACTACGCCCACCAGGGCGGCAACACGGAAGAGCATGATGCTCGCCTCGGGCTGCACGTTGGTGGACCACACCACCAGTTGTTCGATCCACAGGAACAACTGCCCGTAGGGAACGGGCGCCTCGGTCCACATCTTGTCGGCCCCGAGTTGGAAATAGTTGGAGAGTGCCGAAATCCCGTTTTCGTAGGGATTGAAGCCTTCAACCATCAGCCGGCCCTGGCCGATGTAGGCGTAGACGTCACGGCTGAAGAGCGGGACCGAGAACATCATGGGAAGCCCCCATAGGGCCACAGCCTGCAGGGTGGCCTTCCGGGCACCCGCGCCCCAGACGCGGACACGCTGGCCAAGGCGAAGCCAGGCCCGCACCAGGAGCATGCCGCCGACGGCCAGCAGCACGATGGACAGTGCCACCCCTACCGCTTCAGTGCGCATCCAGATGAACAGCGGCAGCCGGCGAAGTTCAGAGACGGGCGCAAGCCAGCCGACGCCCAGCGAGCCGATGGCCATGAACATCGAGCCGGCGAACCCCGAGAGGAGCGGCGAGAGGGCGTTGTCCACTTCAGCCTCAGCCGGCTCCGGTGACGTACCGGCAGCCACTCTTCCCGCCGCAGGCACAGGCGCCGTCATCTCAGGATCGTCCAATCTGTTGTGGGGCATTGTTCACCCGCTAGCAGCCGGTCACGCCGGCGGGGGTGGGGCCGCGGCAGCGAAAAACAGCGCACCGCCACGTATCGAAATCCTAGCACCGGACAGCTCCGTGGCAGCGGAACGGTAGGCTGGTCGGGTGCCTATTACTAACGAACGCATTGTCTGGATCGACTGCGAGATGACCGGCCTGGACATCAAGAATGACGCCCTAATCGAGGTGGCCGCACTGGTGACGGACTCCGAACTCAACATCCTGGGTGACGGCGTCGACGTCGTCATCCGGCCGGACGACGCCGCGCTGGCCCAGATGAACGATTTCGTCCGCGACATGCACACCCGATCCGGGCTTCTCGAAGAGCTTCCGCACGGAAAGACGATGGCAGAGGCCGAAGCCGTGATCATGGAATACATCGCCAAGTGGGTTCCGGATCCACGCAAGGCTCCGCTGGGCGGCAACTCCGTGGGCACGGACCGCGTCTTCCTTGCCCGGGACATGCCGGCGGTGGTGGAGCACCTGCACTACCGGGTCATTGACGTCAGCACCATCAAGGAACTGTCGCGGCGCTGGTTCGCGCGGGCCTACTTCCAGGCTCCGGCCAAGCACGGCGGGCACCGCGCCCTCGGCGACATCAAGGATTCCATCGATGAACTGCGCTACTACCGGGAGGCAGTCTTCGTCCCGGCGCCGGGACCGGACAGTGCCACCGCCCAGCGCATTTCGAAGTCCGTCATGGCCTCCGCCGAGTCCCTTGCAGCGGCGACGGAAAAGTAATCTGCGCCACGTTTGAAGGAAATTTTCCCAAAACCGGCAAAAGTGGCAAAAACAGCCCCGCGGAGCAGGTAAGCTATATGACGTTGCCTTCCAAGACAGCCGGTAACCCGGACGGTCTCGCGGGGCACATGGTGGGCTTAGCTCAGTTGGCAGAGCGCCTGGTTGTGGTCCAGGAGGTCGCGGGTTCAACCCCCGTAGCTCACCCTCATGAAGGGCAGGATTTTCGCCCTTACCTAAAGGCCGCACCGGTTATCCGGTGCGGCCTTTACTTGTTTCCGCACTGCCTCAAAGGAACCACCTGACATGACCGTTCTGCCGATCACCATCTGGGGCGAGCCGGTTCTCCACCGCCGGGCCGCCGAAGTGGAAGTCTTCGACGACGAACTCCGCACCCTTATCGCCGACATGTTCGAAACGAACGACGCCGCCAACGGCGTGGGGCTCGCCGCCCCCCAGGTGGGCGTTGGCAAGCGCATCTTTGTGTACAAGTTCGCGAACGACGACGGCGTGCCCCCTGCCGGCGCCGTGGTGAACCCGGTCCTGACGCTGTCCAAGGTTTCCGGCGCCCTCCCGGACCCCGATGAGGAAGTGGAGGGCTGCCTGTCCTTCCCCGGCGGCCAGTACCCGCTCAAGCGTGCGGAGTGGGCTCGGGTGCAGGGCTTCGACGGTGACGGGAATCCGGTGGACTTCGAGGCCACGGACTGGTTCGCCCGGATCATCCAGCATGAATACGACCACTTGGACGGCAAGCTCTACGTGAACCGGCTGATGGACCGCTACGCCCGCAAAGCCATGAAGCAGGCCAAGCGGAGCGGCTGGGGCGTTCCCGGCCTGACGTGGATGCCCGGCGTCGACCCCGACCCGTTCGGGCACTGATTTTAATCGGGCACTGATTTTTGATCGGGCACCGGATTTCGTCGGGCACCGGCTTTAATCGGGCACCGGGCGGCCGCCCGTAGCGGGCGTCCTATCGCGGAATGAGGGTCTGCTGCTGCGGGCACGAGGCCAGGACACGCTTCATGGCGTCTTTTTCGGCCTGGGTCACCCACAGCGCGTAGGCAGCTTTCACTGAGATCTGGCGGGCCACGTAGTGGCACCTGAAGGCCTTGTTTTTCGGAAGCCAGCCGGCTGCGTCCGAGGCGCTCTTTTCCTGGTTGGCGGGACCGTCTGCGGCCACGAGGTTCAGGGGATCGTTGGCGAGGTTTTGACGCTGTAGCGGCGTCAATTGCTGGGCGCCCTTCTGCCACGCGTCGCCCAGGGCCACGACGTGGTCAATCTGGACGGCTTTGCTGCTCTCCGCTCCCCTGGTGAAGGTCACCACCGCTCCGGTGTACGGCTCCTGGAATTCCCCGCGTGCCACACGACACCGGGAACCCTCGGTGAACTGTGCCCCGCCGAGGTCCCGCCGGAGGATGTCATTGCGGGTGTCGCAGCCGTTGCGGTCCACATCCAGCCAGGCCTGGCCGAATGCGGTGCGTTCGTAGTTGTCGTTGGCCGCCCGCCCTTTCACCTCGAGCGATTCCAGCGCATCGGCCGCACGGCCTTCCGGTACAGGCCGGACAGGCGGAACAGCTTTCATCCACGCCGGATCAAGCACAGGAGCGGTGCTGGGGCCCATGACGGAGGGCTCCGCCACAGCAAACTGGCCTGCCGTAAAGAACCAGCACACGGCTGAAACCAGGCCGGCGGCCAGCACTATCAGGACAGCCCAGGCCTGGCGGGAGCGGCGCCGTGCACGCCGGTAAGCCGCCCAGCTGATGGTCATGGTTGCAGAGCCCGATGTTGATTCCTACGCACCGGACGAGCTTAGGTGCGGCCACTGACAATACGGCCGATATCCACAGTGTGGAGGGGAAGTTACTGCTCTTTCATCACACGTTTCAGGTCCACGGTGGCGAGGTCCAGCAGCTCCTCAAGCTGTTTGATCCTGCTATCGGGAATCTCTCCCGCAGCATGCGCCACTCGCGCCTGTTCGAGGAGGCGGGTAGCTTCCTTGTGGTTCTGCCGCGCTACGTCGAGGGCGTGTTCGAGGGTGGTTTCATGTTCGAGAGTCGATTCGTGTTCCATGACACCATTTTGGGTCCGTTTCCCGGCCGATGCCAGAGCACCGGCCGGGAAACCTCAGACCCGGATCCCGCACGGACCGCTAGACCGCGATTGCTGCCAGCGCCGCAGCGGGTTCCTTGACGGGGAACGACGGCGGGTTGACACCGGCCATTTCCTCCATCACGCGGACCACCTGGCAGCTGTAGCCGAACTCGTTGTCGTACCAGACGTAGAGAACCAGGTTCTTGTCGTTGGAGATCGTGGCCAGGCCGTCAACAATGCCGGCACGCCGCGAACCGACGAAGTCCGTGGAGACGACCTCGGGGGAATCGATGTAGTCGATCTGCTTGCGCAGCTCGGAGTGCAGGGACATCTGCCGCAGGAAGTCGTTGACCTCGTCCTTGGTGGTGCCGTTCTCCAGGCTCAGGTTCAGAATGGCCAGGGAAACGTCCGGGGTCGGGACGCGGATGGAGCTGCCCGTGAGCTTGCCAAGGAGTTCGGGGAGCGCCTTGGCCACGGCCTTGGCGGCACCGGTTTCGGTGATCACCATGTTCAGCGCGGCGGAGCGGCCGCGGCGGTCGCCCTTGTGGAAGTTGTCGATCAGGTTCTGGTCGTTGGTGAACGAGTGGACCGTCTCGACGTGGCCGTGGACCACGCCGAACCTGTCGTTGATGGCCTTCAGGACCGGGGTGATGGCGTTGGTGGTGCAGGACGCCGCGGTGACGATCTTGTCCGAGTCCAGGATGGTGCCGTGGTTGATGCCGTGGACGATGTTCTTCAGCTCGCCCTTGCCGGGTGCCGTGAGCAGGACGCGGGAGACGCCCTTGCTCAGGAGGTGCTGGGACAGGCCTTCGGCGTCGCGCCAGCGTCCGGTGTTGTCCACCACGAGGGCGTCCTTGATGCCGTAGGCCGTGTAATCCACGGTGGAGGGGTTGTCCGAGTAGATGACCTGGACCTGGACACCGTTGGCCGTGATGGTGTTGTTCTCGGTATCCACCTTGATGGTGCCCTCGAACGATCCGTGAACGGAGTCGCGGCGCAGCAGGCTGGCGCGCTTGGCGAGGTCGTTGTCCGAGCCGCGGCGGACCACGATCGCGCGGAGACGGAGTCCGTGACCGCCACCGGCCTTTTCGATGAGGAGGCGCGCCAGCAGGCGGCCGATGCGGCCAAAGCCGTAGAGCACGACGTCGGTGCTGGTGCGGTCGTCGCCGCCACGCTTGCCCACGACGTCCGCGAGTTCAGCGCGCAGGAACTCCTCCAGGCTCGCACCGTTGGCCTCGGCCTTGAACTTCTGGTTCAGGCGGGCGATGTCGATGGCAGCAGCACCCAGATCCAGCCCGGCGAGGGCATCCAGCAACGGGGCCGTCTCTTCCAGGAGCAGCTCGTCCTTGCTCATCCGGCGCGCGAAACGGTGCGCCTTCAGGATGTTCATGGTGGACTTGTTGATCAGGCTGCGGCCGTGGATGGAAGTCACCACGTTGTTCTCGCGGTACAGCCGGCCGATCACCGGGATCATGGCCTCGGCAAGTGCCTCACGGCCCATCCACGTATCAAGACAAGAATCTGACGTCTGGCTCACAGAACTACCTTCCTTGGGTCAACCACATACGTCCTCGTATGCGGATGTCGGCCACCGGAGGTATTCCGGGGCACAGGCATCGGCGGGGATTCGGTCCACCCCGGACACCTTGGAGAATCGCAAAGAAAAACCGCCGGCTGCGAACGCAGACCCGGCGGCAGAACTTCTACGTTCGCTATCCATTCTAGGGCGGCGACGCCGCCAGTACTGCCCCGGAAAGCGTGAAGTCACTCACATGCCGGTGACGGCAGATGTGCCGCCAAAGCGGTGATGGATGGGTTGACCGATACGCCGGGTTCTGTGTTCCCGCGCCGTTGCCGGTGCGGGAGTAGCGGCCATCCATCTACGAACGCCGTTGCCGACGCCCTCCAGCGGCCTACCCGGACACTCGGGCGAGCAGCCCTCGAACGTGCCCTGTCTGGCCTTGCTCCGGGTGGGGTTTACCTAGCCTTCCCGGTCACCCGGGAAGCTGGTGGTCTCTTACACCACCGTTTCACCCTTACCTGCTTCATGCCGCTTTCAAACCGGCGCGACGCAGGCGGTCTATTCTCTGTGGCACTGGCCTGCGGGTTGCCCCGAGTGGGCGTTACCCACCACCCTGCTCTGCGGAGCCCGGACGTTCCTCGAGCCACTTGCGTGACGCGCGGCCGCCTGGTCAACCCATCCGCATTTCATTCTACGTGCTGCACCGGCGCCCGCCGTGCCCTACATCCTGCGGACCGCCCCGGAGGGACGTTTCGTCGCCAGGTGGGACAATTGGACCAAGTCAACTCATGCAAGAAAAGAGGGGATCCTGATGGACCCCACCAGTACGTACATCGCCATTGCCGTCGCAGTGCTGCTGCTCATCTTCCTGAAGATGTCCATCCGGATCGTGCGGCAGTATGAGCAGGGGGTGCTCTTCCGGCTTGGCAGGGTCATTGGCATTCGGCTCCCGGGCCTGCGGTTCATCATCCCGGTTGTCGACCGCCTTCCGTTGGTCAGCCTGCGGATCGTGACCATGCCGATCCAGTCGCAGGGCATCATCACCCAGGACAACGTGAGCGTCGACATTTCCGCCGTTGCCTACTACCGCGTGGTCGACGCCGTGAAATCCGTTGTGGCCATCGAGAACGTCGCGGCCGCAATCGACCAGATCGCGCAAACCACGTTGCGGAAGGTGGTCGGCAGGCACAGCCTGGACCAGACGCTGTCAGAGACCGAGCGCATCAACAGCGATATCCGGGAAATCCTCGATGCCCTGACGCTGGCCTGGGGTGTCGAGGTGACCCTGGTTGAACTGAAAGACATCCAACTGCCCGAGAGCATGAAGCGCGCAATGGCCCGCCAGGCCGAGGCCGAGCGGGAGAAGAGGGCAAAGATCATCGCCGCGGAAGGCGAGGCCATCGCGGCAGCGGCGCTCGGCGACGCGTCGGACACCATGATGGCGCATCCGCTGGCCCTGCAGCTGCGGAACCTGCAATCGCTGGTCGAAATCGCGGTGGACAAGAACTCGACGGTTGTCTTCCCGGCGCCGCTGATGAGTACCATCGGCGAACTGTCCGCGTTCCTTGCCCGGGAAAACCAGGCGGCGACGGCCGCCGCCAAACCGCCGATCAAGGCGGCCTGAGCCGCGGGCCGGTATGGGGGGCCTTCACGCCTATGATCGGCTTATGGAATTCCCGACGCTCAGACGCCGGCGGCTGCTGGAGCTCGGAGCCGGCGGTCTGACCGCCGCTGTGCTGGCGGGGTGTGCGCCGGTCAGTGACGGCCTGACGGCCTCGAGGGCGGTAGTGCGCAGTGGTTCCTTCACGTCGAGGTTCCGCCCGGATACGGGGACGAACTGGTCCGTGGCGATTCCGGGCGGCAGCGCCGGCAGCGACCAGCAGCCCCTGCCCGTGGCACTCTTCCTGCACGGTACGGGCGCGGACCACCGGATGGTTTTCGACGACCTGCAGGCTGACCGGGTCCTGGCACAGCACGTGGCCCGCGGCGGGCAGCCTTTTGCGATCGCGGCTGTGGATGGCGGCGAAAGCTGGTGGCACCGGCGCGCAACAGGAACGGACACGCAGTCCATGGTGGTGGAGGAATTCCTCCCTTTGCTGGAAAGCCAGGGGCTGGACACCGGCAGGACCGCCGTGTTCGGCCTGTCGATGGGCGGCTTCGGCGCCCTGCTCCTCGCCTCCCAGCACCGGCTGCCCGGCCTCCGTGCCGTCGCGGCGATGAGCCCGGCAGTGTGGAGCATGCACGACGCCGGGCGGGCGGACAACTTTGACGGCGCCGCAGACTTCGAGGCCAACGACATCTTCGCGCTCAGGCCGGAACTGGAAATGTTGCCCAAGAGGATCGACTGCGGCACCGCGGACAACCTGCTCTACAGCGTGAAGGACTATGTCAGCGGCCTGCCCGGGGAGCATGAAGGCGGGTTCCAGGACGGCGGCCACGACAGCGGCTACTGGCGCTCCATCCTGCCGGATGTCATCTCGTTCCTGGGGCGGAACCTGGCCTGACCACCGGCACAGCGCTCCGCCCACCCCGCGCTGGTAAGATCGTACGGTGCTGATTCTGCTGCCCCCGTCTGAAGGCAAGACCCCCGCTGTCCATGGTGAAGCCGTCGACTGGACCGCCCTGAGCTTTCCCGTGTTGAACACTTACCGGGCAAAGGTGCTCGAAGCACTGGGGGACGTCAGCGCCCACCGGGACGCCCTCGCGCTGCTGGGCGTCGGAGCTTCGCTCAGTGCCGACGTCGAACGCAACACCCGGCTGCACACGGAACCGGCGGCGCCCGCGCACCAGGTCTATTCCGGTGTCCTGTACGACGCACTTGGCTACCAGTCGCTGACGCCGGCGCAGCGCCGGAAGGCGGATGAATCGGTGCTGGTCATCTCCGCCCTCTGGGGCGCCATCCGCTTTGCTGACCGGGTGCCCGCCTACCGGCTGTCCATGGGTACGTCACTGCCCGACGTCGGCCGCCTGGCGTCATTCTGGAAGCCGCAGATTTCGGCGGCCCTGGCAGCCGCAAGCGAAGGGGAGCTTCTGGTGGACTGCCGCTCCAGCACTTATTCCGCGGCTTGGGCTCCCCCGCCGGCGCAGACCGTTGCCGTCAACGTGTTTACGGAGGTGAACGGCGTGCGCAAGGTGGTCAGCCACTTCGCCAAGCACACGCGCGGCGAGCTGGCCCGCCACCTGCTGAGACGCCGGGGTGCCGCCCCCCGGACCCCTGCTCAGCTGCTCAAGGCGGCCCGCGAAAAGTGGGAAGCCGAGCTGGTCGAGGGCACTTCACGCAAAGCGCACGCCCTCAACATCATTCTCGCTGCCTAGGCCCATTCGGCGGAGCGGACCAGGATGCAGCCGGAGTCCGGGCAAAACACGATGTCGTCCTCGGCCGCTGCCTTGATCTCGGCAAGGTCGCCTGGGCTCAGCTGCATCCCCGAACCTTCGGATTTCCCGTGGAACAACCGAGCCGCCCCGACTCCGCGCTTGGCGAGCGTCTTGTCGTAAATTGCCAGCAATCCGGCATCAAGGCCGGCGGCGAACTCCGCACGAGCGGCGCCCACTTCGGCGGCCTCGGCGGCAATCTCCGCCAGGGCGGCGTCCAGCTCAGCCCGGATCCCGCCGAAGGATCCCTGGACGTCATCCACGATCTTCTGCTGGGCCGCCTGGCGTTCACGGAGTCCCTCCAGCCGTTCCATGACCTCGAGCTCCACGTCTTCAAGGGCCGAGCGCCGCTTGTTGAGCGAGGCAATGTCGCTTTGCAGGGCAACCAGGTCCTTGGACAGGCCGGTGCCGCTGTTCAGTCGCGCTTCATCGCGTTCGATCCTGGACGCCACCTGCTCCACATCGGCTTCCGAGCGCTTGAGCTCGGTTTCAGCGTCGTGGACCGCCATTTTTGCGGCACCGAGTTCGCCGTTGGCCACGGACAGCGCAGCCTGCAGGTCGCTGATCCGGGGATCGTTTTCGAGGGTCCGGCGGCGGTTGGACAGCGATTTGAGCCTGGCGTCGAGTCCCTGCAGTTCGAGCAATTTCAACTGTTCTGCCGGTGCTGCCTTGGCCACTATTACCTCCGCTTGTTCCTACCGGCCATGGCCGGGCACCGGACCGGCGCAGTTTAGACTCTAGCGCCTAGCGTGCTCCCCTGCCTCGCTAAACCCGGCCGGGGCCCCGCACGCGAGGCTTAGCCCGGAGTCAGAATGAAGTCCCACGGATCACTGTTGGTGGTGCTGACCCGGATGTCGACGTCGTGGCCCTGGTCGCTGAGGACGTTTCCGAGTGCCTCAGCCGCGGCCGGCAGCCACAGCCACTCGCTGGCGAAGTGGGAAACGTCGATGAGGTACGGCCTGTCATTTACGGCATTCTCACGCGCCTCTGACGCCGGGTGGTGGCGGAGGTCCGCGGTCACGAAGAGGTCGGCGTTGCTCGCCCGGACCTCATTGAACAGGGAGTCCCCCGCGCCGCCGCACACGGCGACGCGCCGCACCAGGCCGTCCTTGTCCCCGGAGACCCTGACACCGCCGGCGACCGAGGGCAGGATGCCGTAGACGCGAGCTGCGAAGTCCCCGAGCGTCATGACGTCGTCAAGGTCCCCGACGCGGCCGATGCCTTCCTCCGGCAGGCCGTTCGTGGCGGGAGTCAGCGGCACAACATCATGGAGGCCAAGGGCGTCCGCAAGGACATCGGAGACGCCCCCGACCGCGGAGTCACCGTTGGTATGGACGGTCAGGAGCGCGGTTCCGGATTCGATCAGGCGGTGGACGGCTTTGCCTTTGGCAGTCGTGGCCGCAACGGAGGTAACGCCCTTGAGCAGAAGGGGGTGGTGCGTGATCAGCAGGTCAGCACCCCATTCGATGGCTTCTTCGATGACGTCAAGGGTGGGATCGACCGCGAACATGATCCTGCTGACGACTGCTGAGGGATGGCCTGCGACAAGACCCACCTCGTCCCACTCCTCGGCGAGTGATTCGGGCCAGAGTTCTTCGACGGCCAGCAGGATCTCGCCCAGTGCCGGGGCATCCGAGGGTTCGGCAGCGTCAGACTCAGCACCGGCCGGATCAGCAGCGGTACGGGCGTCTTCTGCAACGTCGGTGTTCACAGGTTCCATACCCTCATTTTTACCCTATCCGCCGTCTTCGCCCGCACGCGCAGCAGTCTCGTAAGGTGGTTGGGGAATCATCGGCGCGCTTCAACCATTGAAGAGGACATGAAAACTTTTGTGCTTGGCGGAGGCTGCTTCTGGTGCCTTGACGCCGTCTACCAGCAAACCAAGGGTGTTACGTCGGTCATTTCCGGCTATACCGGCGGCCACGACCGCCATCCGGACTACTACTCGGTCTGCTCAGGCACCACAGGCCACGCCGAGGTGGTGGCGGTGAGCTTTGATGAGGACGTGATCCCGGCCGAGGTCATCCTGGACATGTTCTTCGCCCTCCACGATCCCACCACGCTCAACCGCCAGGGATACGACGTCGGTACCCAGTACCGCTCGTCCATGTTTTACGAGACCACGGAGGAAAAGATCCTTTTCGAGGAGGCGATCGAACGGAACCAGGCGCTGTGGGCGCATCCGATCGTCACCGAGGTCAGCAGGCTGCCCGTATTCCATGTGGCCGAGGATTTCCACCAGAACTATTACGGCAAACATCCGGAACAGGGCTACTGCCAGGTGATCATCAACCCCAAACTGGCCAAGGCAAGGAAATATTACTCTGCATGGCTTAATGCTTAGCTAGGCTCCGGCCGCCCTCGTTAGGCTGACCTCAGTATTCGCTGTTCAGAGAACTCTTCAGAGATAGGCACAAATACATGGCACGGATCTACGACGACGTCACCCAGCTTGTCGGCGGCACTCCGCTGGTCAGGCTCAACCGGCTGACCGAGGGCCTCGACGCCCAGGTGGCGGTCAAGCTCGAGTTCTACAACCCGGCCAACAGCGTCAAGGACCGTATCGGCGTGGCCATTGTGGACGCAGCGGAGAAGTCCGGCGCCCTCAAGCCCGGCGGAACCATCGTCGAAGGAACCTCCGGCAACACGGGCATCGCCCTGGCCATGGTGGGTGCCGCCCGCGGCTACAAGGTCATCCTGACCATGCCCGAGACCATGTCCACCGAGCGCCGTGTCATGCTCCGCGCCTTCGGCGCGGAAATCGTGCTTACCCCGGGTTCCGAAGGCATGCGCGGCGCCGTGGAGAAGGCCCAGGAGATCGTGGCCAACACGGAGAACTCCATCTGGGCCCAGCAGTTCGCCAATGAAGCCAACCCGGAGATCCACCGCACCACCACCGCCGAGGAAATCTGGTCCGACACCGACGGCAAGGTGGACATCTTCGTCGCCGGCATCGGCACCGGCGGCACCGTCACCGGCGTCGGCCAGGTCCTGAAGGAACGCAAGCCCGACGTCCAGATCGTTGCCATCGAGCCGAAGGACTCCGCCATCCTGAACGGCGGCGCCCCCGGCCCGCACAAGATCCAGGGCATCGGCGCCAACTTCATTCCCGAAATCCTCGACACCAACGTCTACGACGAAGTCCTGGACGCCACCCTGGAGGACTCCGTCCGCGTTGCCCGCGACCTCGGCGTCAAGGAAGGCATCCTCGGCGGCATCTCCTCGGGTGCGATCGTCTGGGGAGCCCTCGAACTCGCCAAGCGCCCGGAGAATGCCGGTAAGCTCATCGTCGCGGTTGTCTGCGACTTCGGCGAGCGTTACATCTCCACCGTGCTCTATGACGACATCCGAGGCTAAGCCTTAGCCCGCCATTCACCGTTTCCTGTAGAAAGGTCTTTGTGAGCTTCTTCGCAAGACTTAAGGAAGACCTCGACGCCGCCCGGTCGCATGACCCGGCGGCTCGAGGCTCTTTTGAGAACTTTTTTGCCTACTCCGGCCTCCACGCG
This sequence comes from Arthrobacter sp. CC3, assembly GCF_039907775.1. Lineage (NCBI taxonomy): Bacteria > Bacillati > Actinomycetota > Actinomycetes > Micrococcales > Micrococcaceae > Arthrobacter > Arthrobacter sp. CC3. The sequence goes on from NZ_JARCCY010000012.1 coordinate 120,700, forward strand.
ATCTGGGCGCACCGCCTGACGCACAAGCTCTGGCAGAACCCGTCGCTGCGCTTCCCGGCACGGCTGATTTCGCAGCTGGCACGGTTCCTGACCGGGATCGAGATCCACCCGGGCGCGACCATCGGCAAGCGCTTCTTCATCGACCACGGCATGGGCGTGGTCATCGGGGAGACGGCGGAGATCGGTGAGGACGTGATGATCTATCACGGCGTCACCCTGGGCGGACGCTCGCTGGCGAAGGTCAAGCGGCACCCAACCATCGGGGACCGCGTGACCATCGGCGCGGGCGCCAAGATCCTGGGCCCCATCACCATTGGCCGGGACAGCGCAGTGGGCGCCAACGCCGTGGTGGTGAAGGACGCCCCGCCGGAATCCATCATCACCGGTGTTCCTGCAACATGGCGCCACCGGGATGCCCAGCGCGAAACCAAACCGGCTGTGGACCCTGCCGAGTACTACATCGAGTACCGGATCTAGCGGCCCAGCCGCTGGTAGATAGTCCAGAACACTACGTCGAACGCGCGGTCCGGCAGGATCCTTCGCAGGGCCAGGATGGCGCGGGCGCCCTTGCCCACCGGGTAGCGCGTCTTCGGCCGGGCTGCCGTTGCGGCGTGGACAATGGCATCGGCGATGACAGCCGGGTGCGTTGACATGCTGGAACCTTCGGTGGAGGCCAGCGCCGCGGCGACGATTTTCGCCTGGTCCCGGTAAGGGCCATGCCCGGACGTTTCCAGCAGGCTCTCGCCCGAGATGCCTCCCCATTCAGTCTGCGTGCCCGCCGGTTCGATGATTGACACCTTGATGCCGTGCGGCTTGAGCTCCAGGCGCAAGGAGTCACTCAGGCCCTCGACGGCGAACTTCGTGGCGTGGTACCAGGCGCCGAGGGGCTCGTACATCTTGCCGCCGATGGAGGAAACATTGATGATCCTCCCTTGGGCGGCGGCCCGCATGACGGGCAGCACCAGCTGGGTCATGCGCGCCAGGCCGAAGACGTTGACGTCGAACTGCCGCCGGCCTTCAGCCAGTTCCACCTCTTCCAAGGACCCGTAGGACCCGTAGCCGGCGTTGTTCACGAGGACATCGATCCGGCCGTGCGCCTCGAGGATTCCGCCCACGGCCGCCGCCATGGACGCCTCGTCCGTGACATCCAGCGCCAGCACCTTCACCCCGTGGGCCTTCAGCGGCTCCATCTTCTCGACCCGGCGGGCGCCTGCGTACACAGTGAATCCGTGCTCACTCAGCTTCCTGGCGGCCTCGAAGCCGATGCCGGTGGACGCACCGGTAACAAACGCGACTGGCTGCGACATGGGCTGCACTCCTTGGAGACGACAATCATTGGACAGGCTGCGATGGGAAGCCGCTGCCACCGAGAGGGTAGTCCGCAAACGGCAACGGCCGGCACGTCCCAGAGTATCCGGGAAGCGCCGGCCGTTGCCGTCATAGCACGGTGTGGCTTGAAGCTAGTGGGTGTCCACTGCCTCGATTTCGGACTTGTCCTCGCCCCACAGGGTGTGGAACGTGCCCTCGGCGTCAACACGGCCGTAGGTGTGCGCACCGAAGAGGTCGCGCTGGCCCTGGATCACCGCGGCCGGCAGGCGCTTGCGGCGCAGGCCGTCGTAGTATGCCAGCGACGAGGAGAACACCGGCACCGGGATGCCCAGCTGAACAGCCGTGGCCACCACGCGGCGCCATGCCGGCAGGACCTCGGCGATGGCCTTGGTGAAGGCCGGTGCGAACAGCAGGTTGGCGGGCTTTTCCTCAGCGGCGTAGGCCTTGGTGATTTCCTTCAGCAGTTCCGCACGGATGATGCAGCCGCCGCGCCACAGGGAAGCGATCTCGTCCAGCTTCAGGTCCCAGCCGTATTCCTTCGCGGCCGAGGTCAGCATGTCCAGGCCCTGGGCGTAGGAAACCAGCTTGGAGGCGTACAGCGCCTGGCGCACGTCCTCGACGAACGTTTCCGGAACCTCGACGGCGATTTCTTCGCCGGCCAGGAGTTCCTGGGCCAGCTTGCGCTGCTCGGCCTGGGACGAGAGGGCGCGTGCGAACACGGATTCGGCGATGCCCGACGTCGGGGATCCCAGCTCGAGTGCGGAGATAACCGTCCAGCGGCCCGTGCCCTTCTGGCCTGCGGCGTCCACCACGACGTCGACGAACGGCTTGCCGGTGCGGGTGTCGACGTGGCCGAGGACCTCGGCGGAGATTTCGATCAGGAAGGAGGCGAGCTCGCCCTTGTTCCACTCAGCGAAGATCTTGGACTGCTCGGCCGGTTCGATGCCGGCACCCGAGCGGAGAAGGTCGAAGGCTTCACCGATGACCTGCATGTCGGCGTATTCGATGCCGTTGTGGACCATCTTGACGAAGTGGCCGGCGCCGTCGGTGCCGATCCAGGCGCAGCACGGCTGGCCGTCAACATTAGCGGCGATCTTTTCCAGCAGCGGTCCGAGGGCGTCGTAGGACTCCTTGGAACCGCCGGGCATGATGGACGGGCCGTTCAGGGCGCCTTCCTCACCGCCGGAAACACCGATGCCTACGAAGTGCAGGTCCTTCTTGGCCAGGGCCGCTTCGCGGCGGCGGGTGTCCTCGTAGTGCGAGTTGCCGGCGTCGATGATGATGTCGCCGGCTTCCAGCAGGGGTTCCAGCTGTTCGATCACGGAGTCGACCGGTTTGCCGGCCTTGACCATGATCAAAACGCGGCGGGGCTTTTCCAGCGAATCCACGAGCTCCTGGAGGGTCTCGGTACGCACGAAGTCGCCGTCGTGTCCGTGCTTTTCCAGCAGCGCGTCAGTCTTCTCAACAGACCTGTTGTGCAGGGCAACGGTGAAGCCGTTCCGGGCCAGGTTGCGGGCGAGGTTGGCCCCCATCACCGCAAGGCCGGTGACACCGATGTGTGCTGACATCAAAACTCCAATTCATTTCTGTGCAACGTGTGCATTCTGTTCCGCACTTCCTGCGGAACACGCTTCAAGAACTAGTGGCTGTCAATAAACCATATGTATTTCCGTCGACAACGGGAAAGTTGCGCCCACGTTTTGGAAGGTGGCGCGTCACAAAACAGTCTATGATGCCGCCAGCGTCATGCCGGGCGCAGATGCACGCCCGGGCCGGGACGGTGCCGCGCAGGACGGCGGCCCCAGCCAGATTATGCTTACGACTATGTCAACCAGCCTCCACCACCGCGCCATCGAAAACCTGGGCACCCGCATCGTGAGCGGCGCGCTGCCCACTGGCCACGTGATGCTGGCTGAACAGCTTGAGGACGAACTGAAAGTCTCGCGCTCCGTGGTCCGCGAAGCAGTCCGCGTCCTGCAGTCCCTCGGCCTGGTGGAAACCATCAAGCGCGTGGGAATCCGGGTGCTTCCGGCCCACCGCTGGAATCCGTTTGATCCGCTGGTCATCCGCTGGCGCCTGGCCGGTGACGGCCGCGGCGCCCAGCTCAGGTCCCTCGCGGAGCTGCGCTCCGCCGTCGAGCCCGTTGCCGCCGAACTGGCGGCCGCCAACGCCCCCCAGGAGATCCGGCAGGAACTGCTGGACGTCTCGCTGGCAATGCGCGACGCCGGCCAGGCCGGCAATGTGGCCGAATTCCTGGAGCTGGACATCAAATTCCACTCACTTCTCCTCACCGGATCCGGCAACGAAATGTTCGCCAACCTCGTCGGGCAGGTGGCGGAAACGCTGACCGGCCGTACGGTCCACGGACTCATGCCGGACCGCCCGCGGGAGACGGCCCTGCAATGGCACGTTGATGTGGCAGAGGCCATCGCCGCAGCGGACGCCGCCGGTGCCCGCGAGGCCTCCGGCAGGATCATGCGCGAGACGATCTCTGAGATGGAACCCGGCTGGCGGGACCAGCCCAGGGTTTTCATTCCGCTGCAGCAGGGCTGAACTCCAGGAGTACCTTGCCGGATTCGGCGGAGTTCCGGGCCATTTCGAAGGCTTCCAGGGCGTCCTCCAGCGGGTATTCGTGGGTGATGACCGGGTCGACAAACAGGGTGCCGTCGGCGAGGGCCGTGATGACGTCGTCGATCTCGTCGTTGAAGCGGAAGGAGCCCTTCAGTTCCAGTTCGCGGGTGATGGCGAGTGAGAT
>NZ_JARCCY010000120.1:0-573 GCF_039907775.1 Arthrobacter sp. CC3
CGGGCGTGCAGGTAGCCGGCGTAAACCACCCAGATCACGAACGTCCAGACTTCCTTGGTGTCCCAGCCCCAGAAGCGGCCCCAGGCTTTCTCGGCCCAGATGGCCCCGAACATCAGCGTAAAGGTCCAGCCGACGAAGGCGATGGCATTGATGCGGTAGGACAGGTTTTCCAGGCTCAGCGCCGAAGGCACCAGGCGCATGAAGCCCAGCTTGTCCGCGCCGCCGGACGCGATGGTCTTTTGCCGGTGCGCCTGCACCAGCTGCAGCGCGGACATGGCGAACGTCAGCGTGAACAGTGCCGAGGACAGCACCGCGATGGACACGTGGATCACCAGCCAGTAGCTCTGCAGCGCCGGCACCAGGTGCCCCACGGGGGTCCAGTAGGCCACTGAGGCGGCCACGAGCATGATGATCGCCAGGCCGACCACGAAGGTGCCCAGGAACCGCAGGTCGCGCCGGATCAGGACCAGCAGGAAGACAGCGACGGCCACGAAGGCGCCGGTGGTAAGGAACTCGTACATGTTGCCCCACGGCACCCGGCCCGCACCGAAGGCGCGGGTGACCACGCCGGCG
>NZ_JARCCY010000121.1:0-536 GCF_039907775.1 Arthrobacter sp. CC3
CCGGTCTCGTCGTAGAACCCCTCGGGCAGTTGGGCCACGGCGGTGTGGAAGACCCGGATGTGGTCCTCGGCGCTGTTCGCTCCGGCGTTGCCTGGCCGCAGCACCGCTGCGAGGATTTCCCCGGCGCCGTTGCCGGTGCCGTAATCAACGCTCGCGATGAACGGGGCGAACCCGTAGCCGCCTTTATAGGTTCCGGCGACGTTTTCCTTATCGGAGTGCGAGGTTACGAGCGTGGCGTCGATGTCGATGATGAGCGGGTCCGCGGCCGTCGCGGACAGTGCCGGGTTCCGTTCCCCGGCGGCGTTCCAGGCCCGGGTGCGCAGCTCCCGGGTGAGGGTCTCAAACCCGTAGCTGAACAGTTCCGGGTTGGCCACGGTGCGTTCGAAGAACCGTGACACGGTCGCGTTCGAGGGCAGCTGACCGAAGGCCCCGGGTGAGGAACGCAGGATGTCCAGGTCCGATGCATGTTCGCCTCCGGCGGCGAGCATCGCTGCCAGGGAACCGAGGAGCTTGCCGGAACGATGCCGTGCGCCGGA
>NZ_JARCCY010000122.1:0-530 GCF_039907775.1 Arthrobacter sp. CC3
CGGTGCTCGCCGTGGTCTGTGTCTCCACTCGTGGTGGGAGCGGCGATGCCGAAGCCGCCGGCGATCACGGAGATGAATGACCGGTTCATGGCCTTGCACATGATGTAAGACAGGTACGCACCGGAGGAGCCCACCAGGGCGCCGGTGATGATGAGCAGGTCGTTGTTGAGCAGGAAACCCGCCGCTGCCGCGGCCCAGCCGGAGTAGCTGTTGAGCATGGAGACAACGACGGGCATGTCGCCGCCGCCGATGGAGGCGACCAGGTGCCAGCCCAGCCCCAGGGCAAGGATGGTGACAACGATCAGGAGCCACAGCTGGGAGTCGTTGACGTACCAGACCGTCAGGGCGACGAACGCGACGAGGGCGCCGAGGTTGATGGCGTTCTTCCCCGGCAGCATCAGCGGTGAGGACTTCATCCGGGCCGAGAGTTTCAGGAACGCCACGATGGAGCCTGTGAAGGTCACCGCGCCGATGAAGACACCGATGAAGACCTCGGCATGGTGGACGGCCATCAGGTCCGGGGACAGCGC
>NZ_JARCCY010000123.1:0-530 GCF_039907775.1 Arthrobacter sp. CC3
CGGTGCTCGCCGTGGTCTGTGTCTCCACTCGTGGTGGGAGCGGCGATGCCGAAGCCGCCGGCGATCACGGAGATGAAGGACCGGTTCATGGCCTTGCACATGATGTAGGACAGGTAGGCACCGGAGGAGCCCACCAGGGCGCCGGTGATGATGAGCAGGTCGTTGTTGAGCAGGAAGCCCGCGGCTGCCGCGGCCCAGCCGGAGTAGCTGTTGAGCATGGACACCACCACAGGCATGTCCCCGCCGCCGATGGAGGCGACCAGGTGCCAGCCCAGCCCCAGGGCGAGGATGGTGACAACGATCAGGAGCCACAGCTGGGAGTCGTTGACGTACCAGACCGTGAGGGCGACGAACGCGACGAGGGCGCCGAGGTTGATGGCGTTCTTCCCCGGCAGCATCAGCGGTGAGGATTTCATCCGGGCCGAGAGTTTCAGGAACGCCACGATGGAGCCGGTGAAGGTCACCGCGCCGATGAAGACACCGATGAAGACCTCGGCATGGTGGACGGCCATCAGGTCCGGGGACAGCGC
>NZ_JARCCY010000013.1:0-122619 GCF_039907775.1 Arthrobacter sp. CC3
AACAGAAAACACCCGCCGATCAACACACCGGCACGAACCAGCGACCATCACCGACCATCATGAAAAATCGAGGCTAGAGGCACGCAAGGAGGGCTCCGCTCCTGTCCATTCCAGGCCGGAGAACGGCCCTGGTGGGCGTGGAAACTCTGCTCCGGACATCGCCGCGTGAAGGCAAGGGGCATCTGACTGCCGCATTGGATCGGCTCCAGGTCAACGCCGACGAGTGCCGTGAGCTGCACATCGAAGGCACTTTCATTGGCCATGGCCCGGCGGAGGAAGCAGAGAGGCTGATCGGCGGCGCCGGCACCGTGGTGCATCTCCGCCTGGGCCTGGAAGCGGAGGCAACGCCGGAAAGATCAGCGCACGACCCGGCAGGCCCTCCAGAGTTCGGCCGGTGGCGGGGAATCCTCCAACGGAGCGTTCAGCATTGGATGCGTGCCGCGTGGCAGTCCGCAGCTGTGAAGGGCGTCCTTGTGGAGTGCGCCGCGCTTCAGCTGACCCTGCAGGCCGCCTGACGCTGGTGCCGCCGGCGCGAAACGAGGCTAAAGCAAGGTTGTCTGACGCCGGGTCAGAGGCCCATGGCGTCCAGAAGAGCATCTTCCTCGTCATCGGAGCCCTGGCGACGCGGTTTGCCTGGTGGGCCGGTGCGCTGTCCGGGCCCGGAAGGTTCCTGGATTTCACGCTCCTCCCGGTCGATGCGGGCCTGCTGCCGGGCCATGTAGCCGAACCCGACAAAGGCCAGGACCCCGAAGGTAATCCACTGCAACGCGTAGGAAAGGTTGGACCCTTCCTGCACCTTTGGTGGGGCGAGCTCCTGAGGTGCGAGTTCAGGCGGGGGCGTTTCGGAGGCCATGAGCCCATAGCTGCCGGTCTTGACCGGATACTCCAGCTGGCGCGCGTAGGAGGCCAGGTCAATGCTGGCCAGTTGCCCCTCCGGAGCGCTGCGGTCAAAGTCAGCTTCTGAGGGTTTGATCCGCACGACTGCAGCGATGGTTCCGCGCGGCGGCGCAGGAACGGTATCCGGGTAGCCGGGCCGGTTGTTCCCGATAGGAAGCCAGCCCCGGTTGATAATGATTGTTTCCCCGGAGACCACGCGGAACGGCACCACAACCTCGTACCCGGCCGCAGAGTGATTGGGCCGGTTCCGGACGATGCGTTGGTCCTCGGCAAGATAGTGACCCCTGACAGAAACCGTCGTCCATTTCACGTCCGGGTCCGGGGCCTCGAAGTAGCGGCTGGCCTCTTCGTAAGGCACGGGCGCCTTGTCGTAGTTCTGCTGGACGCGGCGGATTTCGGCCACCGCCTGGTTCCTCCGGTCCATCTGCCAATTACCCAGCCCCACGCAGGCCGCGGCAAACAGCGCGGCCATGCCCAGAATGCCCAGCCATCGCCAGGACAGCAGGAACCCGTAGGCACGGGGTGCCCTGTCCTTGCTTGGCATCGCGTCAGCCCTGCATGCCGCCGGAACAGACGGCCCCCGGTTCGGGGGACTGCGGCCCTTGACGGTACTTCTTGATGAACGGGGCCAGACGTTCATCGCTGCCGCTGTCCACGGCGAGCTGTTTGCCCCAGGCTGTTGCCACCACGGGTTTGGCTTGTTCGGCTACCGGGCTGAGCAGGAGATAGTCCTGCTTGCCAGCCAAGGCCGTCAGCTCGGCGAGCTGGTCGGCGCCCAGGTCGGGACGGTAGGTGAGCCAGACCGCCCCGTGTTCCAGAGAATGCACTGCCCGCGTTTGTTCCACGGGCGTGGTGTAGACCCCGCAGTTCGTCCAGACCGGGGCATGGTCCCCGCCCGTGGCCGGAGTCCGCGGATAACTGACGGGCTCGCTGGTGTGGTTCCTGGACTGGTCGGGATAGTCCTGCTCCCCGTCGATGGGCCGGGCCGCCGCGGCATTAAGCCGGTCGCGCTGCTGGACCTCCCCGACAACGACGAAGCTCACCGCCGCGACGATTGCGAGGACCACGGCCGCACCCGTGCCGTAGATCAGCCAGGCCCGCCGCCTGTCGGCCGCGCGCTGTTTGGCCTGCACCGCAGCCAGGAGCGCTTTACGGTCCTCGTGGGCTTTCGGTTTACCAGACATGGGCGGTCTCGCTTTCTTAGGTGCGGTCAAAGTCGGCCGCGGAGCTCTTCAAGGGCAGTAATTTCAGCTGTCTGGGCTTCTACGATACGGGCGGCGAAGTCCCGGACCTTTGAGGTTTCCGCTAAGCGGGTACCGGCGGAGGCCATGGCGACGCCACCTTGATGATGGCGGATCATCAAGTCCGTGAACAACCAGTCAGCCTCCGCACCTGAGGATTCGCGAAGCGCCTGCATCTGTTCCGGGGTGGCCATCCCTTCCATGACACCTTCGGCGCCGTCTCCTTGGCTCCCGTGCGAGGCTCCGGACCCGTCATGAGTACCGCCGGCCCTCATCCACGCCATCGGCGGTGCTGACCCGGCCTGGGACAGGCCCCAGTCCTGCAGCCAAGCGAACATCTGGCCATTCTGATGCTGCTGGGCGGTGGCAATGTCGTAGGCGACCGCCCGGACCTCGGGGTCGTCGGACTTGTCCCGGATCAACAGGGCCATCTCCACTGCCTGCGCGTGATGGGTCTGCATGTCCCGGGAAAATCCCGCATCCGCGCCCGAGTCCTGGACGAGTGCGGGCGCTGTCGAAAGCCGGCCCAGGGCAAAGAAACCCAGTGCGGTGAGGGCCACGACTGTGACGAAAACAGCCCAGAGCCGCTTCCTGGGCAGCGGCGATGGTGCCGTGAGCTGTTCACGCGGCTCAGTGAGGTTCACGACCGGAGCCAGCCCTGCGGATCGACAGTTACGCCGTTTCGGACAATTTCGAAGTGCAGGTGACATCCGGTGGAGTTTCCGGTCGTTCCGGCCCCGCCGAGCCGCTGGCCCTTGGCCACCACCGCACCGACCGAAACCTCTATCGAAGACAGATGGTTGTACGTGCTTTTCATGCCATTGCCATGGTCAACCACGATGCGGTTCCCGCCACCGTTCTGGGACCATCCAGCTTCCACGACGGTCCCGGAGCCGGCGGTGAACACTGCGGTCTGGCAGGAGGCGACCAGGTCCAGCCCGGTATGAAGCTCACCCGAACCTCCCGTGATCGGGCTGGTACGGAATCCGAACGGAGAGGAGATGGACATGCTGGCCAGCGGCGCGCCCAGGCTGGAATCAACAGGTACGGCCATTGGCGGTGCCGCCGCTGCGGCGGGGGTCCCGGCAGCGGATCCTGCAGGCGCTGCCGGCGCCGGCCGGTCGGCGGGCCGGGTCCCGACTTCAGTCCGTGGATAGGTGATGACTGCCTGTGCCTGTGCTGCTATGGCCGGGGCAGCGGCCTCGACAGCAGCCGGCTGGGCGGCGGCGACGGTACCTGCGGCGGCAATAAGTCCGGCATGCGCGGCGGGTATGCCGGCGGCCAGCATGACAACAGCGGCAAAAGCCGAAGCCCCGGGCAGCCAGGCCGGGCGCGGGGACGGAGCCTGAGGTCGGGCGGCGGCGCGGCGGCGGGAGCGGTCATGGGGAAGGGCGCGGCGGCGGCCGTGGCGGGAGGGGGGCACAGCTGATCCTTTCGGGTCGCCTGCGAAGTTAGCTGTCGGGTTCGGACCAAGGAAAAAAGCCCGGACACAGTTCCGGCGCCGGCCCGCGTGGACCCGTACCGCTGTGTGTCTTAACCCCAAGGCAGCACGCTGCCGTTAATGGGTCCTCCGCCCCCGCCGTGTGAGTTCGTAGTATGGCGCCGCCGGCGGGGCTGAGCGTCCGGAGCCAAGGCTTAATACAGAAAAGCCTGAATCAACATTACACGACCACCACATATGTCACAATTCGATAACAACGGAGATGGTGTTTTCTACAACCCGTACAACTCTCACGAGGGTCAAATCGTTCCCGGACTACTCGGGCCAGCGCCGCGGTTCGGGCCTGTCCGCCAACTCCTGCAGGTAGTCGTTGTAGGCGTCGAGTTCGGGGGTCCCTGCGGTCAGTTCGGCCCGGTCGATACTGGCATTGGATTTGGTTTCTTCGCGTTGCCATCGGACCAGGATGAACATCAGCAGGAGCACTCCCGGCAGTTCGCCGTAGGACCAGGCCAGTCCGCCGGCTATGCCCTGGTCCGTTATCGGGTTGATGTTCCAGCCTGGAGGCGGTGTGGCGAAGAATTTCACCATGGGTGCGGTGGCCATCATGAGTACCACCCCGAAGAAGGCGTGCAGCGGCATCTCCGCGAAGATGTCGATCATCCGTCCGAAGTGGGTCTGGCGGCTCGGCAGCGGATCAGCGGAAATCAGCGGCACCGTGAACAGGATCCCGGAGATCAAAAACAGCAGTTCCAGGCCGACGTGGCCGTACCAGGTCGGCAGCAGCAGGTCCGCCAGCCCGGAGAAGTACACCCCGTAAAAGCTGAGCAGGAACAGCGGGATCATGAAGGCGGGGTGAATTGCCAGGCGTCCCCATCGTGAACGCAGCCCCCAGAGTGCTGTCCGGAGGACGGGGCGGCCCATCCTGCCGTGCGGTGTTGCCCGCAGCAGCAGTGTCCCGGGGGATCCGATGACCAGCAGTGGCGGAACGGCCATCATCAGGGTCAGCTGCTGGAACATGAAGATGGAGAACATCCGCAGCCCGTACCCTTCAATGCCGGCGCCCATGACCACGATGAGGGCCAGGCAGCCCAGCAGGAAGGAACAGGTCCGCACCACGGACCAGCGCCGGCCCTGCCGCCACAGTCTGATCGCCCCCGCCAGGTAGAGCACTGCGGCCAGGAGCATCAGGGCAGGGATTAGCGGAACAGGCTGCAGGTTAGGCGCCAGGTATTCAGCCAGCGACGGGGGCAGCGACGGAAGCCAGACCGGACCGGTCATGTCAGGCACAGACATCGCTGCACCGGGTATCGCCCTGCCGGGACCGGACTGCACCTGTCAGGGTGCGTGAGCACTTCCGACCATCCGCAGCCGGTCCTGACCGGTGTGGCCGACGTGTGTCAGGCCGAGATCGAGAAGCATCCGGACGTGGGAGTCGGCCAGTGAGTAGTAGGCCATCCTTCCCGAACGGCGCACCGACACGACCCGCGGCCCGCGCAGCAGGCGCAGGGCATGGGAGACCCCGGACTCGCTCAAACCGGTCGTTGCTGCCAGGTCGCACACGCACATTTCTCCTTCGAGGAGAGCGATGAGGATCCTGACCCGGCCAGGGTCCGAGAGCAACCCGAAGATCACGGCCAGGTCCGCCACGTCCGAGTCCCCGGGCATCTTGGATCTGACAGCCTCCACTTTGTCTGCATCGACAAGCCGGACAAAACACTCCGGCCCGGCGGGGGCTCGGGGTGGAATCTGCGTCATCCATCTAGGCTACCTTTACGTGCTAACGCTTCGCGTTTCCCCATAGTTCCCTGGCAAACCGTACGGAGTGCTGGCAGGCGCGGGTACGCCCGTCTGGGAGCGGGCGATTAACGTGTGAACAACTCTACAGATAATCTGGTGTCGCGCGCTGCCCTCAGTTTCGCGCTCCATTTCCTGCCCTTTCGGGACGGGGTCAGGACCAGGTTAGGACTTATTGTGGCCCTCAAAGCCTCCACTTCACAGGAGAGGCCGGCTGTTTCGCCCAGGCCGGTATGGCTGGTTGTCGCTTGTGCAATCGCCCTGGCGGTGCTTTTGGTTGCGACAGCCTTTGGCCGGGGAACTCTTCCGGCTGAGGCCCGGGATCCGGGGGCGCTGGTCCGGTGGGGATACGGTGTCGCGCAGACCGGACATAATCTCGCGATGGCTGCAACGATCGGGGCCCTTGTCTTTGCCACGTTCATCGTCCCGCCCCTGCTGAAGGCTCCGGGACGGGGTTCCCGGGACCACGGCGGTGACGTTCGGGCATCCCGGGCGGCGGCCGAACATCCGGCCTTTACCCGGATCATGATGCTGGCCGCCGCCGCCAGCGTCCTCTGGACCTTGTCAGCCGTCGCCGTGCTGGTGCTGGGCTTCGCGGACATCGCCGGTCTGCCCGTCTCGGGCAGCCCCGAGTTCTCCGCCGGCCTCGCCGCCTACATCAGCGAACTGCCCACCGGCAATGCGTGGCTGGCGGTGGTCATGATCGCAGCAATGGTATCGACTCTGCTCTTCAGTGTCCGGTCCCCGGCGCCCCTGGCGGCTACTGCGCTGCTGGCCATGGCAGGGGTGCTGCCCCTGATCCTGATCGGCCACGCCTCCAGCGGCAACGACCACGAGCAGGCCACCAACTCCCTGGGCCTGCACCTGGTCGGGGTGTGCCTCTGGTTCGGCGGACTGATCGCCCTCACCGTCGCCGGAACAGCACTGGGCAAGGACACAGCCGCTGTCCTGCGCCGGTTCTCGTCCCTGGCCCTGTTCGCTTTCATTCTGGTCTCCGCCTCCGGCATCATCAACGCCTCGATCCGGATGCCGCTGCCCGAAGGGCTGACTTCCCCGTACGGGGTCTTGGTACTGGCCAAGACCGCAGCCGTCATCGTCCTGGGCATCATCGGCTACCTGCACCGTGCACGACTGATCCCGGCGCTGGAGCAGAAAGCCCCGAGCGGGAGTGCGGGCCCGGTGCTGTGGCGGTTCATCGTTGCCGAACTGCTGATCATGGGCGCCGCCAGCGGCCTGGCCGCGGCGTTGAGCCGCACCCCTCCCCCGGGCGGGGAGGAAATCCGCGCCGCCCTCACCCCGGCCGAAATCCTCACCGGATATGTCCTTCCGCCGGAACTGACGCCGGAACGGTGGTTTACGGTGTGGCGGCCGGACTGGCTGTGGATCGCCCTGGCCATAACCGCCGCCGTCTTCTACCTCATGGGTGCCCGGCGCCTACGGTGGCGCGGAGACAGCTGGCCGTGGATCCGGACCGTACTGTGGTTCATTGGCCTGGCCGCACTGGTGTTCTTCACCTCCGGCGGCCCCTCGGTCTACGGCCGGGTCCTTTTCAGCGCCCACATGCTCGACCACATGGCCCTGACCATGATCGTGCCCATCTTCCTGGTCCTGGGCGCCCCGGTAACGCTTGCGCTGCGCACGCTTGGGCCCCGGCGGGACGGTTCCCGCGGACCCCGTGAGTGGGTGATGGTCCTGGTCCATTCCCGGGCCGCTGCGGTCCTGACGCATCCTTTGTTCGTTGCCGCCAACTTTGCCGGTTCCATAGTGCTGTTCTACTACTCGGACGCCTTCGGATTTGCTCTGCGCGAACACGCCGGACACGAGCTGATGACCGCCCACTTCCTCATCACCGGTTACCTGTTCATCCTCTCGATGATCGGCACAGACCCGGTGCCCCTCCGCGCCCCCTACCCGCTGCGGCTCCTGCTGCTGTTGGCGACCATGGCCTTCCACGCCTTCTTTGGCGTGACGCTCATGGGCTCGACCACCCTCCTGCAGCCGGACTGGTTCACCGGGCTGGGACGGGACTGGGGACTGCCTGCCCTGGAGGACCAGCAGATGGCCGGTGCCATCACCTGGGGCATCGGCGAAATCCCCACCCTGCTGATCGCCATCGGCGTGGCCATCATGTGGTCACGCTCCGACGCCCGCGAGATGCGCCGCACCGACCGGGCCGCGGCACGCACCAACGACGCCGACCTGACCGCCTACAACGCCATGCTCGCCCGGCTCAATGAACGCAGCAGTACAACGGGCCGGGGCCATGACCCCGGCAAATAGGACAGCGCCGATTGCCGGTTGCCGGGAACGTCGTTCGTCAGCCGATCTTGATTCAGAATATTCTGAATCCACAAACGTCTGTATCATTTCGGGTATGCGCATACTCTCCACCATCGATGTCCTGGCCCGGTTCGGCAAAGCCCTGGCCGACCCGACCCGGGCGGCGATCCTGCTGGAACTGAAAAACGGTCCCGCATTCCCGTCCGATCTGGCCGAGGGGATCGGCGTCAGCCGCCAGATCCTGTCCAACCATCTGGCCTGCCTGCGCGATTGCGGCCTGGTCGCCGCCGAACCTGCCGGCCGCCGGGTCCGCTACGAACTCTCGGACCCCAGGCTGGCGCACGCCCTGGGTGACTTGCTGGGCACCATCCTGACCGTCGATCCGATCTGCAGCTGCGCCGAACCCGACTGCGCCCAGGACAAGCAGGCCCTTGCCCCCACTGACCTTCACCCCCTGGAAGTACGCCCATGAGCGGACATGATCACGACCACGGCGCCGCCGGAACCCGCCAGCGCGGCAAACTGCTCATCGTATTTTCCATCACCTTCGCCGTGATGATCGCGGAAATCATCGGATCGGTCCTCACCGGCAGCTTGGCGCTCCTGGCCGACGCGGGCCACATGTTCACCGACTCGACCGGTCTGCTGATCGCCCTCATCGCCGCCTCCCTTGCCCTGAAGCCCGCCACGCTCAAACGCACCTGGGGCTACAAGCGTGCCGAAATCATCGCCGCCGCAGGGCAGGCGGCCCTTCTGCTCGGCGTCGGCGGCTTCGTCATCGTCGAAGGAATCCGACGGCTCTTCGAGCCTCCCGAAATCGCCGGATCCACGATGCTGTGGTTCGGCATCATCGGCCTGGCCGGCAACGCCGTCGGCCTGGTGGTCCTCGCCTCCGGCCGGAACCACAACTTCAACATGAAGGCCGCATTCCTGGAAGTGCTCAACGACGCCCTGGGATCCGTTGCCGTCATCGCAGCGGCCATCATCATCGCCGTCACCGGCTGGGTCCAGGCCGACGCCGTCGTGTCCCTGCTCATCGGTGTACTGATCATTCCCCGCACACTCAAGCTGCTCCGCGACACCGTCAATGTGCTCATGGAAAACGCACCCCAGGGCCTGGACATGGCCAAGGTCCGCGAACACATCCTGGAGCTGCCCCACGTCATTGACGTCCATGACCTGCACGCATCCCTCGTCGCCTCAGGAATACCGGTCCTCTCAGCCCACGTCACCGTCGAAGACGGCTGCATGACCGACGGACACGCCACAGAAATCCTGGCGGACCTGCAACGATGCGTGGCCGAGCACTTTGACGTCAGCATTGAACACTCCACCTTCCAGATCGAACCAGCCGCCCACCGCGACCAGGAAAGCATGCATCACTGATGACACCACCGACCAAGACCGCCCCTTCACGACCAGAGCACTCCCCGATGGACCCCGCCAAAAAAGCCCGCCGGGTCATTTGGATCCTGCTGGCCATCATCGTGGGCGCAGGCATCATCTGGTTCGCCGTTTTTACGGCTGCCAAACCCGCCCCTGTGGAGCCCCAGGCCGCACCGGACGCCCAGCTCGTGCGCGAGGACAGCCACCGCGTTACCTCACCGGCGACAGAGAAAGCGCAACTGGTGGAATTCCTGGACTTCGAATGTGAAGCCTGCCGCGCCGCCGTGCCGCTGGTGGAGGAACTGAAGAAGGAATTCGGTGACCAGGTCACCTTCGTGAACCGGTACTTCCCCCTGCCATCGCACAAGAACTCCGGCCAGGCCGCCCTCGCCGTCGAAGCAGCAGCGCAGCAGGGAAAGTACGAACAGATGTACGCCAAGATGTTTGAAACCCAGCCGCAGTGGGGCGAGAAGCAGGACTTCCAGAACGCCCTGTTCAGGACCTTCGCCGAAGAGCTTGGACTGGACATGGAAAAATACGACGCGGCCATGGCTGCTGAAGAGACCAAGGAACGGATCCGCAAAGATATTGCCGACGGGAAAGCTCTTGGCGTTTCCGGTACTCCAACCTTTTTCCTGAACGGCGAAAAGCTCACCCTCAACACCGAAGCCGAATTCCGGCAGAAACTGGCCGACGCCGTCAAATAGCTCACACAGCAAGGTTCAGAACCGCTACCGTTCTACATGATGTAGAACGGTAATTTGGGCTGGAAGGAGGCAGCCATGATGATCCTGCACCGTGCACCTCTGCGGTTGCCGCGGGCCGGTGCCGTGGCGCTGACCGTGCTAACCCTGGCCGGCGGCGCTCACGTCGCCGCCGGCGGGCAGCTCCCGGCACTGCCGATCCTGACGGCGGTGGCCGCGGTTGTTGGCCTCTCCACGGTTCTTCTCGCGGGGCGGAAAATGAGCGCCCCGCGCCTGGTCGGCTACCTCGGCGCCTCCCAGCTCGCCCTGCACCTGGCCTTCTCACGGCTCGCAGACGCCGGGACGTCCGGTCCTACCGGCCAGCCCCACCATGGGTTCGCCACCACGGCGGCCAGTTCGGTGTCGGCCCAGACCCCGTCGCCCTACGAGCATCTGGCGGCCGATGCCGGTTCAACAATGACGCTCCTGCACCTGGCGGCGACACTGCTGACGGCGATCTTTCTGGCCCGGGGCGAGGCTGCCCTCTGGGCGCTGGCGGCCTGGTTGAAGCCGCTGCACGGGATCTCTGAAACCGGGACCATTCCGCCGCGTTTCCGGGTCCTGCCCGCACAGCCACGGACGGTCCCGGCCAGGGCTGCGGTTCCCGGGCAGGTCGGTGTCCGGGGACCCCCGCACAGGTTCTGCAACCTCCAAGCCCCCGCCTGCTAAGGGGGCCACCGCGCCGCAAAAGTACGGCGTCAAGTGTCCGGATACAACCAGAATTGCAGAACCAATTTCATGAATGATCTGAATCGTGGACGCTCCAAGGCAGTGCTTGCCCTCGCCGGTGCCCTGCTGTTCACCGCGCTGGGGGCCGGGCCGGCGCAGGCCCACGATGCCCTCCAGTCAACATCCCCTGAACGCGACACCACCGTGGCCGCGGCCCCGGAGATTGTGACTCTGACGCTCTCGGAACCACCCACGGATTCGAAAAGCCTGAACCTGAGTATCATCACGGTGACAGACTCAACCGGAAAAACGCTCAGCAACGGTGAGGTCACGGTCGCGGGACCGACCATATCAACCAACGTCACACCGGGAAGCAACGGACCCTACAAGGTCCTGTGGCGCACCGTTTCCTCCGACGGCCACCCGATCGAGGGAACCTTCGCCTTCACCGTCGAGGACCCGGCTGTGGGCGCGGCAACCGGGCCGGCATCAGCAACGGCAACGGCAACGGCAACAGCAACAGCAACAGCAACAGCGACAGCGACAGCGACGGCCAGCGCCCCGGCGAACACCGTGCCGGACCGCGTACCGCCGCCCGATGACAGCAACGCCCTCCTCACGGTCGGCATCGCCGCCATCGTCCTGGCGGTCATCGGCGGCCTTATTTATCTGTCCCGCCGCCGGGAGCGGACAGGCGACAGCGGCGCCTGAACCAGAGCACCGGGCTTTCTGCGGCCGCAGGGCCCCGGGGATGAGCACACCTCCCGGGGCCCTGCGGACCGGTCGTTTAAGGCGGTCGGGACGTTAAGCGGCTGCTCCGGCGGGAAGTCTGCGGGACCTGAAGCGTCCGACGGTACCGGCCAGAACTGCTGCCGCCATCACCACAACGGCAGCAACGCCGGTGTAGAACAGTACTGAGGACATTTCCGGGGCCGGGGCCGAGGCGTCAGCAGCGGCCATGACGGTCAGCCAGTAGCCGATCGTGGCCGCCATCCAGGCCTCGCCGGCCGCGGCTGTCAGCCGTGGCCACCGCGTGAACCATGCAGGCCCGATCCCGTAAGACAAGGCAACACTGACCGCCACGACACCGGCGACAGCGATCAGCTGGATACCGAACAGGTATGGCCCTGCGACAAGCCCGACCGGGATACACAGCCCGCCAATGAGCACCAGTCGCCGGGCGCCCAAGGGCATGCCGGCCGTTTTGCCCTGGTCCCCGCCTGGCAGGGGCCCAGCGTTGGACGCCTGAGCTGGCGTGTTCGTATCCATGAAATTCCTTTGAAAAGTGGGACTGCCGGACGCAGGACTGCCGTGGTGCCTGAGTAAGGGGTGGCAGCTGTTTTACCTTCCCTGACGTTACAGCATCCGCTGGATCGAACATGCAACGATCCGACCGGCCGGGCGGGCAGGAGTGGGGGCTGCTCATCGACCGGGTGGCACACTGAAGGTCGGCGTTTCGCTGCCCCCAAGGCAACGAAACGCCAGCCTTCAGTTGGGTGTTAGGCCCCGGCCCGGACGAAAGTTACTGAGCCTTTGGAAGTCATCCAGGTCAGCGGGTGGACAGCCGTTTCGTTCTTGCCGTTCAAACCGGAGCTGAGGACCTGGCCGTCGCCGACATAGATGCCGACGTGTCCGGGCTGCATGACCATGTCACCGGGCTGCGGGTCACTCACGACGGTCCCGTAATTCATGAACTGCATGGGGCCGAGGTCTCCGACGGGGATCCCGGCAGCGTTAAGGGCGTTTTCCACCAGTCGTGTGCAGTCCTGGATCATGCCGATCTGGGCGTAGGCGGCGGAAACCATCGTCGCGTTGACTCCGCCTGCTGCCGGGGCGGCCACCGGCGCGGCCGCAGCGGGCGTGACGGTGATCTGAGCCTTGGCCGGCGCAGCAGCCTTCGCAACGGCGACGGGTTTGGGTGCTTCTACAACAGGGGCGGGCGTGGTCTCCACGGCAGGACGTTCGAAGGAAATCTGGACCGTGGCATCTGCGCTGAGCGGAGCCTGTACCTGGCTGGTGACCTCCAGGTACGAGGTCGGCTCCGCGTCGCGCTGGGCCGGGGCCTCAGCTGCCTGCGCAGCAACGCCGCTGGTCAGGACGAGTCCGGAAGCTGCGGCAATGACGGCCGCCTGTCGGCCCACACCGCCGGCGTTGTCAGCGACGGATTTGGACAGGACCGCAAGGGCGCTGGTCTGGACGGGAACCGCGCGGTGGCGGCCGTGAGTACGGCGAATGGACATGAAAGGGCCTCTCCCACTGCCTGCGAGGTTAGCTGTCGGATTCGGATGGGAGACACCCGGCCGCAGTTCCAGCGCAAGGCCGGAAGCGCGGCTTCACCCCAAGGCCTGCCCGAAGCAGGCCACTCTTGGGTTCCCCGTCTCTGCCGGACGAATTTTGCGAACGGATCCCGGGCAGCGGCAGAGCTAGGCAATCTGCTCAGGAGTGCCGCATTCGGAGAAACCGGCACGCGTTCGACCGTACTCGAAAACCCGGCACTTTGTCACATTTGCATAACGGGACGGAAGCATGTGTTCCCTAAAGCAGGACAGGGAGGATGGAGGTGTTTCATCGGTGCTGGCTCGGATTCGCATGCTCGGCCGTGCCGAGGAACACCCTCAGCCCTCGTCAGCGGCGCGCTGGAAGAAACCTAATAAGAGGCCAGACCCTTCCGTGCGGGCACTGGTGATGGGGCGACTTGGGGCCCCTTCACTGTGAGGCAGCAGAGAAAGAGCAGGGCCACCCATCTCCGGGCGGCGAAAGCGGCAGTGCTGCGGTAGAGGCGGGGGATGAAGGTCGCCATGGTGGGCGACGGGGTCAATGACTCCCCGGCGCTGGCCAGAGCAGAGGTCGGCATCGCGATCGGCGCCGGGACCGACGGGCCATGGAATCAGCCGGAGTGGTCCTGGCGGGAAATGATCCTCGGGCGGTGCTGTCCATGGTGGACCTGTCGCGGGCCAGCTACCGGAAGATGTGGCAGAACCTCATCTGGGCCACCGGCTACAACGTCCTGTCCGTGCCCCTGGCCGCCGGGGTGCTCGCCTTCGCAGGCGTCGTGCTCTCCCGCGCCGCCGGCGCGGTCCTGATGTCTGTCTCCACCATCGTGGTCGCGCTCAATGCGCAGCTGCTGCGACGGGTGAAACTGAACCCATCCGAGGTTCGTTGACCCAAGAGGCGCTACCGGCCAGGGGAGCACCGCATCGCCCCGTGGCCGGTAGCCTAGAAGCGACACCAGAGCCGCATCGAAAGGAGGAACGTCATGACCGCAACAGCTCACCGCCAGGCGCCGGGGTTCCTTCGCCGTGCGGGTCTGGTCGCCGCGGTGCTGGCCATCATCGCTGGAATCTTCGGCATGCACGTCCTCACCGGCACCCACGCCATGCACTCCCCGGCCTCAGCCACGCCAGCCGCCGACGCGCACACCACGGAAGCATCCCCTGACCACACCGGACACCCGGCGGAATCCGGCACGGTCCCTGACCATGCCTCTGCAGGGCAGAACATGGCCGGGGTCGCCGTTGAGCAGTGTTCAGAGTCGGGTGACTGCACCAGCATGCAGGCCATGACGACTGCCTGCACTCCCTCGGCGAAAACCGCGTCCATGGCCGCGCCGCCGCCAGGCACCAACGTGCTGGGCAACAGCAACAACACCGCAGCAGGTGCCGTCACCGGCCAGTGGTCCTATCTTCCCGGCAGCCCTTCGCCTTGTGAGCTGTCCATCAGCAGGACGTAAAAGAGGCCCCGCGCCGCCACCCTCCCGGCGCATGCCCCCTTTACCCTGACAGTCCCAAGCGGACCGTCGGGTGCATCACTGATGCACGTATTCCTCAGGCGCCCTTGCGCGCCAGCTGATGTATGAAGGACCTGATCTCATGACTAAGAAGTTTCTGACCCTTTCCGTCACCGGCATCGCCGCGGCCATCGCCTTGGCCGGCTGCGCCTCCGGATCCGGAGCCGGACCCTCCGGCACCTCCACGCCCGGCATGGACCACGGCAGCTCCAGCGCGACAGCCAGCAGCATCCCCGGCAGCGCAACGGCAGCCGCCGCGGACCACAACACCGCGGACGTCACGTTCGCGCAGACGATGATCCCGCACCACACCCAGGCCGTGGAAATGAGCGACACGATGCTCAAGAAGAAAGACATCCCGGCGTCCGTCACCGCGCTGGCCACCAAGATCAAGGCAGCCCAAGGCCCCGAAATCGAGACAATGACCGGCTGGCTCAAGAGCTGGAACGAGACCGCCACGATGCCCTCCAGCCACAGCATGACCGGCATGATGAGCGACGCGGACATGCAGAAGCTCGACGCCGCCCAGGGTAGCGATGCGGCCCGGCTCTTCCTGAAGCAGATGACCGCCCACCATGAAGGTGCGATCATGATGGCCAAGACCGAAAACACGGCCGGCAAGAACGCCGACGCGGTCCAGCTCAGCAAGGACATTGTCGCCGCGCAGGAAGCAGAAATCCAGGAAATGCAAAAGCTGCTGGCCACCCTGTAACCATCACCTTCGGGTGCCGGCCCGCCGCCCACGTGCGGCAAGGCCGGTGCCCGGCCCTGCACTCTCCCTTTTCGTCCCCCAACACTCGGAGTTTTCATGCCTATCTCATCCAAAACCATGTCACGGTCCTCAGCCGTGCTGGCCGGAGCCGCCGCGCTCGTCCTGGCCCTTGCCGCCTGCACGCCCTCCACTGGGCAGGCAGCCGGCGCATCATCAACCGGGCAGGCCGGCAGCGGCCTTCCCAGCAGCCACGTCCATGGGCTGACCGTCAGCGGTGACACCAGCCAGGTCCTGCTGGCCACGCACGACGGATTGTTCGATGTGAGCAAACAGCCCGCCAGCAAGATCGGCGGCACCAACGACCTGATGGGCTTCACCGCCGGCAAGGATTCCGGCATCTTCTATGCCTCGGGCCACCCGGGAGCCGGATCCAACCTGCCCAACCCCCTCGGTCTCCTCAAGACCGTCGACGGGGGAAAGACCTGGGAACAGCTTTCCCGGCAAGGCGAATCAGACTTCCACGCCATGACCACCACCAAGTCCGGGATCGTGGCATTCGACGGAACGCTGCGCACCAGCCCTGACGGCAAGACCTGGAAAACCGTGTCAGCAGGGTTCGCCCCGGCAGTCCTGGCAGGGCACCCTGGCAGTGACACCGTTCTGGCCACCACCCAGGAAGGAATCCAGCGCTCCACCAACGGCGGCACCACGTGGGCGGCGGTGGAGTCAGGGCCGGTCATCCAGTTCGCCGCCTTCGCTACCGCGGCGGAAGTGGCGGGAGCCGAACCCGACGGAACCGTCCACTACTCGGCCGACGCCGGCGTGACCTGGACGAAGAAGGGCCGGATCGATAAGGAAGTCCTGGCGATAGCGGCAGTCAAGAGCGCCAACGGCCAATCACAGATCTGGGCGGCCACCCAGGAAGGGATCGTCGTCTCCACCGACGGCGGCACGACCTTCCGGCCCTCCCCGGAGTCCTGAACCAGTGAACATCGGAGAATACTTCGCCTCCACGGTGACCTCCGGCGCGTTGCTCATCGCCATCCCCCTGGCCATGACAGCGGGTCTGGTGTCGTTCCTCTCCCCCTGCATCCTGCCGCTGGTACCGGGCTACCTCGGATTCGTTTCCGGGCTGACCGATCCGACGCAGCCCCTGAACCGCAGCCGCGTGCTCGCCCGGTGTCGGACTCTTCGTGCTGGGATTCGCTGCAGTGTTCACCCTCTACGGGGCGGCGTTCGGGGCCATCGGCTCCTGGCTGCTGCGCTGGCAGGACACCCTGATGCGCGGCCTCGGCGTCGTGGTAATCCTCATGGGCCTGGCGTTGCTCGGCATGATCCCCTGGCTGCAGCAGACCCGGAAAATCACCCTCGGCCGCCGGACGGGCCTGGCCGGAGCTCCGCTGCTGGGCATCGTTTTCGGCCTCGGCTGGACACCGTGCATGGGCCCGACCCTGAGCGCTGTCCTGTCCCTCAGCGTCACCACCGGCAGCGCCGAACGAGGGGCGCTTCTGGCCTTCGCCTACTGCCTGGGGCTGGGCATCCCATTCACCCTCGCGGCCCTGGGCCTAGGCTGGGTCGGGTCCGCACTGGACTTCGTCCGCCGGCACATCCGCACAGTCAACATCGCCGGTGCCTCCATGCTCATCATCCTTGGAGTCCTCATGGACACCGGCGTCTGGGTGCAATGGATCTACCGGCTTCAGAACCTCTCCGGAACCTTCCTCACACCCATCTGACCATCTGGCACACCGACGCCCCGCAGGTCTGCTTCGCCCCATGCCTGAATCTCCGCCGTGGAACGTTTCCGTGGCCATCCTCATACTCCCGAACCGCGTCTCCCAGGAATGGCACTCACGGCGAAAATCCGGGGCTGCGCTCCCCAGCGCGTCCATTGCCCATGCATCCAGGGCTTCCGGGATAGGAGGACCCGACCATGCATGACCCGTTCCTGCTCCTGATAGGTGTAGCCATCGTTGCTGTCGCTATCGCACTCGGGGTTGGCCTGGCCAGAGGCGGCAGCCGGACCGCGGCGGGTCGGCAGCCCTCCGAAGCGATCCGGCAGAACCAGGCTGCCGCTAAAGGTGTGCGCCACCGCTGGGGACTTGCAGGCTGTGTGGCCGTGGCCGCGGCCGGTCTTGATGTCGCCGTGGTCTACGGAATCGGCACCTCGCCCTCCGCGGGGTCCGGCATCACCGTTGAACTCGGCTTTGTCATGATGGTCCTCGCCGTCGTGTGGTTCATCTTCCGCCAGGAGGTCCTGAGCTACCAGCTTCGGATCGCAGCAGCACTGTACGAGACCGCGGTGCCGGCCGAGCCGGAGCAGGTCAGGGCCGCCGAAGCAGTCGGATCGTTCCTTCGCCTGGTGCTCTTCCTGCCTGGACTCTTCGTCGTGCTGGCCAAGTTGATCCTTCGCTAGTACGCCTGTCGCCTGGTGGTGCCAGCGAGAGAGGCTGACGGCGTGACCGCGGCGGGTCTAGGGTGGGGCGTGACGGCCGGCAATGGCCCGGCCGCAGTGACAGGAGCTGCATCATGACTCATCACATCAGTGCGATGCTCGGTGCCCACCCTAAGGGGGTCGGCACTCTTGATCAGGACAAGCTGGCCTAGTGCATCGGAGCCTGCTTTGAATGTGCGCAGGCCTGCACGGCGTGCGCTGACGCCTGCCTGGGCGAAAAGATGGTCGCCGACCTTGCGGCCTGTATCCGCATGGAGCTGGACTGCTCCGACATTTGCGCCGCTACCGGCAACATCCTGACCCGCCAAACCGCCACCAATACAGCCATTACGAGTGCGTTGCTTGAAGCCTGCCGGGCCGCCTGCGCCGAAGAGTGCGAGCAGCACGCCGGCATGCACGAACACTGCAGGATCTGCGCCGAGGTCTGCCGCCGCTGCGAAGACGCCTGCGCCGCACTCCTGGCTGCGGTGGGGTGAGACACCGGGCCGCCGCCCGCTGCCGGCTGGCTGATCTATCTGCTAGCCGATCTCCTCCGGCCGGAGATGCGGTGTTCCCGCCGGTGGCCGCAGTCCGCTCATCGTGACTCTAACAAGCCGGTGGGCGGCTTCGCGGGACGTCAGCCCGGCTGCCGCCTCCAAGGCGTGCAGGCAGTACCCGGCGAGCTCGTCGGGAGCGACATCGTCACGGAAGACCCCCACCTCTGCGCCCTCGCGCAGCAGGTCAGCGAGGAAGTCGTTGAGGTGCTGCTGAGCGTGGCTCACATGTTGGCCCTGGTGCAGCCGCGCCGCCTCTGCCCCGCCATGGCGCGAGTAGGAAATCATGGCGTAGGTCTGGAGAACGGCTTCGAGCTGCCGCTCAGGGCCGTCGGCGCTGTGCCGGACCTGGGCCAGTTGTTTCAGGTGTGCCTGGACCTGGCGCTCGTGCCAGGCGTCGAGAATGGCGTCAACATCGGGAAAATACTTGTACAGAGTAGCCCGCCCGATCCCGGCTGACTGCGCGATCTGCGACATCGTTACCGAAGCCAGCCCCTGCTCCCCCACCAAAGCAGCCGTGGTGTCCAAGATGGCGGTCCGCACCGCGCTGCGGTGCGTCTCGATCGTCTCGTTCCAGAGCTTCGGCATGGAGAAATCATACAACCCGACGTTAAGGTGGACACTTTGACAGCAGCAATACATACTGTATTGCAAAGTCCTGCATGACGGAGAGAAGGACAATGATGACTGAATCCACTGAACGGCCGAATGAGAAGGATCGACCCGGCTACCGACCGGGCGGCAGCCCTGAACCGCGCACGCCCCGTTGGGTCAAGGCCTTCCTAATCACGGCGGTTATCCTGGTCGTGGCGTTCGCCGTCCTCCATCTCACCGGCGGAGGAATGGGAAGCCACACACCATGAAGCTGATGCCCCCGGGCCTGCGGAAACTTGCCCTCACCATCCATGTGGTGAGTTCAGTTGGCTGGCTTGGTGCGGTCGTGTCCTTCCTCGTCCTGGCCATCGCCGGGCTGACCAGCACAGAACCGGTGATGGTTCGGGGCGCATATATGGCCATGGACCTCATCGGCTGGTCCCTCATCTTCCCGCTGAGCCTGGCATCCCTGATCTCCGGCATCGTCCAGGCCCTGGGTACCGTGTGGGGACTGTTCCGCCACTACTGGGTCCTGATCAAGCTCATCATCACCGCCCTGGCCACGGCCCTGCTGCTCCTCCACCTGCAGCCCGTAAGCCACATGGCAGGAATAGCATCCACCTCGGACCTGTCCCCCACCAACATGACCGGAATGCGCACCCAGCTCATCGCAGACGCCGGCGCCGCGGTCCTCGTCCTGGCAGTGGCCGCCGTGCTGTCGGTGTACAAACCCCGCGGCATCACCAAATACGGACGCACACGCACCGAGAGACAGCAACCCGCCGGACGAGCTATGCGATGACCGGACCCTAAGGTGATGGAGTGCGGGCGGCATGTTCCCGCCAACGCTGCGCCAACAGCCGTTTTGCGTAGGCATGCGGCGCGGCCGGGCTGCGACACCCATCCCCAAACTTTTCGCTAGAGACCGCCGTGAGATGGCTTAGCGGCTTACCCCTTCTCATATACATGGTTAAGGGCATACCCCCGGGGGTCTATGTGAGGGGTATGTTTTTCCCTCATAATCGAGAAGAAGGGATCCCTGCTAAATCAGCACAAACAGCCCCATCCCACTGCGATCACCACATGTTCACTAACTGTCGAGTTCCGACAGCACACGCCGGCCAAACTCGCCCTCGAGGGTGAAGGAAAGAGTTGGTGGTGCATCCGCGTAGGTTCCCGGAACTGGAGGCTCGTTCTTGGTTCGCCGCCGCTCGGATTTCGATGGTGGTCACAGCAGGCTCACGGGCAGAGCAATCGGATGCCGTTACTTGCGGTTTCCGCATAGACCAAGACGCCCCTACCGGCAGCCGGCCCGCTGATGCTGCACTGGGGGCATGCTCAGCTACGAAGACATCATCCTGCTCGGAGAGGAACGTGTCCTTGTCATCCAGGAGCACCAGGAGGGCCGCTGCTGGTGCGGCCAGACATGGGATTGACCGCACGGGTAGAGGCTGCGGCAAAGCGGTGCGACGTCGGCCGATTTTGCGCCCGTGCAAGAATGAAACCATGTGGACTGAAACGAGCGGCGTCATCGGTGTTGGTTACGAAGGGAAGGACATTGCGTCGTTCCTTGAGGAACTGACTGCCTGGAAAATCGGGACGGTCGTTGACGTTCGGTTGAACCCGATCTCAAGGAAAAAAGGCTTCTCAAAGAGGGCCCTGACCGAAGCTCTGGCCGAGGCCGGTGTCGGCTACAGCCACATGCCGGCGTTAGGGAATCCCAAGGACAACCGTGAAGGTTTTTGGGCTCCGGGCACTGCAGCCGCAAAGGTTGCGGGCGAGCGTTTCGAGTCTCTGCTTGACAGTGAAGTAGCTGCCGAAAAGATTATTGAGCTCACAGACCTTGCCGCGGGGCAGCGTGTGGCCGTGCTGTGCTTTGAGGCCAGCGAGCTGTGCTGCCACCGCAAATACGTTCTCGCCCGTGTTAAAGAACGCCTGGCTGCTCTGGTCGGCAGCTAACGGGCCCCTGCTGCGTAAACACCCAAGACACCGAACGCCTGGGGTCTTTTCAGCTGGTTGCCCAGGAAAAACACGGGACCGCGGGCCGTAGCGCACAGTTGATCAAGGAATCTCTTTTGGATTGCCGCTTTGGCGGCTTCATCGGTGTCCCCCGCGTGCCGCCGCTGAAGTTCAGTGAACTCCCAATCCAGCAGACCTTGCCGGTGTCCTTTGCAAATCCTGCCAGTGCAGCGGTAGCGAAAATGACCTTCAAATCGCGGCGGGGACAGGATCGATTTGTCCGTCTTGGGTCCAAAGAGTGTGTCTTGGTGCAGATGCGCTTCCATCTTGGCTTGTTGTTCCGAGGTCCACCCGTCGAAAAGTCGTAATTCCAGCTTGTCGATATCCGCGGGCACTACTGCCGCCAGGGATGGGCCGGCCGATCCGTTCAAGGCGCGGGCGTTGAGTTCGCAGGTGTTAAACGCACCGATGAGCGGATCAACGTGTGGGTGCCGTGGCTTCCACGGCTCAAGGTGGGAGTCGATGGTCAAAGAGTCAAGGATCGGGGTGTAGCTCTCGGGTCGTCGATCTTTGGACGCTGGTGTGATCTTTAGTTTCACGATGTCGTACTTCTTGAATTTCGCGTCGGCCTCGAGATAGCGGAAGGGGATCGGGTAAAGACGAATCCATTCCGGGCCACCTTCCGCAAGTCTGAGACCCGCCACGCAAACAGTGTCACCGTGGTTAGCCGAGGGCTGTGGAGCGGCCTTGACCGTGATCAGCACTTTTGCCTCAGTGATGCCCGCTCCGAGTTCCTTTTCGTACTCAGGCCGGCCGTTGGCGAACAACCCTTCCCCGAACATCATTTCAACTGCCCCCAAAAATAACCTTCAGTCATGCGACTATCGGGACTACACCCCCGCTCCCCGCGGTCGGCGCTACTGTGCCTTGGCGTTGCATGGGCCAAGGGCTCACTCGTAGTGATCATATACAGGATCCGACGCGGGTGTGCCGCTGGTGTGTCTGCTTGTTCGGTTGAAGAGGCGGGCACCGTCGTGACGTCCATCTTGTCGAGGCTGCCCGCGCGTCAGACCTGGGGACGGCGCCTGTCTGGCCGTGCGACTGGGTTTCCTCCCCGGCGCTTTTGCCCGGGTGCCCCCAATGTGGTGGCCGGTCAACTGCGGGCTTTACCCCGGTATGCCCCGGTGCGTCGCTTGGCGATGATGCGGGCCCCGGTTGAATCCATCCGCCACCGTGCCATGTCCACGCTGACCCCGAACCGGAGGGCGACTTCCTCGTTGGTCTGGCCTTTGCGGGCAAGGAGCTTGGCAGCTTCGAAAGGAACGAGGAGTTCTCCGGCGATTTCTGCCGCTTCGCCTTCCTGGGTCGGGTCCGCGACCCGGCACCCCCGTTCGTTGACCAGGCTCGTGCCGAAGGTATGTTCACCGACGACATGGGCGAGTTCGTGGCTCATGGTCGAGCGGCGGCGCGCCTCGGGGTGTGAGTCATTTTCAATGATGACAGCCCCGCTGCCGAGGGGAACCAGCGCACCGGAGAACACGTCCTGACGGTCGACAGTGAAGTACTCCCGGACCTTGTCATCGATCGGCAGCGCACTCAGGGACATCACCCGGATCCCGTACAGGTCGGCAAGCTGCCACGGGTCGAGGGGCTCCAGGGGGTCCAAACCGATTTCCGTGCGCAGTTCAGCGGCAAGGCGCTTGCACGCGGCTTTGTTGAAACCGTACTTGGCGCTCACGCAGTCCCCTCGCGCGGGGCCTGGGCATGCCGCACCGCGGCCCGGACGACTTCTTCGATGTAGGCGATGGTGGGAGCGTCGAGGTCCTGCCGCGCCCGCAGCAGGGGCGCCAACTCCGTCATCAGGTCCGGTTCCCGCTGAGCGGAACGGTCAGTGTCGGTATCGACCATGAACTTCTCAGCCGGCATGTTCAACCAGCGCACGAGCGTGGCGAAACCATCCGCATCCGGGCGCAGGTCATTGCCGATCCGGGACAACAACGAGGGGCTGACGCCGATCTCCTTGGCAAGCGACCGCCAGGACAAGCCACGCGCCTGCCGTTCTGCATCCAAGGCGGCATGCAGCCCGCGGACATCAATCTTCGCCTTTGTCATATGCATCCTCCTTTCGAGGTTCACCTACAGTGTTGCACTTTCGAAGCGCCGTTTGAAGTTCGACGCGAACCATCTTATAGTTGAAGCAGTGTTTTACTTCTGAAACACGGAAGTCCGAGCGAGACCCGTCAACCAAGACAGGCGAGCCCATAAAACGGAAAAGGATGACCAGTCATGACTGATCAGACAACAACAGCAGCACCCGCGAAGGGCCACGAATTCACGGCCACGATCGTCATCAACACGCGCCCCTTCGTCTGGAACGAGAAGAAGATCACCTTCGAGCAGGTTCTGGGACTTGCGTTCCCGGGCCAAAACTACGATCCGGCGGCAACGAGCGTCGAGTACAGCCGCGGCCACGGCCCGGACCATTCGCTCCGCCAGGGCGAGAGCGTGAACGTCAAGGAAGGAATGGTTTTCGATGCCGAACCCGCAGTCCGCTCCTGAAAGCCCCGTAGACCGACTCCTCGCTGAGGGGTATGACCTGACCCTCGGCCACGGGCACCTGAGTGTGCGCCGTGTCCCCTACATCGCCCCGGACGGCGAGGTGCGTACGGACGGGCGGCTGGTCCTTCCGGTCAACGACAGCGCCGGATCGATCATCGACGTCATCGGGGACCACACCATCTTGTTCGCCGGGGAAGAACCACGCGACGAACACGGAACACCGCTCGGCGCATCCATCCCTCCCCGCGACATAGTCGGGATCGGGACGGTGCCCTGGATGCTCTCCTTCAAGCCACCAAGCGGACACCACCCCGGGCTTTACGAGAAGGTCCGCAGCTACGCCCGCATCCTCAGCAGCGCCGCGCAGCAGCTGGACCCGACCGTGAACGCAACCCCGGGGGCAGCGTTCCAGGCCGTTGAAGACGGTCTTCCGTTCGTGTACCGGGACACCAACACCACCCGGGCCGGGTTGACGGCACTGAACAGCGTCTTCCGGGGACACACCATCGCCATTGTCGGGGTCGGCGGGACCGGCAGCTACATCCTCGACCAAGTAGCGAAGACCTGGGTTGACCGCATCATCCTGGTCGACGGCGACGAGTTCGAAAACCACAACGCATTCCGCGCCCCGGGAGCAGCCGCGTTGGAAACACTGCAGGCTGGGCCGAACAAGGCCCAGTACTTCGCCGCCGAATACTCCCGCATGCACACCGGGATCACAGCCCACCCACACAGCCTGCGGGCCGACAACCTTCACCTCATCGAAGATGCGACCTTCGTGTTCCTCGCCGCCGCCGACGCCCAGGAACGCCCGCAGATCATGGCTTGGCTCCAGGAGCGGGGCGTGCCGTTCATCGACGTAGGGCTTGGGCTCAGCCAGGAAGAAGCCGGTCTGACCGGGCTGCTGAAAACCACGGCCTACATGCCCGGCAACGGGATGATCCCCCCAACCGAGCCTGCCGCGCCTCCAGGTGAGGATGACTACAGCAGCAACATCCAGGTCGCGGACCTTAATGCCCTGAACGCGCTCATGGCCGTGATCACCTGGAAACGGTACCTGGGCTACTATGCCTCGTACTCGCCGGCCCCGGAGGTCATGTACAAGCTCTACCTCAACGAAATCCGAAACGGCGGCCCCGCATGACCGGCCCGCGGCACTACAGCGCCGCCTTCGTCGACTCGTTCCCAACTCCCATGGAACCGGGAATTCTCTATATTTCGGCGAAGTACTCCACCGCGGGGCATTCCTGCGCCTGCGGGTGCGGGAACGAGGTCGTCACCAAGCTCTCCCCCGCAAGGTGGCGGATCACCTACGACGGGCAGATCTCCCTCGCACCCTCCGTGGGAGCCATCGCCCTGCCCTGCAACTCCCACTACTTCATCACCCGCGGAGAAGTCGATTGGGACCGGAAACTCACTCCCAGCGAGACTGAGCGGGCACTGGAGGCCGACCAGCATGCCGTGGAAGACTACCGTTCCTCGGCGAGACCCGGATGGTTCAAGCGTCTTTGGCAGCGCATCTTCCGCTGATATTGCGGATCCCACCAGAACAGCTGGCCCCCGCGAACGCCGAACGCGAACGCGGAGATCTGGGCATGTCGCCGGCACAGGTCACGTGAAAGGCTTCTCGGCCACGGCCCGGAGGCGGGCTGACGATCCGTTTGAGGTGGACACGCCAATACAGAAGCGGGCCGTATCTTTAGCCCTGCAGTGCGAGCGAGACGCGTTTGCGTTCGGGCTGGACCTCAAGAATCCGGACAATGACGCGTTCTCCGATACCGAGGCCGTTCCCCTCGGGCCTTCGCATGGTGGACGGCAGTTGCGAATTGTGGATGAGGCCCACGATGCCGTTTTCGAGGGTGACGAACACCCCGAAGACGGCAAAGCCTTGGATCCGGCCAGGAATCGTCTCTCCGGTGCGAAGCTGTGCCCATACCTCCTCTGGGGGCGTCTTCCTCGGCTTCCGGTGCCGTGGTGGCCGGCTGCTGTGGCCTTTACTGTTGTCATCTTGGGCATCGGATGCAGCGTTTGGCGACGTGCTCGAGGTGCTGGCATCCGGAAGTGCGGCCCCGGACGGGTTTGGCAGGTTGCCGATCACTTCTAAGGCCTGCTCTCTGACCTGGTCCAGATACCGCTCATAGGCCAGGTCGGCGAGCCTGCGGTCACGGACGAGGGTTCCTTCCTCCATTCGGTACCGTCGGCTCCTGTCGCCTCTGAACGAAAGCCAGTTGAAACTGGTCGTGACATAGAAGTCGTCGCCGACGAGCACCTTAGCGTGGGTGTTCTTCAATCGCACTACGGCGAGCTGTTTTGACCGTCGCGCTGCCGAATGAAGCTCGGTGAGGGACTCGTCGATCTTGGGCTGGTCTTCATATCCCCAGGCAATGATGACAGGGCACTTGGCAGCCAGTTTCTCGATCTGCCTGATCCAGGTTTTTGTGACCACCGCACTTGTGATCCACGGGCTGATGATGAGGAGTCTCCGCCGGGTATTTGTTACTGCTTCATCGAGAATCCAGGGATGCTCATAGGTGCCGAGCCACCGTATCGCGGCCGAATCGACAGTCTGGCCGGCTTCTGCGCTGGTATCCGCATGGGGCCCCTCTGTCCGGGTTTCGGGACCG
The DNA here is from genome assembly GCF_039907775.1 of Arthrobacter sp. CC3. Classification (NCBI taxonomy): domain Bacteria; kingdom Bacillati; phylum Actinomycetota; class Actinomycetes; order Micrococcales; family Micrococcaceae; genus Arthrobacter; species Arthrobacter sp. CC3. The sequence goes on from NZ_JARCCY010000013.1 coordinate 25,675, forward strand.
TCTGCGATCGCTTGGAGCGTGAGAACCTCTTCTCGCGCCATCTTCGGGGTTCTGCCGGGCTCCGGGGCGTAGGTCCGTGTTTGGCCGTCGGCGGGCGACTGCGGTCCTTCGATTCTGATGCCGAGTCGATCGACGGTCTGAAGGCGCTCGAGTTGTACCTCGTGGGCCGGACTCCACGTACCGTCGATGTCTAGGCCCAGACGAACCGAGTCGGAGTCGATTCCTTTATAGATCAGCAGGATGGCTTCTTTGAAGTACTTCCGGTTCTCGGTGACACCGAGAGTGCCGAGTATCCGGTTGACCTGGTTCCTGCCTCCCAGGATTGCGGTGAGGTCGGCTGCGGACAGTTCGTCTACGGTTGCAGGTTCGCCTGACGCTGGCGGCAGGACCAATATTCCTTCACGGTTCCCTATCTCGGCCGCGCGTGTGAGGGATCGTTTGGTCCAGGCGACTGGTTTGCGGACGATCCTGTCGAACATGACCGAGAGGGTGACGACTTTCGGCGCCTCGGCCACGGTATCCTCGAGTGCGTCTTGCCCAGGGGGCAGTAGTTGTATGTGGCGGTGGTCGGTGTCGAGCGCCCTGTAGTCGATCATCTCCCTCTGCAGCAGGGCGCCGATCACATTGGCGGTATCGTCTTGGTCGAGTCCGAGGAACCAGGAGATTTCCTCGATCCGCTTCAAACCTAATTTGATGGCCCGGAGGGTGTATCGCTCGGCGACGCCGAGCTCGCTGGCTCTTTCGGCCAGCAGGTCGACGGTGAGCACTGAGGCTGGGATGGCGCAGGGCTCTGCGGACACCAAGAGGTGGCCGGGGATGACGTGGGCGTGGCGTCGGGCAGCGAGGGCGAAGGGGTCGGTCACACGAACTCCATTCGGCAGTCGTCGGTGTGATCTATGTGGTTGAGCACTCTTTTCAGCGGTCCGTCTTTGGCAGTGCAGAATTCCGAGTCTCCGACGATCCAGAGGAGTTCGCGTGCGCGTGAAAGAGCCACGTTGATGCGGCCTTCCCCGAAGGACTCTGAGAGGAAGCCCATGTCGAGGCGAGTGTTGCTCCGGGTGACGGAGAATATTACGACGTCCGCTTCTCTGCCCTGTACGGCGTCGATCGTTTTGACGCTGATGTCGAGGTGGGGAAGAGTAAGGGCGCGGACTGCGCGGTCCAGCATGTGGAGCTGTCGTTGGTACCCGGTGAGGACAAGGACTTCCGTCCGGTTGCCGTCCAGACGGCGGAGCTCACCCCTTCTGGCCATTTCTTCCAGTCGGCAAAGTCGTCGGCAGACGATGTCGACCTCGGTCGCGTTCGAGGAGCTTTTCGCCTTGACCGAGTCTTCATGCCGGGTTTCGCGACGACTTGTCGAGAACCACGCCACGCGAGGTTGCCCGCTGAGGGCTTCTCCGTGGAGTGAAGGATGCGGATCGTGCACAAGTTGCTCGTCATAGAAGGTGTTGGAGATCAGTTGTCCGATGGGGCGAGCCATCCGATGCTGCGTGACGAGGCTCTCTCTGCAGTCATTTGGTGACTCTGCCACCAGGATGCTGAACAACGAGTCGGAGCCGAGCAGTTCGTCGAGGTTGTAGGTATCGACAAGCTCACTGTGGTCCATGACCTCTTCGCGCATCGGCGGGAGCTGTTTCGTGTCGCCCACGAGCACCCACCGGCGCGAACGCACCATAGGGACGAAGAGCTCGGTGGAAGTTGCCCGTGACGCCTCGTCGACGATGCAGAGGTCGAAGTCGATATCGCGGACGCTCTGGTTTCCCAGGAATCCCATGCACGTCCCGGCGATGACGGACTGTTTCGGAAGGAACAGCAGCTCGGCCGAGCGGGGATCCTGCAGGCTTGCCAGCCAGTCGGCCTGGGCGCGCATGATGTCCCGGAGGCGGGCAGCGTCGGGGTTTCTGTCGAGGCACGCTGCGGAAAGATGAGTGAGCGTTTCGATGCTTTCCTGTTCGGCGACATTGGCGTCAACGACGCCTGCCTGCTGCCGAACCGTGTCCAAGGCGAGGGCTGCCGCCTTCTCGGCCCTGTCCAGCCGATCCGTCAGTTCGTTTTCGACGTCGTCGTCGCTGTCCTGTGGGTCGAATGATTCGAGTTCTGCCTTACGCTGGTCCCGGAGCCGCAGCGCGGCTGCGGCTTCCTCTGCGGCGAAGGCCAATCGAAGGCGCGGGGCCGAGACGTCGACGGCAGCGGCCAACTGCTCGAGCCCTTGGCCAGCCCTGTGCCTCACCTCCTCTATCCAGGCTTTGATTTTGTTCGGCAGGAGGAGATGGGCCGCCTCTTGGGCTACCTGGTCTTCTCGCGTCGAGAGTCGGACAAGGCCGTCCACTCCTGCCCTGTCGAGACGGCTTACGGCGTTGTCAAGAGCAACGTGCATCTGGCTGACGAGGAGGATCCTGTCATGTGGGCGGGCCCTCAGGTGCTGTGCGACGAGCTCGCAGATGAAAGACGTCTTTCCGGTGCCCGGTGGGCCTTGGACGAGGAAGAGGTCAGAGGCTCCGAGTGCCTTTGCCACTGCGACCTTCTTGTCGTCGTCGAGGTCCGCGTTGATGGGCGCGAACTCCACTGGCTGGGCAGGGGAGCTCGACGCGGGGTCCAGTACCAGGTCGCGAAGGTCCGGGCGCAGGCTTCTTTGGTCGCGGAGCGAGCCGAGTGCTTCCCGTTGTCGCCGCACTGCGGTGTTCGAGGCTGTCCGGTTCCTGACCAGGACTCCGTCTTCAGGAAAATCGGCAGGGTTTCCTGAGATTCGGACGGTCGCCTCGTCTCCGTCGATCTCCTCCACGACGCATGAAACAGAGGTTCCGGACATAGGCCGGGCTGTTTCGCGGGCCAAGAGGTCCTGGTCGAGGATTTCCTCACGTGGTTCGTGGTCCAGTTGGAGGTTTGCGGTGTTCCAGTGACGGGAGTTGAGCCTGTATCCGACAGGGTCTTCGAGTTTCCTGTCGAGTTCCTCCTTGGCCTCGATGAGTCGTGACCAGCCGTCAAGTCGGCTTTGGCGGAATCGTTCGCTGTCGCGGTCCTCGGCATCCTGGATGGCCTGCCGAAGGAGTTCGTGAAGCTCTTTGGTCGCGCGGTGTGCAGCCAGCGGGCTCGCCGGTGGCCGGGCGGTCCAGACGTACTGATCTGACGGCAGGAGGACTGCTGCTGGCGAGCGACGGCGTGCCTCAAGTTCGTAGAAATCGCGGACGTCTGCTCGCGTGCAGACCATGCCTCCCTCTGTGAACTTGACGACGAGGCAAAGCTCGTCGCCGACGAGCTCGAACTCGTCCGGGTTGAGGATGACCGCTGAACCCTTCTGGGCTCTGCGGGGCACGGCGTACGTGGCTGTTCCCATGAGGGTTTCGATCGAGCGTTCAGGGATCGAGTCAGCACGTGCTTTCAGCAACTGCGTACGGGCCTGCGTGGTGAGGTTGACTGCCATCTCGGTTTGGGCGCGCCATTTCCGGCTGCGGTTGGAGTGGAGCTTACGGAGCTCGAGGTCCAGGACCTGGCCATCTTTGGGCCTGTTACTCGGGTCATTGCTCAGACAACGTTTCAACAGGTCCATGACCTGTTCAGGGACATCTATGCCGTCTACGTCGTCGGACAAGGCTCGTGAGATGTCTGCATAGTTGTGCAGCTCGTAGGGGACGAGACAGCGGACTAGCGTGGCTGCGAGCCCATGGACGTCCCGGTTCGATGCCGCCTTCGTGACCTTTTCCGGCGGTGCATAAGGCGTGGAGGCGTGGTCCACGACTGTGGCATCTCCCGGTGCAGCCACTTGGTTTTTAATTTTGCTGATGCCGAAGTCGGCAAGCAGCGGTCCATGGCCGTCCCACAAGACGTTGGTGGGTTTGATATCCCTGTGCAACACACCGTTGGCGTGGGCGTGGGCTAGCGCGCTCGAAAGGGGGAGCCCAATAGTCTCGCACAGATCATCCCACCCTGGGGGCTCGCCCAGGCCTGCGAGCCAGTCCGTCAGGGAGTCTGGAATCCACTCAAGGACGATGTAGTAGTCACCACGTTGGGCGTCGAAGCCTTTGTCGAGGAGCCGGGCGACATTGGGATGGTCGAGTCGGGCGAGTGCATCCGTCTCCCTCGTGAAAAAGATCGCGTTGACCGCATCCTTTGTGCCTGGAATGACCTTAACCGCGACTTCTTTACCACTGTCCAGATCGACGGCCTTGAAGACATCGCCTTGTCCACCTTGCCTGTGGCTACCCCTGATCGCCGCATACCGATCCGCGATGAACTCTTGCGCCATTCCCCCACCTGACCTGAGAACTATTACCGTCATCCTAGCCGGGACCTGCAACAAAGGTGGGCGGGAGTGACACCAGACAACGATTTCTTGGGTCCTCCAACCTCTCCCTGAAACGGGACCACGGCGTTGATCTCTCGGAGGATCGCAAGATGTCGCGCGCATGTTTGACGGCAAATCGGCCACAGCTCGTACGCCTCCACGCATACATGCTTAAGGACATCGACCCGGGGGACTACACATTTAAGTGTGCATGCGCGCTGACCTCAGGTTATGTCTCAAAACGGACACCACGGCGTGGGAGATTGAAGGCTCAGCTCTCGTCGAACGGCAGGCGGACGACCTCATCGCCCGGGTCTTCCGGACTTGCTGGCGGAGCCGCGCCCGGGTGGTCCTGGTACAGCGCGTCCGAGGCGCTCTGGTCGTAGCTGTCGGAGAGGTCTGCACCCTTGGTCCCGAGGACCTGCTCCCAGTTGAATCCCATACACACGACTTTATCGGCCGGTATCGAACTCGCGAAGGATCGCCTCGACGCGCGCGGTCAGTTCGTCGGCGCGCTTGAGGATCTGCTCTTCCTCCTCACGCGACATCTGCCGCCGGGGGCTGGCCGGCATCGCAGCTGCAGCAGGCACCGGCGCAGGTGCGGGCTCCGGACCGTCGAGCAGCAGGGCCGCGGCACTGATGACCGCCGACAGCGAGGATAGGTGCATGGAGCGGTAGGCATCGATCCATCCCCAGCGGTCCACGGCTGGCAGCATGCCGACGCAGAGGTGCCAGTCCGGATTGGGATCCGGCCGCAGGTGCCGGTGCGCGGAGCCTACTTCGTCGCGGCGGTGCCCCAGGGCCCGGACGGAGCCGTGCGACCACCCGCTGTTGGTGCCGATCACATCGAGCCACGACCAGGTGGCGCACGCCGGACAGGCGCTCGGGTCCTCGGCGATGCCAATCCACTGGCGCAGCTCGCGCATCCTCTCCGGCCGCAGCCCAAGCGCCCCCGCCCTGTCCAGCCCGAGGCCTCCGTGGGAGGGCGGTGCCAGCAGAACCGCAGCGAACAGCAACCTGCGCAGCCGCAGCCGGAAGACCCAGTGGGTACCAGGGTGCTGGACGATCGCCGTCCCGCGCCGGATCAGCCGCTGCAGGGAGCCGGTGTCCTCCGTGTGCCCGCGCGGCCACGCGGGGGCCGCTGGAACGTCAGGAGCCAGTCGCCGGCGAAGAGTCGAGAGCACAGCCCGGGACGGCTGTACCTGCCGCGAAAAGCGAGAGAGTGAGGCCTCATCAATCCTTCCGGCAGGCACGCCCATGACCGAGCACCAGTCGATCCAGAGGTCGGGAAGTGCCGTCGTCATCCTCACGATTCTCCCACGGCGGACTGGTTCGACAAGAGCGTCGCCTCAGGCGAGGGTCAGGCCTGCTATTCGCGAACGCTCTCGTCCGCATAAGTCTCGATAGGCCATCCGCCCAGGCTCAGTCATCAAGACCGAAGGCAGCAGTGAGGTGCTCGATCGTAAACTGGCTGCGCATCTTTGTAGCTGTGTTCTGGTTGGCGTAGAGCCCGGTCTTCCGCACTCCCTGATCACGCGGAACGGCGCGTGTCCATTCGACCGGTACTGCCCATTCTGCATTGTCGTCGTCCTCGTCGCCGTCATGATGATAGTTTCCTGCCAGGGCGAGATCAGTCAGCTTCCGCTCGATTCCATCTACGATGACGGTGGTTTCGTCGAATCTCTGGGCCTCGCCCGCGACAGTACCAACTCCGACGTATCCGATTTTGGGGATGTAGGTGAAGATTCGGGCACCGAGGGGCAAGTTTTTCAGCGTTTGTGAATACTTCTTGCCGCCGCCGCCTGAGACGAAGCCGTACTTCATGCCGTCGACCCATTGCCGGCCTGTTGGCTCGTCGCCAAATGAGACGTACCAGTCAGACCCGTTCCAGGGTTCACGTGTCTTGTTCTTCCGTGAGGTCGCGGCAATGGACGACTTGGCTTGTTCGCTCTGATCGACCAGCCAGCTGCGGGCAAGATACGAAGATCCGTTGTCCTGAAAATGTCTGAAGAAGACGACGTTGATGGGGACATCGAAGTCTTCATTGAGGAACCGCACGATGCGCTCGGTAGCGGCGTCAACACTGGCGGCAACGATTCTAAATTCTTGTGCAGTGTTGACCTCTTCAGGAAGAGTGTCGCCGAAACGATCGGCAAACGCTTCTTCAAGAGCAAGGCCTGGACGGTAGGTGGCGAAGATATTGTCGATATCGCTTCGGCCAAGGGTTGCTGCCCAGGAGCCGTAATCGAGGGTCTGAGCGGCAACATCGCGTGGAGTTTTGTCGCGTTTGAGTTCGATTACGTGCAGCGACGCCGTTTCGTCCAGGGCGAGCAGATCTACGAATCCCCCGTGCGCGGTCGGAACCTGCCGGCCAATGACGAGAAGCGGCTCGCCAAGCACTGACGGGTCAGACTCGATGTAGCCCTCCAACTGGGATTCCAAGCCGATTGATGTCGGCACTATCCGGCTGAGTTGGCCGCCCTCTGCCCGCCACAAGCCCATCTCAACAGCCATTCGTCATTCCCATCCTGCCTGTTGTCGTTCGACGAGTTTCTTGAGCTGAGCGTCGTAGACATAGTCGGTGATCTCGCCGGACATGATCATTGCGACGGCTTTGTTGATGGTTTCCAGCGGCACCACGAACCACTCCGATGGGTCGTAGTCGCGTCCCTTCCGGTCGACCTGCGTCAGGTCCAGACGCACCTCGGCGAACACGCGGTGCAAGAGGTGCTCCAGCCACGACGCACGCACATTGTAGAGGCGGTAGTCTGCCAGCACCTTCACGGGTGCCATCAGGTAGGTCGGCGACTTCGCCGCGTTTTTGATGCGGGTCTCGACCTTGGTAGTCGAGAAGCCGATCTTGTGGAGATCCTTCATCCCAGCGACAACAGGATCCTTGCTGAGCGACTGCAATACGTAGATGTGGCCGCTCTCCACGTCGGCGTCGAGGGCTTCGGTAGCATCGTGGCCTGTCCGCGCCAGGACCTGGCCCTGTGCTTCGTACATGCGGGTCATGAGGCTCTGTTTGTACATCGCCGATTCAGTGCCGTTTTCGAAGACGAGGCGGAGCCGCTGCTTCTGCCTGGGCTTGCCGCCGACAATCAGGTCCACGTCTTCACCGACCTCAGCGACAAAGCACATAACGCCACTGAGAACGAAGAACGCACCCTCACGGATAAGATCCATGCCGGTGAAAGGCACCAGACTATATGTGCCTTCGGCCAGCTCGGCGTGCTTCGCTTTGAACAAAGGTTCGAACAGGTCGAAGTCCTCGGCCTTTACCCGCTGAGCGACCGAGTCCGGAGACTCGGGCCGTTTGATCACGGGAAGATCCGATACGTCGAGGATGCCACTGTCGTCGCCGAGCAGATCGTCCAGGTCATCGCTGTCAAGAAGCTCGTCCAATGACTCTGGCGCTGCCTCTACAGCCAGGAGTTCGAACTCCGTGTCGAGGTGTTTGAGCGCTGCCATCTTTTCGTCGTTGGCCAGGATGCCCTCCAGGCGGGCCCCAAGCTTCCGCTCGGCGATCTCCCTCGTCGCCGAGCTCGGCAGACGCTCGTGTGTCCGGCGGAACTCTACGATCTCTAGGAAAGCCCGCTCAAGGCGGTCAGACGAGGTGACCTTCTTGGCTTTCTCGGGCACGTTGAGCAGGCCATCGAGGTCGTTGTCGATGAGGTCTTGCAGGGAAGCCGGCGCTTCCTCGAAAATTTCGTCGTTATCGATCATTCGTCCGATGCCATTTCAGTCGCACGCTTTTGGGCTTCGAGTTTCTGCTTGGCCCGCTGGAGCCAGAGCAGCGCGTCGGCGTATCGTTTCTCAGTCGGTTCCTCGGCACGGGAGTCTGGCCGTCGATTGTTGACCTTGATCCAGTTCTTGATCCGGGGAACAAGAGCCAGAGCCTCTTCCTCGGTGAACTCGACGCGGGTAGCCGTGATCTGGTCCTGGATGATCCGCAGTACGGAGGGAGTCACCGACTTGGACATGACCTCGAAGGCGCGCTGGAAGGGGTTCACCGAGTCGATGAGGTTGATGGAGAGTTCATCGATGTTGACGAACTTCTCTGCCATCTTGATGAAGCGTTTGTCTCCGACTTCGCGGACCTCACCGTTCTTGACCACTGAGTCCACGACGACCTGCTGCCGCACTTCTTCAACCTGCGATTCGTCAAGGTCCGGGTACTTTTCTCGGATGATCTTCGGGATCAGGACCTTGTTGGCGGTCTCTGCGTCGATCGAGCCCGCTGCTGCGCGAGCGAAGGTGTCGTCTTGCAAGATCGTAGCTTTCAGGTCGTTCAGATCCGTCTCGACGATCTGCCTGACACGCTCCGTCGAGGGCTCCTTGAAGCCCTTAATCTTCAGCTGACCGGGGATCTTCGAGTCGTCCCCGTCGAACTTCTTTGTTTTGAAGGTGAAGTTCTGTGCGAGCACCTGCTCCATGAGCAACGATGCCGTAATCGCCTTCAACATGTTGTTCACCGAGACCTTCACTTCACCCTGAGTGGCGTCGGGTTCGGCGATCAGGTTCGTGAACTGGGCATGCTCCTTGCCGGGGCTGTCGCGGGTGACCCGGCCGATGATCTGGATGACCTCGGTCAGCGAGGCACGGTACCCGACGGTCAGGGCGTGCTCGGCAAAAGGCCAGTCGAAGCCTTCCTTCGCCATGCCCAGGGCGATGATGATGTCCACGGCATCGCGCTCTTTCGAGGCGACATGGGAGAGATAGTGGAGCGTGTCAGCACGTTTTTTCTGGTCGGTGTCATCCACGAGGTCGGCGACGCGAAGAATCTCACCGGTATCTTTGTGGCGGATGCTGATGATTCCGGTATCGGGGTCAGTGGCTTCGACGTGGCCGATCGCATCGATAATGAACCCGACTTCTTCGATCTTGTCCTTGGTGGACTCCCCCGAGTTGACGTTCGGAATATGAACGATGGTCTTCTTGTCCAGGTGCAGGACTTCACCGATAGCGTCCGTATAGCGGCCCTGGTAGAAGTGATGCCCGATGCCGAGCGAGTGCAAGTGCTCATAACCGTTGAGCTGGTCGTAGTAGTTGAACGTGACCGGCGTGAACTGTGCCTCGTCTTCAGCGGACAGAACCGGCACTGAGTCTCCGCGGAAGTACGAGCCGGTCATTGCCACGATGTGCACGTCCGAGCCGTTCATGACTTCACGCAGGAGCGCGCCGAGGCGGTTGGCCTCGGTATCAGCGGAGACATGGTGGAACTCATCTATTGCCAGCACGGTGCCGTTGAACGCTTCCGGTGCGAGCTTCTCGAAGGCGAACCGCAGCGTCGCGTGCGTGCAGACCAACGTGGCGTCAGAGCCTTCAAGAAAGTCAATGAACGCTCCTACTTTGCCCTGCGAGGAACCGGCGTCGCAGAGGTTGTGCTTGTCTTTGATTTCCCAGTCTGCGAAGAATCCGTGCGAGGTGAGCTTCGTTGAGGAGAAGGAGGCTCCGATGGATCGCTCGGGGACGGCGACGATGACCTTTTTCCGGTCCTGGTTGTAGAGCTTGTCGAGCGCAACAAACATCAGGGCTCGCGACTTCCCTGACGCCGGCGGTGCTTTGACCAGAAGGTGCTGGGCATCTCTCTTGGCGAAGACGCGCTGCTGCATCTCCCGCATGCCCAGTGCATCGGTGTTTACCGATGCCTTAGTGCGGGCATATGTCACGTCGACGATGTTTATCGGCTTGTTCACTTCGTCCCCTTTGTGGCCTCGGCGGCAGTCATCTCGTCATACATACCGAAGAGGTCTGACAATCTCTGCTCGTCGGTTTCGTAGTCACGTTTGGAGTAGATCGAATCCACCAGGTTGTCGACCTCGGCGTGTGCCTGCCGCAAATCTGCAGGCATCAGCTCTGGGTCGTAAAGTTCAGCCAAGGTTCGTTCGCAGTGATATTCGCGTACATCCAACACCCGCAACGCTGCAATAGTCAGCCTTTCCTTTACCGTGTCAGAAAGCGGAGGGACGGGGAAGTTGTTGTAGACGATTGTGTTTGAGTATCGATAGTCCATCTTTATGCGGCCACCAACGGCCCGGGTCCATGTCATGTGCATGCGTGATGTCAACAATGCAAATAACCATGGTTCCGCTTCATACACCGCGAAGGCTGCATTTGAGATCACCGTATCAGAGGCAAGATAGCCCATCGGAATGTACTCCCGGCGCTCCGACGAATGACCCGGAACGATAATTGAATCTGTGGCCTTGTAACGGGATTCCCCAAATCGATGCGGGACTGCTGCAAGCTTCTGAGTCGCCAGTTTCTTGCTATCTCGGCGCATCGAAGCCGTCCCATCGAGACGTCTGCCAATTTCGGGAATGGCCCGGGCTATACCAAGCATCTGTGTATCGATCCACAAGCAGAAGCGTTGTTTCCCATCAATGAATTCGTCCGCTCCGAGAAATCGCTTGATAAATTCTGTCGCCTGCGGCGAAGCATCGACAAGTCTGTCACGCTCAGGCAGATCGAGAGTCAGATATCCCCCATCCGTAGGCTTGGACCCGTATGCCATTGCCGGAAGGGATCCTGCGAGGGGCTTGCGTCTTGCTGGAACGAAGCCAGTGTGGCCATCAGCTAGGTAACCGTTGATGTTCTTCGCTTCAATCTGTAACCCATTAGTGAAGATGTACTTTGGCCCGGAGCGAGCCACGCGGAGGTTGATGACGACCACTGTTACACCTGCGTTGCGCTTCGCATTGTTCTCCCACTTGAACGAGGTGTAGGCATAACCGATCTCGATGCCTTGCGAGAAAATTGATGGAAACATTAGTTCGACGTGCTGACCCTGGGCGACCGAGTTTGTAGTGACGAACGCTAACTCAGACTTAGTGCCAACGATATAGTCAGAACCCTTGACAAACCAAAGGGCGATGTAGTCAAGGTTTTTTGAGTACGATCGGTTACCAAAGACGAATGGAAAGTCGCTCTTCATTTCTTGCGACTGCTCGCTTGACCCCTTGTACGGTGGGTTCCCGATAACGTAGATCTCTTCATTTTCGTTGTTGGGGCAGACTGACTTCCAGTCGACGCGGTTGGCATTACCCTGCCGGATCTGACCTGTTTCCTTGAGCGGAATCAGTGGGATAGAGATGTTGAACTTATCTTTGAACTCCGCATTCATCTGGTGCTTTGCGATCCATAGGGAGAGGATCGCTACCTCGACTGCGAAATCGTCGATCTCAATACCGTAGAAATTTTCGATGTTGATCTTGGACTCTGCGTACAGCATCTGGTGCTTTGGGTCGATCTCGAAAAGACGCTCAAGGATCGCGTGCTCCAGCCGGCGCAGTTCCTTATAGGCAATGATGAGGAAGTTGCCGGATCCACAGGCAGGGTCGAAAACTTTGATCGCGCTGATGCGTTCGAGCAGTGCTTCAAGCTTTTTGACGGAGTCGAAACCTACATCAAGCTGTTCCTTCAAGCCATCCAGGAACAAAGGTTCGATGGTCTTGAGGATGTTCGGCACTGACGTGTAGTGCTGACCTAGGTCGCTGCGCTTGCCCGGAGTGACGATCGCCTGGAACATCGACCCGAAAATGTCCGGGTTGATGTCACGCCAGATCAGCGTGCCCAACTCGATCAGAAGGTCTCGGGCTCTTTTCGTGAACTGCGGCACCACATGATCAGGTTTCATTGTAAACAGCCGGCCGTTGACGTATGGGAACTGCGCCAGGTGCACCGGTTTCTCGGCGGTGTCTTCAGTATCAAGTGCCCGAAAGACCTCAGTGAGGAACTCCGCGACGTCGGATCCATCAGGCTGAGTATGTGAGCCGACTGCATTTACAAAGACACCCTCATCAAAGATGCCGGTGTCTTCGGCGAAGAAGCAGAACAGGAGCCGGGTGAAGAAGACGTTGAGCGCATGACGCCCGTGCGCCATGTCGAACATTTCGGGGTTCGCCACCAGCAACTCATCGAAAAGTTTGCCCATCCGCTCGGCAGCTTTGACGTCAGCGTGCGCCTCAGCGACGTATTGTGCCTTCTCCATGCCGGCCCAGGGCAGGAAGAACGTGAAGTACTGGTCGATGTCCCGGATCGGGATCATCAGGTTCTCGCCGGTCTTCGTGTCGATGGCCAGCAGCTCCGTATAGTCGGTGACGATCACGAAGCGGGTGTTGTACCGGACGACCAACGGTGAAGTCTTCAGTTCGTCGATGACCGCGAGAGGATCACCGCTCGTCTCTTTGAAGTAGACGACGTTCTTCTGCGCGACCTCAGTGGCCGGGTCGTGGGCAACATTCAGTGAGCCATTGCGCAACCTGGTCACGTTGCCCTGCGGCTTGCCGTAGGCCAGCAGCAGGCTGAAAATGAACTCGCGATCGTAGGACTCACGGCCGCCGAGCGGGGCAACGCGTTCCTCGACGGCTTTCAGGTTGAGCTTCACCATGAACGAGTTTCCTTCGCGAACGTGATCCCATCATGGGCCGCCGTGCAATTGGTGACGAGGCCCTTGTCCCTGGCACTAGCTGAAATACCGTCGGCAGACGACCACGGTTCACACACGTTGTTACTCCTTACATGGCAGGGCGGGACGCACTACCTCCCCGTGATCTTATCCGGGACGGTGCGGCGGTTGTTTTTCCCTCACCGCGTCACGCGAGGGCAGTCTTCCTCCATGCCCCGATAAGCGCACTTACCAGAGACCCGCTGGCAAATGTCCCGAGTCTTGTCGCGGCCACACCCCGCCGGTTGTTCCCCGCTCGCGCCGACTCACTTTCGACTCCACAAGACTGCCTGGCTTGGCAGCTGATTCGCCTCTTCACTGACTGAGAACCCGCTAAGGTTCCCGCCGGGGGGTGCCTGACCGATCGCGGCCAACCGAGCACGCCGGACCAGGAATCCCCACCGGACGCGTACGAAAGCCGCTGAGGGCTCGCTCGCCGGACCAGGTCAGGGTCACCGCGCTGGGGGCGGACGGCAGTTGCCTCCACCCAAAGTTCCGACACCCATCTCGCAAACCTTCTCCATGTACGGGTCAACTTTAAGATGGGTAAGTGGAAGCCAAGGAACCCGTCCTGAGAGAGTACCTCCGCGTGTCCCAGGACCGCTCAGGGACCGGCAAGAGCCCCGGACAGCAGCACGACGAGATGGCGACAGCAGCACGACAGAAAGGCTGGACCCTCCATCCGCGGCCGTACCGTGACACCGACCGCAGCGCCAGCAGATACGCCAGGAAGGCGCGCGAGGGGTTCGCCGAACTGATGGCGGATCTCGAGGACGGTACTTTCGACGCCGACATGCTCGGCATCTGGGAGTCCAGCCGCGGCTCCCGCAGGACCGGTGAATGGATCGACCTGATCGAATTCTGCGCCGATCGCGGCGTGCTGATCTGGGTCATGACGCACAACCGCGTCTACGACCCTCGCAATGCCCGTGACCGCCGGAGCTTACGCGAGGACGCCTCGGATGCCGAGTACGAGAGCGACAAGACCAGCGAGCGGCTGCTGCGCAACATGCGCGCCAACGCCATGAAGGGCCGGCCTCACGGGAAGAACATATACGGTTACGAGCGCGTGTACGACCAGGTGACCCGGCAGCTCGTTGAGGTAGTCGAGCACCCGGAGCACGGACCGATCGTGCGGGAGGCGGGCAAGCGGATCCTCGCCGGCGAGACCTACTACTCGGTCGCGAAGGACTTCAACGCCCGCGGTATCCCGCCGCGGCGGTCCTCGTTCACACAGCGCCGTCGCGTCCTGGGTTGGACACCTCCGGCCATCAGGCAAATGCTATCGATGCCCGCCTATGCCGGGTTGCGGCAACACCAGGGGAAGGTACTCCAGGACGTCGAAGCGGTGTGGCCGCCGCTGCTCGAACCGGACGAATGGCACAGGCTACAGGGAGTCATGGCCGGGCGGAGCCGGCAGAAGACGAACAGCTGGCCGGCGAAACATCTGTTGGGCGGCATCGCCGAGTGCGGCGTCTGCGGTGCGGGTATGCGGATTGGCAAGCAGAACAAAGGCCGGCCTCGAATCGATAAAGAAACCGGCGAGAAACTGCCGCAAGAGCACTACAACACCTACTTATGCCAGGGCGCGCCTGGGAAGACGGGCTTCCACGTGGCCATGAAAGAGGACCACTTGGACCTGCTCGTCACCGAGGTCGTGCTGGCGCGGATCCAGCGCCCGGACTTCCTCGCCCGGGTCGGCCAGCAGGACGACGGCGTGGACGCTGAGCGCGCCGCTCTGCTGGAGGAGATCCGAGGCCACCGGGAATGGCTGGAAGAGGTCCGTGCGGAGGCCGAGAGGGTCCGGAACCTCAGCGCCCTGTTCGACCAGGAACGCCGGGTTGCCCCAAAGATCGAGGCTGCGCAGAAGCGGCTGGAGTCGTTGGCGGCGACCGACCCGCTGATCATCGAACTCGCTGGCGCGGACGACGTTGGAGCGCGTTGGGAGGACCTCTCCCTGATTGACCGGCGGCAGGTGATCCGGCTGCTTGTCACACCTAGGATCGGCCCAATCGGCGAGGACTGGAAAGGCCGGAAGGGCATCAACCGCGAACGTGTGTCGTTCGCGTGGAAGTAAGAAATTGTCGCTACTCGCGACTAAAATGATGAGGACAGACGACCGAGAGTGTCGCCGCTCCGACGTGGGCGGTTGGTCGAGGCGGTGGGCCCGCCTCGTGCAAGACCTAGCAGCGGGTGCGCCGCGCGAAGCACTCCTTCATTCGAAGGAGAACGCGCATGGCCGCACCCGCGACCACCGAGAAGCAGGACACCCAAGCCGAAGAGCCGCTGAAAGAGTGGGCGAGGCGCATCGCCGCCGAGGCTCCCCCGCTCTCCGATGATCAGTTCCACCAGCTGCACGCCCTCTTCGTGGGCGGGTCAGCCCGGCGAGGACG
Source organism: Arthrobacter sp. CC3 (assembly GCF_039907775.1). NCBI lineage: Bacteria > Bacillati > Actinomycetota > Actinomycetes > Micrococcales > Micrococcaceae > Arthrobacter > Arthrobacter sp. CC3. The sequence goes on from NZ_JARCCY010000013.1 coordinate 40,799, forward strand.
AGGAGTCCAAAAGCCCGAGCGGAGGGCGGCCTGACCTCCCAGCGGAGCGTGAATCAGCCCGGGACGATCTACGCCTGGGTTTGTTCGCGTCTCCGGGCTGGCAGGCCGCCCAACATGGCCCGCCATCGGCCCTGAGTGCTGGTTCGGTTTAGGGAAGCTCACGGCCAAAACATACCGTCACTGGCCGACAAGGGGGCTTGAGTCCCGGGTCTCGTCGTCGCCGCCATATACGCGGGCAGTTCCGCTGGTTCAAAAGGAGCATCTGAATTGGAGTAGAAGAACCCGTCCAGCTCCCGGCTGAAACGCGCGATGCTCGAACTGTTCCACGCGACACGCTGGCCTTGAAAGAAAAGGACTGACCGCAATGGTTGGACCCTTAAGGCAGGCTTACCTTCGTGGAGACTTTCAAGCGGACGCCGCTACAGCTGTTCAATTTGCCGCAGCACTTCGTCATACCCCTGTTCCAGCGCCCCTACGTCTGGAAAGAGGATGAGCAGTGGGAGCCACTGTGGAAAGACATTCGGCGCGTTGCAGAGCTGCGCATGAGCGAGCCCCACCTGGCACCAAAACACTTCCTGGGAGCCGTCGTTCTCCAGGCACAGGAAGCCGAGAGCGCACGGCTCACCACATGGAATGTCATCGACGGCCAGCAGCGACTAACGACGCTGCAGCTGCTCGCCGACGCGACGTGCGCCATCTTCGCCCAGGCAGGGCTTTCGAAGCACGCCAGTCAGTTGGAAGGCCTGACGCACAACTCCGAGAGCTTCATCGAGGAAGACGAAAGCCCGCTCAAGGTTCGGCACCTCAATAATGATCACGACGCCTTCCTGGAAGTCATGACAGCGGAGCCACCGATCGACCACTCTGACCTCAAGCACCAAGAATCCCGGATCGTTCATGCGCATCGGTACTTCACGACAGCAGTCACCCAGTGGCTCGGGAACCCTGGCACAGACGAGTTTGCGGCGAAGGCCAAAGAACTCGCTCGCGTCCTGCTCGATGACCTGCAGCTGGTGACCATCGAGCTCAAAGCGTCCGAGAACTCGCAGGAGATCTTCGAGACGCTCAACGCCCGCGGGACTCCCCTGACGGCGGCGGATCTGATCCGGAACTTTGTGTTCCAGCGGCTTGAAGCTGAAGGCGGAGACACCAGGAAGGCCTACCGCGAGGACTGGCCCTTCGAGGCCAGGTTCTGGACGAAGGAGGTCAGCGTCGGTCGCTACCTCGTGAGCCGAAGCTCGCTCTTCTTCAACCAGTGGTTGATCTCTCGTACAGGTGAGGAGATCAGCCCGCAGTCGACGTTCACCAGATTCAAGTCGTACGTCGAGCACACAGCCGGGCACAAGATGGTTGACCTGCTCGCCGTGATCAAGCAGCAAGCTGCGTTCTATGAGTCGTGGACGGAAGCCTCGCTCAGGCCTGACGGCAATCTCGGCGCTGTCGAGATGGCTTTCCACCGCATGAATGCCGCTGGCATAGAGCTTCTTAAGCCACTCATGCTCTGGCTGTACGAACCCGGCAGGGATCTTCCACAGCACGTTCTCGACGCCGTGATCCGTGTCGCAGAGAGCTGGGTCATCCGTCGGCAACTGCTTCGCCTCACGGGCTCCGATCTCGGCCGCATCGTTGCCGATGTTATCCACGCCAACTCCGATGTCGAAGTCAGCGAACTGGTCGAGCGCGTCACCGGGTACCTCGCCCGTCTCAATGTCTCAAGCACGTATTGGCCTGGGGACGACGAGATCAGGGTGGCGCTCAAGGATGAGCCCGCCTACCGCCGTTACCCACGCCCTCGCCTGCGCATGTTCCTGGAGGCGATCGAGAACCACTTCCGCGCCGAAACCAAGCAGGCACAAGTCGTGCGATCCGGGCTTCCTATCGAGCACATCCTTCCGCAGAAGTGGCAGGACAACTGGCCACTGGACACACCTGAAGAACAGCAGGACCGTCAAGCTCATGTGCACCGCCTCGGCAACCTGACACTCCTGACCTCTCCCCTCAACTCGAAGGTCTCCAATGGCCCGTGGCCGGCCAAACGCCACGCGATGCTCAAGCACAACACGATCAGTCTGACCGGGCGCGTGGTCGCGGACACCGAAGGAGAAGTGTGGCGTGAATCGCTCATTGACCACCGGACAGAGGTCCTGGTCGAAACGCTTCTCAGGGTGTGGCCTGTCCCCGACGGACACAAAGGTCAGGTAGTCGACCCCCAGGCCAAGGCGGAAGATTGGGTCCAGCTCAAGCACCTGATTGCTGCTGGTCTCCTTTCCTCGGGCGACAAGCTCATCGCCACGCACCGCGACTTCAAGGGCGTCGAAGCGCTGGTCAGGTCGGACGGATCGATCGAGCTTGATGGCAAGCGTTTCACCGCCCCGTCATCGGCCGGCCACCACCTGCGCAAGAAGGCCACGAACGGCTGGTACTTCTGGGCTGTCGCGGACGGGCGTCGGCTGCGCGACCTTCGCGCGCAATTCCAGAGCATGTCAACTTCAGTGCCGGCCGACGCAGAATCAGACGAGGAAGGAAGCTGAACGCACGGAACTGCCTCGGACCAACTGACGCATCGCCAATGCCCTATGCGGCCGTGCCGCGGCTGGGGGTTCAAATCCCACCGTCACCGCCACGTAGAAGGCCCCGAGATCCTTGAGAAATCAAGGATCTCGGGGCCTTCGTCATTGACGGAGAAGCGATCTGACAAGGATCTGACAAGACTTCTGGGATGGTACTGACTCTCAACGTGACGACATTGAAACCGCTCTGTCCAGGCACAATCGCGTTCCGCATCGCCCCGCCCTTCGGAGCAGGATAGTCCGAGAGGTGCCGGCATCCCCGGACACCAGATGTCGCGGCCTACAGGATTCCTTCTCCGAATGCGCATCGTGCGCAAGCCTCATGGCTCGGAGTAAGTCACGCGTTCGACGTCCCTAAAGATGGCATGAGCAGGCTCGTGCCTGATCCAGCCGATGCCGTCCCAGAACTTCCTCGATTCGACGCCATCGTTCAAAGCAGTCAGGCGTGGCAGCGGGTTTTGGTCCCGGATCGCCTGAATCGCCGCGCGGCCAATGCCCTTGTGGCGCATGGGGACCGCGACTTCGAACGCGAGGATGTCGAGCTGCCCGTGCGGGAGGTCGCCGAGAACAGGGTCCGCACGCGCGCCTGTCATGACGTACTTGCAGCGCGCGACTTCTCGATCGCCGAGCACGAACGACACCCAATGGTCTTCGATTGGCGGTTCGCTCTCGTACTTGTCCCGCCACCACAGCATCTGGAAGTCGGAAGAGCTCTCGTAGGTGGGGGTCCAGTACCGGCGCTTGCGCACGGGCGTCCTGCTGACCATCTGGAGACTCTCGATACCACTCATTGAGCGACTGTACTCGATCCCGTGCCAGCACCTCGGACTGGCTGCCGCCTCTTCCTCGCGACCCTACGATCCTGCGGCCGACGGCTGGGCCTCTTCCTTGTCGTGGAGCTCAATACTGGTCACGACTGGGTCGCGGCCGCTAACGTCCAGCTCGACGACGGCTCGAACTGTAATCGAGGCATCGGCCTCGAAGTAGTGACGGTTGAGCTCCGAACCGACGTGAAATGGCTCATCGTCGCCGCCGAGCCAGTCTCCCTTGTAGATGGCCCCGTCGAGATACAGGTCGACATCCGCCGTAGCAGTGACATTGGTGCCGTCTTCCTCTAAGGCGAATGGGGTAGCCAGCTCGAGTTCGGAGATTTCAGGGTTCTCGAAGTCGGGCACGGTGAACTTGACGAAGTCGGGGTAGTCGTAGTCTCCCCCGTGCAGCAGCTGAATGCCGACTTCTTCGCCGGCCAGGGCGTAGACCGCCTCGGTCGCGACGTTCACCCGTGAAACTTCATCATGGGTCTTGATTACGGCCACAACATGGTTGAGCGCCTTGGCGTTCGCGATGCGCCCGTGGTCGATGCCGCGCGCATCGAAGTCCTCAAGGAGGTCCGGGTGGATCTTGACCGCCTCGCCTCTCTCGACGAAGCCGTTGTCAGCGGAGACGAACAAGAAGGTGTCCTCCGGGTCGGCCCCGTCAAGCACTGCAAGCACCGTTTCCCAGATCACCACGTCCCTGAAACCGAAGCTCTTCTTCTTCCGCTCCTGTTCGGTTTCGAGGAATGGACGTCGACGAGCCAGATCGCGTTCCACAAGCTTCTTGACGTCGATGTCGGGCGTGGGTTCCATCGAGACGCCGTCTCGGCCGAAGAGCTCGGCGAATGCCCCGTCGAATTCGCTGTCGATCCTCCCGAAGGTCGCCTTCAAACGGGCCTTGGACTCACTGACATCGAGGCCGGCCTTCTGCATCTCGTCCAATGCCTCGTCGGCCGTTTTCCACGCCTTCTCGGCTGCTTCACGCCGCTGGCGGAGGATCTCGTCGCGCACTACCTCCGGAACAATGAGTCGAATACGGCCTTTTGAGGCGAGGTCCACGAGTGCTCGGCCATGCTGGCCCGTCAGCCATGCGTCCGAGTGGAGGGCGTTTGTATCAAGCACGACGATGAGCATGAGGCCATCTTGCCCGGACATGTACAGTTCATGCGACTTCCGGTCGCAGACCTTCAATATGGATACGACGGACTGGAGGACTCCCCGCGCAACGATGCCCGAAAGCTATCGATCGCCGTGCAGAACGTTCCGGTCGGATCGTCGAAGGAGCGCAGCTAGGCCGGTCCGCGTCCGGTCGCCCGCCGTTGGACTGCCCGACGTGGGTGCTGGCGGGAGTATTGGAAAGACTTTCACCACCTCTGAGGTGTGCCGGGCTGCGGAACGCACTCGCTGCATCAGCACACTCCCAGATACCCTTCGAAGATGAGCGAAGAGCCTGACGACACGGTTGAGCCGGCCGACGAGGTAGAACTGATGCGAGACGGGGAGAACCTCCTCGTCGTCGGAAGCAGCAAACGTGCTGTAGAGGGCTTCATGCTCTCGGCTGGCCTGCTGGAACGTGCCAGGGTGATCACCTCCCAGCAGCTCGTGCCGATACTCCGCACTGCCTCAGAAGTGACCCAAACAATCGCGGACGAAGGCGCGGAATCGGGGTTGTGGGTCAAACTCACTGAGGAGTCGGCCCAGGCGATCAAGGAGTTCGGGCTCACTGAGACCGACGTCCCCGGCGTGGCCTACGCAATGGCGGGCCGCCCCGGCGACATCAAGCAGTGGCTGAAGATCAGCACCTCGACAGGTGCAAGGCTCACGAACCCCGGTATGCTCTCCGGCGTCGCCGGCGGGCTTGCGCAGGCCGCTAGCCAAGCCGAGGCCGAGCAGCTGCGGGCTCTGCTGGAGTCCTTGGACGCAAAGATCGATAAAGTGCTCCGCGGCCAGCGCGACGAGGTTCTCGGTCCTCTGAGGGGTGTTGAGCGGCATCTCCGCTCCGCTCAGACGTTCCTGCGGATTCAGGGCGAGGTCGACACACAGGAGTGGGACAAGATCGCCGGCGCTCCGCAGAGGATCCGGGAGATCCAGTCCACGGCGGTCGAGAAGCTGCGCGGCGTCGCTGCAGACATGGAGCAGCACAAGCGCGTCGGAGACCTCGACGCCCACCTGCCGGAGTTGAAAAAGCAGGTCGAGCTGTGGGTTGGAGTGATCGCACGCTGCTTCACCGCCCTGGACGAGTTCTCTGCGCTCGAACTGGAGCACACGGCGATGATCGCTCCGAGCAAACTCGACGCCAAGCGCCGGGCGATCCAGGAGGACCGGCGAGAGGCGATCATCGAGCTGTCCGACGGTGTCGCCGATCTGATGGGCCAGATGACGGCAAGCGCCGAGAGGGCCAATAAGAACGTGGTGGGGCACCCCAAGAAGTCGCCTAGGGTGCTCGGCACGATCAAAGAATCTCGAGGCTCGGTTAAGAATCTCTATGACGCGCTCGGTCTCGAGATCGACTGGGACGACATTACGGCAAAGCAGTGGCGGGCAGCGTTGCTCGAGGTCGAGCAGGTGAAGAACGCCCTCGCCGAAGGCGGGTCGGTCACCTGGGAGAAGGGCAAGCCGGTGCTCAGGGGGCTCGCCATCGCAGGAGTAACAGCCATTGCAGGCGCTTTGATCACCGGCAAGGGATCGCTAGGCGGCGACAAGACGCCCGAGGCCTGACGCGACTGGGGGCGTTGATCGTGGCCGATCAGCGATGCGGAACTCTTGCGGAAACCCCTGCGGAACTGCCACGCAGGCGAGTTCCGCAGGGGTTTCCGCAAAAGTTCCGCACGTGCATTTGCCCAGGTCACGTATGGAAGTCGGCCCGAAATTTGCGGAACTGCGGACGGAACCCACCTACTTCTCTCCTCACACGTTAGAAGAAGAGAAGGGTATTGGCTGAACCAAGAGAAACATGGGGGCGGAATCCGCATCCGCATGGCGTGCTCCCTCCCGACCGGCTGACTCGCCTCCCTGACCGAGCCCGGCCAGTCGGTCCAGCCTGAGATCTGGCGATCATTCTCCGCGCGACGCCATCAGCTCGGCGATTGCACGCTCAGCCGCATCGATAGAGGCCTGCGCACGCTCGAGTTCACCCTTTGCCTGGTCGAGCCGCCAGACGTACTCCGAGAGCTGTGACCGCAGCTCGTCGATCCGCTCATCGATCGCATCGCGATCCCGCAGCAGTGTCGCGAGCGGCACGCCGAGCTTCTCGGCGATCACTACCGCCTCGTCGAGCCGGGCCGGGCGATCGCCCTTTTCCATCCGGGAGATCGCACTGGCGTCGACGCGGTGATCAAGCGTGGCGGTGAGGTGATCTGCGAGCGCAGCCTGGCTGACTCCCGCGCGCCCTCGCTCGTCGCGGAGACGGCGGGCAAAGATTGGTCCCGGTAATGACGACATCTCGGTTCTCCTTATTCTCGAGCGATTCATGCATCTCAAGCATCTCATGTCGCAAATCACCTTGTACTGCGCGCATGCTGTGGATAGACTGATGGCAGGTGTTCATTCAATACGAGCGGCACCGACCGAGAGGCCCGGAGTGAGGGCGTCTGAACTCGAGAAATCGGGAGCCGAGCAAGACGGACTCGGAAGTCCCCGCAGCGGACCACGGAAACTGCGGACGGCGATTCATCGCATCTCAGGAGAATCGCAATGTCCGCTATCTCAGTTGCCACCACCCCCACCGATGCAGACGATCTCTCACTCACCTTGCATGAGGCATCTGTCGCGGGCTGGGGTCACACGCAGACGCTGCGTCGGCGTATCAAGGCGGGCAAGCTCCCCGCCGAGCGCGTCGACGACCGCGGCACGTTCATCGTGCGGCAGTCCGACTTGATGAGACAGCCCGATTTGGTGCGCCTGCGGAAGTCGAAAGGCCTGCCGGCGCTTCCCAGCGAGCGCCCTATCGCCGCTGTTCCAGCCGATCTCGACGACCTCGCTGCACTGGCAGCACGCATCGTCTCGACTTGGCCTCGACTCTCCGCTGAACGCAAGAGCGAGCTCAGCCGCCTCCTCGCGTCCGCGTGACGACATGAAAAAAGCCCCGCCAAAGCGGGGCTTTCCTCAAACCTCAACCCATCTGGATCGCGAGTTCGCACCTCGCATCTGACCCGAAGGGATACCCCCATGGTACCTGACCGTGAAACTCCGACCAAGGCCATCCACGGCGACCCCGAAGAGCTTCAGGCCTTCGCCCAGAGCACGAAAAAGCCTGAGAAGAAGTCGGCGGCGCAGCAGCTCGTCGAGCTGGCGCTCGAATGCTACGACCTAGGCGTCGACACCGACGACAAGCCCTTCGCCGTACGCAAGGGAGGCCACGTGACGCGCCCGCTCAAGGGCGGCAAGCGCTCGCTCCGGAAGGAGCTGGGCGGCCTCTTCTACCGCATGACCGGCAAGACCGCGTCCCAGAACGCGCTGGCCGAGGCGATGGACGTCCTCGAGTTCGAGGCCACAGAGAAGGAGCCGGCCGAGCTCGCCGTACGGGTGGCGAGGCCGAGCGACGGCGAGCTCTACGTCGACCTCGGCGACCAGACCGAACGCGTCGTCCGCATCACCGCCGCCGGCTGGGAGGTCCTCGACGGCAACACCGATGTGCCCGTGCTGTTCCGTCGCTCTGCCCTCACGCTCGCGCTGCCGACCCCGGAGCCAGGCGGCGATCTCGACCGGCTCTGGGACTTCGTCAACGCGCCTCGCGAGTACGACCGGCAGGTGATCCGCGGCTGGCTTGTCGGTGCCGTGATGCTCGTCGGGCTCCCGTGCCCCGTCCTGGCACTGCTCGGGGAGCAGGGCACCGCCAAGTCGAGCGCGATGCGCAGGACGTTCCAGCTCTTCGACCCGAGCAAGGCCGAGGTCCGGATGCCTCCCAAGGACGCGGGCAAGCTCCTCCACTCGCTGCACGGGTCGCGGACCACCGGCTTCGACAACCTGTCGTCGATCCCCAAGTGGATGTCGGACATCCTCTGCCAGGCCGTCACTGGCGGTTCCGACGTCGACCGGGCCCTGTACACCGACGACGAGCAGCGCATCATCGAGTTCCAGGGCGTGGTTGGCTTCACCGGCATCGACGTCGGAGCCCTCGCCGGGGACTTCGCCGAGCGGTGCGTCTGGGCCGACCTCTGCGTGATCCCCAGGACCGAGCGCCGCTCCGAGCGCGAGCTCAATGCGATGTGGGACGAGGCCTATCCGTCGATGGTCGGCGGCCTGTTCGACCTCGTCGCGAAGACGCTGGAGAGGCTCCCCGAGGTGGATCTCGCCGAGAAGCCCCGCATGGCGGACTTCGCCGAGGTGTTGGCCGCCGTCGACCTCGCCACAGGCGCGAACGGGCTGGAGCACTACGCCCGCTCGCAGGAAACAGTCTCCGAGGAAATCGTCGCCACCGACAAGTTCCTCTCCGCGATCTCCGTGCAGATCACCAAGCGCTGGGAGGGCACCGGCAAGGACCTGTACGCCCTGCTGCCGCGGCCGGTCGACGACAAGTTCTGGCCCGAGCAGAGGGGCGTCAGCGGGAAGCTCAAGAAGGTCGCTCCCGACCTGCGCAAGGCCGGCTGGGTGGTCGAGCAGGTCGTGCCCGACCCTCAGAGCAAGCGGCCGAAGACCTGGGTCCTGGTGCCTCCTGGAGCGGAGCGCGTCACGGCCTCGGACATCGCCGTCGTGCAGGCCGCGCGCGAGCTGCACGAGCTCGACGTTGCGCGGTGGACCGATCGGCTCGTCGCCGACGGCATGCAGCCCGAGAACGCTGGCGAACGGGCACTGGTCCTGCGTGAGAGTCCAAAGTTCCACGGAGACGCCGACCTCCAGGCGATGGCCCTGACCTCGCAGGCCATCGACCAGCGCCTCTTCGACGACTTGGACCGCCTGGGCCTGACTCTCGCCTCGTTCGACCGGATCGTCGCCGACCGCGGCGATGCTCGCGAGGGGACGCGGCGATGAGCCGCCTCGCCTCCCCGCAGGAGCTCTTCCCTGCGTTCTACGGCAACCCAGCGATTAGTGCCCTCGCCCGCGCGTCGCGATGGACGGTCTCGGGACGCCTGGGAGACGACGTGGGCGCAAAGGGCAAGGCCCCGATCGACATGCGGGCCCTGCTCGACATCGGCAGGGTGCGAGGGGCATGGTCGGTCGGCGACCAGTGCCTGGTCATGCTCGACGAGCTGACCGCTGCGCTGCCGAACGCGGCCAACGCGGCCTACTACTTGCAGGCGGCGGTCGATGGCCTGATGGTCATCGACGTCGAGCCGGACTGCCCGGCTGAGATCGCGGCCAATCTGCTCGCGCTCCCTGGGCTCCTGTACACGGAGACCTCGATGTCCGGCCATGGCTACCACCTCATGGCCGCGCTGCCGGACAACTTCCACCACTACGGCGGCGCGTCCTCCAAACGAGTGCTGAGAGAGGAGCACGGCTGGTACGAGCTCCTGCTCGAGCACTGGGTGACCTTCACCCGTCTGCCCGTCCACGAGGACACCTGGCCGCAGGTCGGCAGGCAGGACCTCGCGGCTGCCCCTTTCGCCTCGATCGAGCACCTGTACGCCTCGCTGGCGTCGAGGGCGAAGGCGTCGCCGAGCGCCTGCGCGACGATGGTGGGCACTGATGACGAGGCTCCGGAGATCAGGGGCGGCGAACAGATCGTCGAACGGACGCTGGAGGGCGCACGGCCGAGGCTGAAGCGCCTCGACGACTTCGGCGGCGACCGCTCGCGCTGGGAGTTCTCGATCCTCGGGACGCTCTTCCGGGAGATGCGCCGCCACTTGGTCGTCGTCGGCTTCCGGAGCTTCACCACGTACTCGTCAAGCGATCAGGCCTGGCTGCTCTACAAGGCGGCCCTGGAGACGATCCCGAGCCGAGCTAAGCACGTAGAGCGGCGCAACGGCCGACCGTTCCTGCTCGATCGAGCCGCCGCGATGGTCGCTGCAAATGCCCGATGACGTCCTCGGCAGTCCCCACCACGACGAAGGAGAAGAGATGTTCAAGAGCGAAGCCATCCTCTACGGCGACCGTGTCCCCGGCCACCCGCTCAGCGCGGTGCCCGCCGGCTGCTGGCGCAGGATCACGCTGACCTATCCCGATGGCGACGTCGTCGTCCTCGCCTTCGCCGAACGCAGCCCGGACTCGGACAGGAACTACCGCGAGACGATCCTGCGCACCCAGGTGCGCGCGCCCTCGAACGTGCGGTGCGTCGTGACGCGCGAGGACGGCACGACGTTCGAGGCCGAGACGTGGGGAGCCCCGCTGTGATCCCGGAACGCCTCCGCCATTGGGCGGACGGCGTCACCGCCCAGTTGGTCGCGGTCGAGATGCTGGTCTCGTTCGGCGCGGGCCGCCTCGTCGACGGCCCCTGGGTCCGTCCGGGAGGCTTCGGTTCGTTCTGGTTCGACCCTGACGTCGCCGCGGAAGCGGGCGGACATCTGAGCGGCGTGGAGCGCCGCGCGCTGGCCATCGCGTCGTCGCTCGCCAGCGCCGTGCACCCCGTCGACCTCAGCGATGCCGTCACGGGCCTCGACCCGACGCCCTGCGGTGCGTGCTCGATGCCCTCGTGTACGCGGGCGGACATTCAGCGACCACAGACGCACCTGAATGGGACCACAATGAGCCCCGCTGAAGCCCTCTACGAGACGTCGCGGGGTCCAACGCGGTCGGTGGCCTTCATGGGTCGCCGACCAGACCTGGCGGAGACCATCGAACGCCGCACCGAAGACCTCGATGAGACCTCGAACTGTCCAATTGCACTAGACGTCGTGAGGAGCCCCGAACGACGCCTCGCAGGGCCCCTCGAAGGTCCAGGACGCGACCGTCAGGAGCCCTCGAAGAGTCCAGCGTCCAGCAAGACCGGAGCCGGCCCAGGTCGGGACCGTCACAAGACCGTTGCGAGACCCGGATCGGACCCACGCAGGACCGCGCAGCGACGCCTCGTGCGGTCCTGCGTGGTCTCGGGGGTGCTTTCGATCCCGTCGGCACATGGAACTTCGCGGACGTGGCCGCAGGGTTCCGTGAGCCGCCCCTGTGGGGCGGCGAGCGGAGCTTGCGCGGTCCGCGCTCGGGCAGGCTGCCCGCGCAGCGGCCCCCGGAGGGCCCCGGACATTCAGGAGCGGAGCGAGTGAATGTCTTACGGGGCTATGACATTCCATGTCTCGGGGTGCCAGAGGCTCCAACAACGGGGTGCAGGGGCCCAGTTGTTGGAGGGCACCCGAGACATGGAATGGCGCGCTTGATTGATGGTCGGGACCGCGGCGCGGGAAGGGCTCCCGGCCATCGATCAAGCGCTGCCGAGTGGTCCCGCCAGGGACCGATCGGCGTCCGAAGTCTTCACAGCAACGAAAGCGAGGAATCACCGTGAGCGAGCAGTCCGGGCACGCTGCGTTCCACCTCAGGCACGTCGCGCACGGCACGAGCGGGAACCGCGCCGACAGGCGGGCAATCCTCCACGAATCCATGCGGCACCTGAACGCCAAGGACGTCGCGCGTCACGCTGCGAGGAACCCCTCCATCGTTCCCGCCGAAGCGCACTCGAACGCCGCCTTCGTCAACGACGGCGCTGGCGGATTCCGCAACGCGAAGACCGTCAAGGAAGTCCTCGACTACGGCGACGCCCGTCAGAAGCGGGTGCGACGGAAGATCAACGAGAAGCAGGTAACCACAAACCTCTTCGTCGTCCACCTGCCGAAGACGATGTGCATGGAGATCCCGAATTACTACCCGAGGCTGAACGCCGACGGTTCCGAGCGGCTGGATCCGGCCACGGGCGAGCCGATGTCCAGATCGCGCTGGGTCGCACGAGACCAGGATGAAGCGATGCGCTACTTCCGCGACGCGATCGACCGGCTCGGCAGCCACATCGTCCCCGGCGGACAGGAGGCGATCCACGGTTGGGCCACAAACTTCGACGAGTCAACGCCGCACATCCAGATCATGGCCGATCCGTTCGCCCCGGACCCCAGGACTCCCGAGGACCGGCCCGATGCTCTGCGGACGGAGCACAACCAGGCATACGGCTCGCATCGAGAGGTGACGGACGAGCGCGGCCGCCAGATCAGCGGGCCGGCGAAGATGAGAGACCATCAGGCCGGCTTCCGCGCCCACATGGTCGCACTCGGCTGGCCAGTGCAGGAGGAGGTCTCCGAGCGGCACGGCAAGGAACTATCGAAGCCCGAGTTCGAAGCGGCGATGGACGCCGCCGCCGAGGCCAACGCCGCTCTCCAGGGCGCGAGGGCGACGTCCGCAGCCAACAGGACCAAGATCGCAGCGTTCAAGGAGAAGGTGGCCGAGATCCGGAATGAGTTCGACGCGCGGTCCGCCGAACTCGACGAACGAGAGGCCGCCCTGCCGCGGCTGCGACGGCGCATCGCCGAGGAGACGCGGGACGAGGTGCGCAGGGAGTGCTACGCGGCCGAGCGCAGCGCGGCGAAGGTTCAGGCCGACGAGGCGCTCAAGGCTTATCTCGAGCGGCTCCGGTTCCAGCCGATCCCGCTCCTCGTCGAGGAGTACCTCGACCGGATGGATCCAAGCGGCCGCTCCTACCGTCCCGGCTTCGAGCGATTCGTCGATCAGCGCCTAGCGCGGTTCGAGGTAGAGCATGGCGTGGCCGGAGACCTCGAACTCGAGTCCGGCGACCGCGAACAGTTCATCGCGGACGGCGGGGAGCGCCTCGGGGTGGAGGTCGCGCAGTTGCAGCGAGAGCGCGGGTACGGCGAATGAGCCGAAACTTTCTTTTTCCTGGAATCCGAGTCAGAACGGCCTGTCTCGTCCGGTACGGCCTGGAACAGCGGTCAACACGCAGGTACCATCGGATGCACGGGCAACCTCCCATGGGGAAGTCCGCCGGGCGCGAGCAATCGACTCCTCTCACGGCGAGGACGGGCACGCGCAGAGCGTTAAAGGGCGTAATGGCCTGCGCGGCCGAGCAATCTCCGGGCTCGGATCTGAAGAAGATCCGAGCATTGAAGGAGTCGACCGTGCCTGCCCCTCCGATCGCCGCCATCCGCGAGCAGATCCGCGACGAAACCCTCGCCGACGGCCATGACTTCACCACCTCCGCTTCTGCGGCGCTGTATCTCGGCATCGCCGAAGGTACCCTGCGCAAGTGGCGCATGCGCCGCTACGGCCCCCGGTTCCAGAAGGTCGGCGGCGAGGTGCGCTACTACCTGGCTGACCTTGACGCGTGGCTGGACGCGCAGTTCGTCGACTCCTCCGACAGCGGTGAGGTTCGATGAGCGCCGCGAACACGGCTCGAGGCCACTGCGGATTCCTTCGTCTGCTCCGCGTCGTGCTGCATGCCGCTCTCGTCGTGCCGCTGCTGATGACGGCGTTCCCGTCCGCGGCGCACGCGGACGACGAGGAGGAGCGCGACAACTACTCGCTCTACCAGCTCGCCTCGAACGCCTCGTCCTACTTCGGGGAGAAGAACTCGCCCGATGGCGGCGATGGCCTGCACGAGGACTGGGACGCGATCACGAGCAGTCCCGCCACGGGCGGCGACATGCTCGGCTACGCCGACCCGAATTTCAGCATGGGAGACGTCATCGGGTGGCTCTTCGCCGAGTCGACGGGCTCCACTCAGACCATCACCTACGACACGCTCAGGACGTCCGGCGGCGAGGACGGGAACGACTACGCGGGCATGCTCGACTACGTCCACTTCGGAGCAGCCAACGCCGATCTCGGCCTGGACACGATGTCCTCCGGCATCGGCGGTCAGATCGTCTCGATGATCGGCGGCGGCGTGATCTGGCTGCTGTACCTCCTGGCGCTAGCTCTGGGCACTGTGTTCTTCCTGATCATCCAGGTGCTCAAGGCGATCAACCCGTTCATGTGGTTCTACCAAGCCGTGGCCAGCGTCGCCGACGCCAGCGGGAACACCAACAGCTCCCACCAGCAGGAGCTCGCCGACGGCATGACCGGCGGCGACGCAGGCGGCGGGGCGCTGGCAGGGCTGCAGCACTGGATCTCGAGCTGGTACGGGCTGCTGCAGTCCATCGCCTGGGAGGCGCTGGTCCCGCTGTTCATCGCGCTCCTGCTCATCGGGCTGGTCCTGTTCAAGAAGATGGACCGCGGTTCGGCGATCAAGACGCTGATCGTCCGCGTCGTCTTCATCGGCGTGGGCCTGCCGCTGCTGGGCTCGATGTACACCGGCGTCCTCGACAAGTTCGACGACTCTTTGCTCGGTCAGCACTCCGGGCCGACCCGAGTGGTTCTCTCGACGTACGTGGACTTCGAGGCGTGGATGATGAACGACCGCTTGGCCGTGCCCGACCAGGCGTCCATCTCGTGGGCGGACGGACAGGCTGGCTCCGAGTCGATGATGTCGGTCCGGAACAGCGCACTGGCGATCAACGCCCAGTCAAACCCGGAGTTCAGTGGCATCTCGGTCGGCACGAAGACGAGCGACGCCGAGGCCGCGTGGCGCGCCGGCACCGTCGACGTCGGCGGCTCCGCGGGAGACGACGTCCAGGCTGTGTTCTCGACCTTCGGGATCCTGAACAAGTACATCTCCGGCCAGATCACGTCCGCTTCGGACTTCGAGTCGGGCATCAAGAGCGCGATCACGGACCTGGACGTCGGCGACGGTGAGAAGAAGGAGTGGTTCGTCGACGACCGCAGCTACGGCGACGTCGAGGGGTTCGGGGAGCAGGGCGGCCCCGCACCGAGTGAGCACCCCGTCCTCGCGACCGCGGGCACGGAGGGCCTGACCTCTTCAAACCCTGGCGGGAGCTCGACGACGTTCACGACCCCAGGCAACAAGCAGGGCTGCGGGTTCAGCGTCCTGGACGCTGACGGGAACCTCGCCTCGTGCAACCTGTCGGCGCTGTCGGCATACAACTACCTGAACACCGGGTTCGGTTCCGACTCGCTGACCATGTACTCCTCGAACAACGTCACCAGCGGCCTGACCCGCGAAGACCACATTGCGGTCAGCCAGGTCGGCACAGGCCCAGCGAAGTTCATGTACTGGCAGAACGCCGCGACGGTCCTCGGCTGCATCGCCCTCCTGGGGTTCTGGTACGCGATCGGAATGCTCGCGGGCGCGGTCAAGCGGACCTTCAGCCTCGTGGCGGCGATCCCGTTCGCCACGCTCGGAGCCCTCTCCGCGATCGCGAAGGTGGTGGTCTACTCGGTCGCGCTCATCCTCGAGGTCATCGTCACGCTGTTCATCTACCAGTTCGTCTCCGAGTTCCTGATCTCGATCCCGGAGATCATGTCCGGTCCGGTGTCGAGCTTGCTGGCTCCCGACGGCCTGCTCGGGAGCCCGCTGCTTGGCGGGATCGTCGTGGTGCTCCTGACGATCGTGTCGTCGCTGGTGATCATGGGCGTGACCTTCGCCCTCCTGCGGGTGCGCAAGGTCGTGCTGCAGGCGATGGACGAGGTCTTCACCAAGCTGGTGGACAAGTTCCTCGAGACCAGTACTCCGTCCAAGGCGGACAAGGCTGGGGCGATGCCATCGCCGGCGCAGGCGCTGGGAACCGGTGCTGGCGCTGCGGCCGGGCAGAAGCTCGCTGCGGGCATCGGTGGCAAGCCCGTCGGCGGTTCACGACCGCTGAATGCTGGCAACGCGGGCGGCGGCAAGAACGCGTCGACGAATGCCGGCGGCCTCAATGGTCAGAGTGCGTTGCCGCCCGCCGGCCGAACGCTTGCGATCGGCCCCGGTGGCGGCGACGGCAGCCAAGTTGGTGAAGCGCCCCGTGGAGGTGGCCAGAATGATCGAGCGATTAAGGGCTGCGATGCCCGTGCCCTGCCTGCTGACTCGAACGGCGGCACTGACGAGGCGAGGGGCGGGCCTCTGCAGCTCACCAGCGGCAACGCGGGCAGTTCGCGCTCCGACAAGGAAACCGCTCAGAGCCTGAGCAACAAGGGCGGCCTGTCGAATCTCGGCTACAGCACGGGTGACCAGCCGGGCTCCCGTGGACGCACGAACGGGCAGTCCAACCACAGCGAAAGCGCGCAGCCGGGCACCAATGGCCGGGGCCATTCCTCGCCCTCGGGCAAGACCGGCGGCCAGACCAGCTTCGGCCTTGGCGGGGCGCAGGGCACTTCGGGCATGAAACAGCTGGGCCAGCGCAGCAGTCAGCCCAGCACTGAGCCAGCTGAGCGCACAAGCAGCGGCTGCAAGGCGATCGCCAGCGGGTCGAGCTCGACGCACTTCGGCACCGGCGGCCACAGCTCTCCGGCATCCGCGGGCGAGGACGGCCAGCAGCCGCAGGGCGCGCGGTTCGTCGCTGGCATTCCTGGCACCGGCGGTGCCGCCCAGCTCAGCCAGGGTCGCGGCGGCAGCCCGGGGTACAGCGGTGCACTGGGCTCCCGCACGGCGCGTCCGATCCCGGGGCACGATCCCGGGACCGCTCAGGCCCTGGCCTCGAGCAGGCGTCGAGTCGTCACTGGTCCGGCTCAGCAGGGACAGCCCGAGACCGCGGGTCAGCGTCCGCAGCAGGGACAGCGGCGGGAGCAGGTCGACCGCTCGATCGCATCGGGATCGGCTCAACGGCCGCCCGGCTCGGTCGGGCCGACGCAGCCGGCTCCGAGGCCTGGGCGGCCTGTGCCGTCTGCCGTAATCAACCACAAGCGCGAACCGAAGGAGTAAGAGATGAAGATCAACGCCATCCGCGCCCAGGCCCGGGCAGACTTCCCGACCGGCTGGTGGCGCTCCTGGCGCTGGTGGGGCTCCGCGATCAAGAACGATGCGACCGCAGCTCTCCTTGTCGTCGCGCCTGCGCTGCTCCCGCACCACGCCGTTTTCGCCGTGCGTAATCGCCGTGATCCCAAGCAGCTCAGCCGCCTCGACGGCGAGGGCTTCGTCTACGGCTTCGTCGGCGCACTGGCACTCATCGCGATGCTGGTTTGGACGACGACGGGGAGCAACGAGCTCCTGCCTCTCCAGTTGGGCATGGGCGGCTTCCTGGCCCTGAACGCCGCGGCCTCCGGGACCGTCGTGGCCGTCCTCATCGCCGCGAGGCTCCGTCGTCGGAAGGAGGCTTTGAGCGCGACGCCGGCCATGTCGAACGAGTAGCCGAGCAGTCACGAAAAAAGAAGCCCACCCCGCCGCGTGGCGGGGTGGGCTTCTCTCGCTTGGAATCTATGAAGATGACTCGGAATCGCCGAACCGGCCGAGCACGACCCCCCGTGCGCGGCCGTCGTTCATCATGTCTGCAAGGTGCGCCAGGAACACGGCCCGCTGGGTGGTCCGGCGGTCCTCGACGAGGTCGTACTCCCGTAGGGCCTCCATGTCGACGACCCAGCCGTCCTCCCTGGAGACAGCCTCCGCGAGGTCGGAACCGTCGGGCACGGCCATCCCGGTGTAGTCGTGGTCGAACTCGGGCGCGACGTCGAGGCGCTGGTTCGGGTCGTCGACGTAGAGCGTGTCGCCGCGCAGCTGCCGTCCGGCACGGTCGAAGGCCGACAGCAAGGCGCGGTCGGCGCGCGAGATCTTCTCGACGTGGACCGCGGCGACGTCGTGGTCGCTGAGGAAACCGGTGCAGCTGAGCCGCTCGCGGACTCGAGCCCGTGACCGGTGGTGGCTCATGAGGCGCTCAGCCTCATGGAAGCCGTGGAACTCGTCGTTGGACAGGGCGTCGTGCATTGTGAACTCCGTTCGTGCCGAGGGATGCCGAGGTCGGAGAGGACCCGCCTCGACACCGGGCCCCTCCAAGCCCTCCCCCGGGCGGGCTCCGCCCGCCGATGACCGGCGGTGACGCTGCAGGACGTCGAAGCGCCTCCATCCCGACGTCAGCACATCTCTTTGTAGACGCTCAGTGCTTCGTCCGCGTCCATGGCGGCGAAGTCGTAGTCGCCGAGTTTGAGGGCGTCGCCCGATCTGCTGATGTCGATGGAAGTGGATCCACTGATCCGGTCGCTTCCGAGGTGCTCGTCGTCGGAGTTCCAGAGGACGTGGGAGCCGTCCTCGGAGATCTGACCTTCAGCGCTCGGATCGGTCTCGATCACAACCACGCCCCGCGCCGAGTCGGAGCAACCGAAGGGATAGAAGGCGACCGAGTCGCCCTGGACGACGAGCCGCCCCTTGTCGTTGTAGTACTCGCCGCTGGGGCCCGGTCCTCCGGAACAGGCGACGAGGCCGGCGGCCAAACCGATGCCGGCGGCCCAACAGGCAATAGTCCTAATAGACTTGGTCGTAGCGGGGTTGCGCATAATGCTCTCCTTCAGTTCGTGTGTGTGCGATCGCCTCCTTCGTGCTTGGTGTGCGGCGGCGCGCGGGCAGCCCTGAACATCTGGTCCAGCGCCTGGCGGGGCACCGTCGCAGTCCACAGACTGGACGTGCCCCTCAAGTCACCCACCCGGCCCCGCCCAGCTGGGCTGAAGCGCCCGAGCACGACCGTCACTGTTCGGCTCCAATGTTCAGGTACCTGTAGAGCGTCGCGGGACTGGTCTCGCAGAGTCGCGCGATCTCAGCCATCGTGAATCGGTGTTCGTCGTAAAGGGCTTGTGCCTTGGCGATTTGCTTGTCGGTAACCGTGCGCCTGCGACCGCCGACTCGCCCCTGGGCACGGGCAGCGGCGAGACCGGATCGGGTCCGTTCGATGAGGAGTTCGGGCTCCATCTGTGCCACTGCTGCGATGACGGTGAAGATCAGCTTGCCCGAAGGCGTCGTGGTGTCGAGATCGAGAGAGATCCGGAGACCGGAGTCGCGCTCTTGCAACGCCTCTTCGAGGTTCGCGAGTTCGCCGGTGTGCATGCCGAGACGCGAGAGCTCCGTGACGACGAGGCGATCGCCTGGGCGAAGCATTCGGAGGCAGAAATCAAACTCGGGCCGCTTGGAGTCCTTGCTGCCTGAGGCCTTCTCGGTGAAAATCCGTTGGCAGCCAGCATCCTGAAGCTCATTGAGCTGGCCGTCCAGAATCTGGTCGCTGCGCGAGACGCGCGCATAACCGATGTCCATGTCTCTCCACGATCTTTCGGTGGAGAGCTCCGATGTTCGGTGTCTGAGAGCTCAGGGCTCAAAAGTGTCAGTGTTGAACAAGCCCGGGGTCGACGCCTCGTCGACCTTGTCTCTCATTTTATCTAGCGTTTGCGACAAACCACTTCTGAGAGACCGATAATGTCGGCGTGTCCTGCGTTACGACAGGAGTACAGGCCCGCCGCCAGAGGTGCTCGCAGACGCTCTTTTGTGGAGAGCTGCCTTCGCGCCTCGACTCCCCAGTCTCAGGCTGCTTTCAAAGCCGCAGCCGCCAAAGCCATCGCGCTCCGACCGATTCCGCAGGAGGCGATCCGCTCCGGAGCCGTTGCCGCGGCGGCCCTTGCGATCCGAGGCGACCCAAGAGCGTAGAGCCGCTGTCGAGCGAAACCAGAACCGGCGCTGACGGGATGCGGTCCCGAGTCGAAGGCCGCCAGAGAAGACCGAGCGCTGGCGAAAACTGATGGACGCACAACTCCCCACACACACCACCTGGGATAGGCTTTCGGCGTCATTCAGAATTCAAAAGGGGGAGGCACTCGTGGCAAGCGCGGTCTATGGCAAGGGGTACCACGCAGGCAAACATGATGCCCGCGCTGAGGACCTGCTCTACGCAGGTGTTGTATTAGCGGTCGGCGTCGTCATCTCCGGTGGTGTGAAGGCCTATAGGAAAACTAAGCAGGCCCATGCAGCCCGGTTGGAACAACAGATGAAGGACGTCGACGACAGCGGCAACCCGGAAGATCCCGGCCAGCCGTAAGCAACTAACTCGAAAAAAAAGAGACCCCACCGTTGGAGCAGATGCTGCCGGGAGTGGGGTTTCTTGTGCTAAGCGTCATCGCCAGGTTCAGGTAGCGCCCTTAAGGCTGTGAACTGCACGCTTCGACGCGGTTATCAGGGCACGAATCACGGCTCCAGGTTGTGGAATGCAAGGACCGCCAGAACTGGGTATCGCCGGTCTTTCCGGGGAACCGGTCCGTGGGTAGAAGGTGAACAATCCCGTCGTTGACGGAACATGTCTTAGCCCAGATCGTTGCGCGGTGAGTCATCACATATGCTTCAGCCAAGCCCCAGAGGTTTCGAAAGGGTCCCGGCGCTAACTGCGGAGGAAATATGGCTCAAATTCTGGAAGTGGATCCAGCACAATTATCGGCCCTAGGCCAGGCGGTATCGTCCGCTGGAGTTAAGCTGCTGCTGGCAAGTAATCACGGTGACATGGGAGGCGATCAGCTCAGTTCCCGGCTTCATCAGACCGGTTGGGGAACCAACCTGGCCACGAGTCTGGGAGCCTACAAGGAGGTGTGGGGTTCTGACGTCTCGCAGACGAAGCAAATTTGCTTCAACGCGGGGTCGTTTATGGAATCTTTTGCAGCGGAAGTCTCCCAAATTGACAGCGCTGGTTCATCGAGCTTTCAGCGGTACTAATGATGGACTTCCGTCCGGATCCCCCGTCCCAGCACGAAGTCCTTGGATCAGCTCAGCGGTACCGCGACGCGCAGAACGATTTTAGGGCACAGGCCGATGTCCTTCGACAAATCGCGGGCCAAATTGGACACTCTCCCGTTTGGGCTGGGGTGTCGGCCGAACATGTCAGCTCGACCCTCCGAACTATCGCGAACGCAACTGATGGTTTCGCTTCGGCATCAGGGTCAGTCGCTTCAACCCTCGAGGTGCTTGCTTACGCTGTAAGTCCGCTGATCGCCCAACGCCAAACCGTTATAACGCAACTTAAGCAACAAGCCAGGGAACCCGGCCTCGCAGCCACTCTTGTTTTCTCGAAGCTTAAGGGCGATCTCATCAGCCTCGAGTCCCGTATCCAACGTTGCTTTGAGCAGGCCAGTGACGATGTGAGGGCCGCGGCCGCACACGCCGCCGCTTGGGGAACAAACATCAACGTAAATCCGCAGGCCATGCGACAGGCAGTAGGCGAAGAAATCGGCAAGGCTTTCGCCTCGTTTGCCGGCGGAGTTGTCGAGGGCGTTTCGGAGTCGGTCGTTGGCACTTGGAACCTCGTGACCCAGCCTCAGTCCGTCATGAACCTCGTACGCGCCTTTGAAGCTGATGGTCCCGGAACACTAAGGAAAATGTGGGAAGGGATCATCGATGCAGAGACGTGGCAAAAGGACCCGGCCAGGGCCATGGGAAAAATCGCCCCAGGAATCATCGCGACAATACTCACCGCCGGTGGATCCGGGGCCGCATTGGCTGCAGGAAGAACCACGGGGAAGATCGAAAAGGCTGCCTCTGAGGGCGGGAAAATTACCGCAAAGGCCGCCGGGCGACAACTCGATACGATTCGTCTCTCCTCGGGTGAATCTGGCAGCTGGAACAGGATCCTCAACAATCCAAAGCCTGACACGACGTATATCGTCGATAAAAGATTTAGCTACACCACTGATTCGATAGGTCGAGTCTCAGAGTCATCAGCAAGACTTGATACTTTGATCACGAAAGACCGGAACATTTATCAACAGCGGCTCGCCGGCGGACTAGACCGGCTCCCGGGTGACGATGGTGGCCACATCTTTGGCACCCAGTTCGGGGGACCTGGAGAATCTATCAACATTACCGCAATGAGGAGCGATCTTAATCGCCTGGGCAACCGCGAATATTATGCTCTTGAACAGCAATGGGCAAAAGTCATAGGTGAGGGAAAATCAATCGACGTTGATATTAAGATGAATTATAGTAGCGACACTAGTGTGAGGCCATCGATCTACACTGTTACCTACAAGGTGGACAACGGTCCGGTCATGTCAAGAATCTTCAAAAACTAGGAACACCGATGAGCGAAAGCGTTACGGATTTAGAGCAGACGATCTGCCGATCTATAATGTCGGCATATTCCGACACGGGCTGGGAAACTATTACCCTCTCGTATATTGAGGTCGGGAACGTATCCGAGGCGGTCAGCGAGTGTACTGTCGCAACGGGCACTCCTCAATATCAACCTATACCCAGTGAAGCCCTCGAAGCGCTCCTTGCTTTGAAGAAAGCTTTGGCGACTGAAGCCCACGGAACTTGGCTTTCCCTAAAGCTCAAAATTGATCGCCTACAAGGAGACTACAAGTTCTCTTATAATTACGATGAGAAGCCTAAATGGGACCTCGAGCCGATGCCCGAGAACTACTGGCTTGAGCTTCAGGAGTACCCCCGGCCAGCCAGTGAAATTCCCCCATGGTTTCCAAAGAGGGTGGATCAATAGCCGCACAGCTTAGTTATTCGTACAGGCTGTTGTCGTTGTCTACAACCCTGGTGCGGGTCTTCCGCCTGGCGGAGCTGCTGCTGCTGGCGTGCTTGAGATGGTCAAGGAGCACGGCTTCCTGAACGGGTGGCTCCTCTGTAAAAAACGGTTCTTTGCCAGCGTCAGGAGAGGGCGTATCGGCTTTCCGGTTGCGCTGAAAGTAGTCCCAGAGCCGATACTTGATGCGTTCGCGGGCGTTGGCGCGCAGCATCACTTCCTTCTCAGTAGCCAGGAACTCACTGAAAATGCGGCTCTCCGTCTTGAATCGCTGGAGACGTACGTCCCGCTCCAGTTCTGCCTCTTCAACCTCAATCCAGCAGCGAATCCGTGCCGCTTCCTCCCGGGAGGCGATGGAGCTTGCGTACGCCGTTCGCTGAGTGATGGAGCGCGTAAACTTCATCATCACTGGAAGTAGCTCAAAGAGTAACAAGAACCAGCGGAAAAGGGAGTGAAAGAAATCAGCACCGGCATTGTAATTGCTCGAACCCTCCGACTTGTCGGTTAGTTGCGACAGTGCTTCTTTGCGCTCGAGCAACCCGTCTTTGGCAGTAGGGGCTTGGGCTTCGAACTTCTGGCGGACATCCGAGTAGACGGTCGCGGGAACGGTTCCGTCACTCTTTGCCGGCGGGTTCGGGTTCAGGTAATCGTTGATGTCTTGAATTTTGGTGTTAAGTTCGTCGATATGTGCCTTGGTGCTCGGAGCGTCACCCGTTAGACGGTCACGCTCGTCCAGCAGGTTCTGGTAATCGGTAGTTTGGCAATATGTCCACCCAAATCCGTTGAGGTAGCAGCTGTAAAACTTGCCGTTCCGATCCGCGAGAGCCTGGATCCGCGCGTCCACATCTGCGATTGCCTTGGTCGCCGTAGAGCTGTTTGCATTGGCCGCATCAATTTGCTTCTGGAGGCTGTCGCGTTCAGCGGTCTTCGTCTGTATCTGCTTGTTGATTTCAGTATCAATGGTGGTGTTGTATTGCGTGACTGCCGTCGCCTGGTTGACCTTGACCTGCTCGCTGATGGCGGAAGAAAAGATCACCATCATCAGGATGTCCGCGAAGAGGAGAGAGCCCACCACCACCAGGCCGAGACGGGGTGCCATTTTGACGAGTTCAGCAGAGAGGTTGAGCAGCCAGATGAAGACCGTTCGCCACCACGACTTCCTTCCCTTGACTTCGAACCCCGCCTTCTGATCACTGACGATCCACCTGTCCAGGAACAAGATGACCAGGAAATAGCCCACGAACACCCATGCCAGGACATTGAAGTCGAGGGTCTTCATATCCGTGAAAATAACGGTGGCAGTGGTCAGGCTCCCTGCGGCAACGGTGGCGGCCACGATGAGTGCCCAGCCGAGACCGACGAACCACCCGCGGTCCCCGTACGCACGTACAGTTTTTACGTCCCCGCCTGCGAGGTTGATGAAAAGGTCTGACGGTCGCCAGCTCTGAGGTCCAATGGGGCGCTGGAGGGGGTCGTCTCGAATGTCGTTCGAAGGCGGGACAGGAGTTTCCTCAGGGTCCAGAGTCTCATCGTCGATCAGGCCAGTGCTCATGACTTGTTCCTTTCTGAGCGGGCGTGAGGGACCCAGATAAACCGTTGTCCGGATTCGTCGACAAGAATGCTTTGGCCTGGAAGATATTTGGACCTCGGCCTATGCACCAACGGCTCTGCGTGGAGACTGCTGTTCTCGGCGACGACGAGACGGGGGTTTGGAGTGAGGTAGAGGTGAATACTTTGTGCGCGCACGGAGTCGAAGCCGGCGACGGTCGAATAGTTCGGCTGGGATGAACCCTTCACTGTGCAGACCAAGACAATTCTGCGGTATTTATGAAGTAGCCTAACTCTGGAGCGAATTGTATCGACACCATAAGTGTCTTCCTCGTCAAAAAGAAATACTGGCCTGCCGTCGACGCATGCAGCCTCCGGGAAGGAAGCGGCCAACCAGTTCTCCGCCTCCTGCAATTGCTCATGCTCAATATTCGAAGCACCGGACGGTTCCTCGTATTGAGCCGCCTCTGTTAGAAAATAAGCTGATTCTCCCTCAATTTGTTTTCCGATGAGTATTACTCTCTTGGAGGTTCGCTCGAAAAGTTGCGCTGCGATGACCCTGAGGACGTTGGTCCTCCCGCTGCGTGCTCTACCGGAGATCAAAAGAGTGTGCTTCGTGAGATCGATAGATTCGGTCTCCCCAAGAATATCGTCACGACCTAAGCCAACCGAGCTACTGTCTTTCCACCCCGGATACGCCAGTTCCGAAAGGGCTGGCTGCACCCAGGGCTTGAATTTCGACGACGTGCTGAGCGCCGGGGTGGACTCCTCATCCGGGAAATAGAGCTGGATCAGCTGGTCTTGGTCGTTGAAGCCATACCCCGGAAGCCACTCGCTGCGTGGCACACGGTGCTCATGAAAGTTCCGCCCAAGCCGTATCGTCGCTCCGATGTCTGACTGGAAGACTTTGTCCGGCTGTTCGGAGCCAATGCTGATAGCCATGTGGATCCCCGCCGCCCTCCCGTACCGCGTGAGGTCGATGAGACGTTCAAGCCAAAGGCCCGTTCGCTGGTTGGACTCAAACAGCATCTGTAGGCGGTCAAACCCGTCGATGATCAGAAGCCGCGGAGGCACGGAGTCGTCACCCGGTGTTTCTGCCGCCGACCACAGCTGATCGATAACCCTTGTCAGAGATGCTGCGTCTCCGATGGACGTGATGTACCAGTTGGTGTGTTTACGAAGTCCTGCGAGCTTCGTAAGTTCAGTCTGCGCGTCGAGAACAAATACCTCCCCGGCGGGATACTTAGCAAGCCAACCCTCTGCGAGCATCATAAGGCCGTACGTCTTTCCCGTACGAGGAGGTCCTTGCAGAACAAACATCCCAGCCTCCATGTCCACGTTCAGGGACCGGATGCACTGGTTCGCCGGATCATCAACTACGCCAATACCAATCGAGCCGTCGGTGTCATCAGATTGACCACCTGTCCTTTCGCCGAGCCCCTGGACGTCTGTATTCAGTCGTCGGGGCTGTTCGGAAAGTGACGCCGGAAGAACCGCTACATCGCGCAGGTCTTGGAAGCTGACTTCCCCTGAGCCGTCAATTTGTAGCCGTTGAGCTTCCTGAAATGAATTTTTGATGGTCTCCACAATATGGTCAATTTCCGTCGGGCCGGACGCTGCCTTTCCATTGGCATCCGCATCCGCGCTCACGTCCTGTGCCGATGTACCCGCCATCAGGGGGGCAAGGATCACTCTTTTACCGCCAGCACGACCGGGCGCGTTGTACTGCCTGCTCACGATTGGTGACTGAAACTCGACCAGTCCGGATCCGCCGGTGCTAAGCAGCGCACGGCCGGGGAGACTGCGGGGAATTTGCGCGGCGTCGGGAGCATCAATGATGACGCGCGAGTCCTCGTCGCTCAGAGTGGCAAGGGCGACTTTGGCCCTTATATTTGCCCTCGTGTCATCACGAATGACCCTAGTTGACGGACGCTGCGTCGCGAGGATCACGTGGATGCCGAGCGACCGCCCACGCTGGGCTATGTCCTCGACGGCTTCAAGCACGCTGTAGTCGGCACCACGCTTGCCTTCTGTCTCTCGAACAAGTGTGTGAAATTCGTCAAAGACCACAACAAGCCGCGGCAGCTTTTTTGCGCCGTGCAGAGCAGCAATATTGGCGCGATACTCTGCAAACTCCTTTGCGTCACCGGCCTCGAGAAAGGCGGAGAGCCGTCGGCGTATTTCGGCCTGGAGGAACTTGATGGCCCGGTCAATGTTTGCACCTTCCAGGTCGCTGATAAAACCGACGGTGTGTGGAACGCCGGCGACCTTCCGGAAGGTCTGCCCACCCTTGTAGTCGACGAGGAACAGAGACACCTCATCAGGACTGTATTCGAGGGTAAGGCCGAGAACGAATGACCGAAGGAACTCGCTCTTACCAGACCCTGTGGTCCCGCCTATGAGCATGTGGGGTCCATCTTCGACGAGATCGATGACGAGATCATTGTCGGTCGAGGCCCGTCCCAGCCTGGCCTTTAGCTCCTCCGATGCTGAGCGGGGAACCATTTCACCATCTGTGTCAGCGATACCCCAACGAACGGCTTCGATGTTCCAGACTGTCGACGCCCTAACCGAAGCTGGAATGCTTGCGCTTGCACCGGAAGCCCGAGGGTCATAGAGAGGTGCAAGGCTAAGTGCTGTTCGGTCGGGGGAATGCGAATGCTGTACGAGCTCAAAGTCGTCTATTGTCCCGCTGGGCAGCGTCAATAAGGCTCGGGGCTCCACTTGTCCAGCGAGTGACAGGGCATGGTTCGCCGGAATCTCCAGAAACGCGTCGATGAATTGAGGAATTCCGTCGCGACTGGACCCAATCCATAGAACATGAAACAGGCCTGGCGTGAGGGAGAGAATCTCCTCTAAGAGTGCAACATCAACTTCCGCGCTTTCATGCAAAATGAAGAGAACATGATGTCTTGCAGCCACATCGCGCCTTAGGAGATCCTCACGGCTCTTCAGGACTTTAAGGACCTCACTAAGGAAATCTTTTGAATGCGTTCTTCCGAGAACCATCCGATTGAGTGGGAGGAATATAGAAGGCGCGGTGACTTGTGGCAGCCATTTCATCCAGTCATATGAAGCGCCCAGCTCGCCTTCCGGAATGAAGGTTGCAATTGCGAGCTCGGTTGGTGAGTGGCTGCATGCCAACTGCAGAAGAATATCGGTGGTGCTGTTCTTGACCGATTGCGTGGGCCCGACGATCGCCAGATTATGGCTCTTCAGATCGACCAGGACTGGGGTGTCATCGGCTACCCAGGACGTCAGATGGTCACCCTCACGCGTTCGTTGTCCATCCTTGAGCACTGATTCCAGTTCGATTTCATCCAGGTCCACGCCTGCGTCAAGCTCAATAGTCTGTTGGCTGCGAAAGCTCCCATTCCCGACAACAACATGCATGAAGCTTCTGTCCCGGTGAGAACGCCCCCAGGTCGATGCGCGGCGTCTGTAGGTTTGCGCCTTAAGCCATTCGGAATCCGGCCCAAGTTCTCGAAGAATGTTTTCCTCTTGTCCCGTTAGCCGCGTCTGTTCGGAAAGGGCCTTTCGGCTCTGTTCCAGCCAAACATCCAGGTTCTTTTGATAAATCCTCTCCTGATGTCGCAGGTTGCGGAAGTACGACACAAGCATTGGGACTGCCAGTGGAGCAGCCAGAATAAGGGAAAGCGCATTGTTTGTTACGGCGAATAGAATTGCGCCTACACCGAGGGGAGTCACTAAATTCTCGAACTGAAAGTCGGGATTCCTGGGCTTCTCGGGCCGTCGGGAGATTTTTCTGTATCTTTCCCTCAGCACTGGACTCTTTGGCACTGTGGTACGGGCCTTCGGTTCGAGCCGAACCTTCCCCAGGGGTGCCTTGCCGATCAGGGAGGCACCGGACGCTATCACCCATTCTGCACGAACAGGATCGACTTCATCATCTGTACCGGTAAAAGCAAGGCGGATACCGGGGGTAAGCCTGACAATAGAACTTGACGGACGCTCACCGCCTACCAGCATTCTTGGCAGCAATCCATCACTGAACGTGACTTCCGCGGCATTTCCCCGCCGCTGGATGACCATGCGCTCTCGTCCGAACTGGCCATCGTCCACCACAACTTGAGCATCAGAATCCAAGGCGGAAAATACGACGGGATCGCCCTCTCGGAGGAGAGTGACGCGGCCTTTTCTAGTACCGGCCTCGTCCACGACATAGATCTCGTCAGCCTTGAGGTCACTCCCCCGGCCCCGCAGAGGCATGGAAAACTGGCCCGCATCCGCAACGATCTCGAGGATGTCACCGTCAATGAGATCATGAACATCTACCGGCGTTGCATGATCAAGGTAGCCGTGCACCGCGGTTTGCACGCCTCGTGCGTCATGGAACCTCACGAGTTCCCGACGGAGAATATAGTCTCCAGGTCTGACGATGCCTTGAGCCTTGAGCCCATCCGTCAGATCCCGAACAGTGGACGCAGGTCCAAACTTAACTATGAAATCTGTATGTGCTGCCTCAGATCTGCCGGGGACCGAGACCCGCAATTTAATCTCACGCTCACCCTGCAAATTTCATCCAGTCCCCAAGGGCAGCGAGCCCCAATGGAATTACCATCTGATCATCCGAAGTTAGTTCCATCGACGCGCTCAAAGTTGTCGGCGATGGTCTTGACTTCCCTACCGAGTTCCTCGAGCGCCTGATGAACATTAAGCTGCGCTTGCTTCCACCGGTCGATAGCCGCTTGGTAGCTCTGGGACGCATTACTTGTCCAAACTGCGGAGGGGTCAAAGCGGGCGGCCAGAGAATTTACTTCAGCAAATCCGTTTTGAGAAGCATTATCGATTGCTTGACCAATGCCCCGCACGGAATCAACGTCAATACGTATGGAGCCCACAGTTTCTCCTAGCTGCTAAACCCGCCAATCCGCGCATTGTGCGCGTGATGATAAAGCTAGCGGATCGCTCTGTCATGTCAAGAAACCGGCTAATGTTACGGAGGGATCAGGTGCGCTGATTCCTTTCCATGAGTAAGCAGCAGTCACGCCTTGATATGGCCTGTCGTACACCGCTACTTCATCTGGCATACAACCTTCGCTCGAACTGGGCATGTCCGGGTCGTCCCCCTTTCGTGAGTCCAGCAAATCGCCTTGTCCTCCGCGATTGCCCCTGCAATGAAGCAACATGAGGCAAAGTAGCGCTGGCACAGCTCGCGGTCGGCCTTGCGGGCCCGCCCGTCGTAGACGGGTGCACTGGCGACCAGCACGTCAGAACCGACGTCGAACGGCAGCGCGTCCTGTACGGGTACGGCGATGATGCTCATGGCGGTTCTCCTCGGAATCCGGTGGTGGCGCGCCGCTGTGCTGCAGGCTGCTCTTCGTCGATGACTCCTCCGTGACAGCTCCGCTGTCACCACCACTGGCTGCACCGAATGGACGTCCATGGACACCACTGGTACGACGACTGGCCCCTACTCGGATCTGCACCACCTGGGAGGATTTTCAGCCACGTGCTGGCAGCACTATGGTCAGAGAATGTCGACTCAAAGCACGCGGATAATCCTTGATACAAACTTGTGGTCCACGTTGGATGATGGGTCACTTCCCCGGTTGGAGACTCTCCTCGAAGAACTGGACCTGCAGGTGCAGGTCTTGCCCAGCACACTGCTGGAGATCGTCGGAATCGGGCGCGAGGACGTCCGCAAGAGATTGGTGGCCGGCATTGCCAGGGGTCCCAGAAGAACGCGGGTTCGTACCGAGGCGGATCTGTTCGCTGAGGAAGTCGTAGAGCTCATCAGACGCACTCATCCGGAATGGCTTCGCCGGATTCCTGACCGTGCCGAGGCGGAACGTCTCCGGACCTTCTGGTTGAAGAAGATCTGGAGGCAAGCTCTGGAGGACTCGACGGCTCTGCATGAGCATCATGAGGGCCAGGCCCCCGTGAGGGATCACATCGTCGCGGGACAGAAGCAGAACAGCACAGAGATGAGGGAAGAGAAGTTCAAGCCGGGCGACCTCACCGAGCTTCACGGAAAGGATGACCCTGAGTCGGACAGGGCCCCCCTTCTCGGGAAGCTGCCTGGATGGAACGGCTCACCCAGGGCCCTGTGGCGACTCAGGCTCGCGCACTTAACCTGGCACCAGCTGGGGGTGGTCGGCCCTCGAGCCCGCATCACGGGCGAGGACCGCACCATGACCGACTGGATCGAGCCTTGGGTTGACCTCGGAAAGCTGCGCTCCAGCCCGGAGAGCTTCGTGCACATGTGGTTGGATGAGGCCAACGTTGTCGACGTTCCCCGGAATTGGCTGAACTGGGCAGTCGATTTCGTGCAGTTGACGGCCAAGCCCGGCTCTGGCAATCCGGGCGATGCTCAGCAGGCGTCCTATTTGGTCGACTGTGACCTGTTCCTGACCTCGGACAGGCGCTTCGTCCGGGTCTTGGAACGGGTTCGCGAGGACGCTCCATTTTCCTTTGCCGAAACGGTCCTGGTGGATGGCAACCGTCGGACAGGTACGCCTACGGCAGAGCGGATTGAGCAGGCCCTGTCTCACCTGGCCCAGGCAAGGGAACTTCATTGACGCTCGACGCGCTGTTCAATTGATTGGGCGCAGCTCACTGGGAAAAACAACACCGCCGCTGGTCCCGTGCGAGTCTCTGACTGCCAAGTCAAGAGGACTAGCTACTCTTGATCCTCGGATTCAGCCCCATCTTCGAGATCGCCGGCCGCGATGCGCTCAGCGGTGCGCCGGTAAGACTGATCGATGTAGTCTTCGACGTCCTGGCGGCCAATGCGCCACATGCCCCTTCCACCGACCTGAAAAGCACGCAACTCCCCTGTCCTGATGAGGCCTTGAACGAGGCTTTGCTTCACGTTCAACTCGTCAGCGACCTGGGCCAAGGTCAGAAACCGGGGGCGATTTGGTTCGTCAGTCACCGGGCTATCTTATGTGTTGCCTCGCTGCGGGCATTCCCAGCCAGAGGGAGATGGAAGAGGAGATGCCATACCCTAACCGTCTGAATCTGAAAATAGTGTCTGATGCGTCTCTTAGTATTTGACCATGACTTTCACCTACACCTCGGCCGAATTGGCTGATATCGCCGCCAGTATTCCAACCCAGGCCGCGGAGGCAGGTCTGTTGTTTCTCCCGGGAGCGAAATTCGAAGGTGAACATTACGTCGCGCTGGACGGAAAACAACTTTCCGCCACTGAAGTGGTGCATTTCGCTGCCCGGGTGGGAGCGTCATTTGTAAGTGTCAGTGCAGTGCCCTTTGATCTGCATGGGCTTGTGGCCGAGCTGGTCGGCGATGACGAGGACCTGCCTGACGCAGTGAAGCAGGTTGTTACCCGCGCCCAACCCCACGATGGTTCCACGGAGGGTGTCTCGATAACATGGGTCGCCGAGGGCCTTGCCTATGTTTGGCACGCGCAAACGGAATGGACTGACTCTTTCCTAAGCGAGTTGTACGCGGCGCAGTCGGAGTCCGATGCCGGTGAAGACGCTGAGCATCAGGAAAGCCTGGAGAGGGAGCGCCGGTATATTGCCGACGCGGCGGCAGCCTTGGTTCATTCTCCGGAGTATCGCGCCGAATCCAAAAATAAACGTGGCATACTCGCTCCGCGCATTCTCGCCGATGCGGGTCTCGGCGACGTAAATCCCTCCCTTTTGACTGCATATGTTTTTCCCTTGGCAAACCGCAGAATCGCAGAAAAAGTGTATGAGTACGAGCAGGACTTTGTCGGCCGGAAGAAGGAACTGGCGCTTGAACTGAACTCCTACCACGAATGGTTGAAGGAGACCACGAAGGTCAGACGCAAGACTGCTGCGATCAAATTCCTGACCCGTAAAGCCGATGGTAACCGTCTAAGCACTGACTTAGCGGAGGAGATCAGTGATATTGCTGCCTTGATTCCACTGAACACGGTGCGGCAGCAGAGCTGAACAGTTGAAATTCGACATCAGCGTCCAAGGCCGGGGCCCCGCAAAGGCAAGTGCCTCGTCATTGCAGGACCATTCTTGAGCCGGCAGCTCCCGTTTCTGGGGCACCCCGGCAGATACGCCGTTCACCCGCTCGATAAACTGATAGCCTTAATTCATGGCCCAGAAAACAGTAGTAATTCTTTCCGATGACCTTGACGGCTCGGAAGCCAATGAAACCATCACGTTCGGCCTTGACGGGTTTGAATACGAAATTGATCTGAATGAGGCTCATGCCAACGAGCTGCGTTCAGCCTTGGAACGCTTTGCCAATGCCGGACGCAGGATATCCGGCGGCCGTGGACGTCCGGCGGGACGCAAAGCCGGCGGTTCCGGGGTGGATACCAAAGCAGTTCGGATGTGGGCTTTGGATAACGGGCTCAAGGTGAACACCCGCGGCCGTATCCAGCAGGAGATTCTCGAAAAGTACCAGGCAGCACACTAAGCAATAGTCAGTACCAGCCGAATATGGGGGGCCATCGGCTGGTACTGACTATTTCCAACGTAAACTGTTCGGCCGGATTGAGTTTGAATTTCTTCGTGCTCACGGAATCGGATTTCACGCTAGTAGTCCATGTTGTCTATGTGCTTGACGGTACTCGTGGTACTGCAGGAAGCTGTCGAAGCTCTTTTCCGCATTCGCCACGGCAAACAGGGACCGGAACTCGTCGTCGTAGCGGACGGCCATCGGGCCGCCTTGTACGGGATGACTTAGTCCGGGACTCTCGGTTAGGCCGAGCGCGTCACGCGAGGGCCCGTCTTTTCCGTACGTTGATAAGAGCAGTTATCAGCGACCCGACGGCAAGTGGCACTCCACCGTCTTGCTCGGAGCTAGATAGTGGGAAGGGCAGTCCCAGCAAGCGGCCCGAGGGCCCACCCGGTCCGCTGGTGTGCAGATCAGGCCACTAGCACCCGAGACGGGACAGGCACTGAAGATCAGAAACGTGAACGCGTCAGCGCGTGACAGTGACCACACTTAGAATTGATCCCATGGAGCGCAAAGGTCAAGAGGCTCAGGCTGCTTCCGAGGCCGCTGCCAAAGCTATCGCGTTGCGGCCGATCCCGCCGGAGGCGATTCGTTCAGGGGCCACTGTCGCGGCTGCCATCGCGATCCGTCGAGACCAAGAGCGCCTGGCCTCTCTCGAGGGCGATCTAGACCGGCGCTGATATCAGCTGGCGATTGGACCAGAAGGCACAATTCGCAAGTAATCGCATGAACTGACCACACAAACGGTCGTCCCCAAGGCCGCGGTGAGAGCTCGGCGTCAGCCGGCAGACCCTGTACAGCGCGTTGAACGGCCAGGGGGCGCTACGATTCGAATCCTCCGACCGCTACGCTGACAGGATCCTGAGGTGACGTAGACTCGGACCATCATGATCAGCCCGTTGCCGTCCGGCGCGGGCTGATTTTCTTTGCCGCTGAAGGCACCCCGTTCTCGGCAGGGCTGCTCTCAGTTCTTCGACTGGTTCGGGACGAGGTGGTGCGGCCCGACGAATCCGACGTGAACCTTCTTGGTCGAGCCGCCTGTGTCGTCCGAAGGCAGGCCTAGCTGCCGACGCAGCATGCGTGCTTCGGCCTCCACCTTTGCCAGCCGGGCCTCGGCCTTCCTGCGTTCGGCGTCCGCGTGCGTGTCTGAGGCTTTCTTCGTGTCCAGCCTGGGGGTCAACCATCCAATGCGTTGGTATCCCGTGATCCGCCAGGCATGCCTGCAGGCGTAGCAGTCCTGATCGGGCTCGGGCCGCGGCCAGCGGAGGTCAAGCATCTTCTGGACGTGGTCGCGCTCGGGGCCTTCCTCGGGCCATCCAGCGCGCCCCTCGGCCGACCACATCGCTTCGAGCTTCCTCCGCATCTCGGCGGCGCGCTTCTCGGTGGACAGTTTGGGTCCGTCTTCTGGCCTCCAGTCCACGTCGGTCGTGACCTGGCCCTTGAAATGGCCACAGGAGAGCCGGACCCGCCAGAACGCCGCTGAGTGCGGCTCCGGCTGCCTGATCTTCGCCCACGTCGCGGGATCCATCCCCTCGTAGGGCGACTCCGCCGGGTCCGGCGGGAGCTCCTTGACCTCGCGTTCGAGCCACTCCACGACGTCTCGGTAAGCGCGTCCCGCCTCGCCGTGGCCGTTCGTGCACCAGTACTCACCCGCGGGAAGCGGACGCTGAGTAATTGGGTCAGACCAACTGCAAGCGTCCGGAAAGTCGTCTTTGCCGCGCGTGAAGACCTCGTGAATGCAGCCGCACTCCAGCTGGACGCGCCATCGGTGAAAGTCCTCGGCCTTCGGCAATAAGATCGGCCAGAAGACGGGCGTGCAGCGACGCTTCAGCTCCTCGATGCTCTTCTCGAACCCTTTCAGCGCCTGCGTCTGTGGTTGAGCGCGACCAGGCAGCCGAGTGAGCAGCGTGCCTGGCGAAGAGGCTGCACCGTCACGCGCGGACCCGGTCACGAAGCTGCCTCTGCATGCATATCCAGGTAGGCATGGTAGTCCGGGTTGGGAGCTTGCCGCAGTCGGCGAACTGGAGGCGTCCGAGGCGAATCGAGCCTCATTGACTACGCACCGAAAGTTCGGGATTAGTTCAGTACCCATCTCGAAAGGTATCTATCACTCCGCTCACGGCCGTCAGGTGCGTCATGCCGACAGTCTTCATGGCACTCTCCAGCTGTTCATCGAGGAAGCCCGTATCACCCGTGACCATTCCGGGCAGTAAGCCGCGGGCATCGCCGCCGATCCATTCCGCGGCGGCGGCAAACCCGCTGCGGAGCGCGACAGGTTCTTCCCGCCATGCCGAGGGGGCAGCAGTGGTGGCCGGGCCGGTAGTGGCGGACAGCGTGCCCGCCTGCGCCTGGCCGGCGTCGGCCGGCTGCAGTTTTCCTGTGGTCCGGACCCGCTGCCCGGGGACCACGTGCTGCCAATCGTCACCGCCGACGATCAGCACGTCCGCATCACCCCTGATGAGGCGGCCGTTGGCGATGATCATGAAAACTGTCGCCTGCACAGCCCACCGGCCGGACCCGGCGCGGCCGGGAACCTTGAGTTCGCGCGGCGAGCCTTCTATCTCCGCCTCAACCACGACTGCGGAACGGGCCGTCACCGCGTCGGCGACGGGTCCGTCATGCTTCTGCGACGCTGCTACCGCCGAGTGGGACGCGACGGCTGCCGATAGCACCAGGGCAACGGCAAGGGTGGTCAGGAAGCTGCGCGGCACCAGCCCGGACCCGTGAGTCATCCCCCGGCGCCGGCGGATCACCACCAGCAGCACCATTGCCGCCAGGAGCAGTCCCCCGATCACCGCGCAGAGTCCGGGCAACGGCAACCAGACACCCCCGACGGCGGCCGCCCAGGTGAGGAGGGCCGGAGGTGCCAGGCGCAGGTCAGTCCTGCGCCGTGGTTTGCTGCCGGTTCCCGACGCAGCAGGTTTCCCGGCTCCCCGTGCCCTGTCCTCCGGCCGGGGAAGAAGGCGGGCGGCAACCATGGCCCGCAGTCCGGCCGACGTCCGGGGCACGATGCCGATGATGCCGGCGGAGCGTACGCCCGGCGTACGTGGAAAACCCGAGGTCGGGTCACGGGGAGGGTCCGGCCGCGGCCGGAAGGCCTCGTCCTGCCGGCCCCGGACGGCTGCGTCGACGAAGCGCTGCCATGGACTGGGGCTGCCCATCTCAGGACACCCGCACGAGAGGCAATAGCGTTTCCAGCATCTTGGGGCCGACGCCGTCCACGGCGTCGAGTTCCTCCACGGCACTGAACCGACCGTGCTCCTTCCGCCAATCAAAGATGCGCTGGGCCAGGACTGGCCCTACCCGGGGCAGTGCCCCCAGCTCCTCCACGGAGGCCGTATTCAGGTCGACTTTGGCAGTGCCTGCTCCCTGTCCACCGGAGCCTGTTCCATCGGACCCCGGTTCGCTGCCCGCCGTTCCGGTGACGTCCGCGGGATCCCCCAACCGGGGAACATGGATCTTCTGGCCATCGGTCAGCACGGCGGCCAGGTTCAGCCGTTCCAGGTCAGCGGTGTCCGTGCTCCCACCCGCGGCAGCGATTGCTTCGTGGATCCGGCTACCGTCCGGCAGTTCCACAACGCCGGCTTTGTTCACAGCCCCCGCGATATGGACCACGATTTTCCTTCCAGAGGAAGGATCGGAAGCCCGCCCTCCTTCTGACGTCCCGCCGGTCTCTCCCGGGTCCTCTGCCCTTGGGCCTGCTTCCGGCTGCCCGCCGGCGTCCGTGCTGCTGATGTCGCTCAGCGGGACCACCTGTGCACGGCTGCCGGCGACGTCCCACCAGAACCAGCCGCCCAGCAGGAGGCTCACGATTCCCAGCAGCACGGCAACGCGGATGCCCGTGCGCCACCTGAACTTCGCCGGTCCGGCGACCCCGCCACCGGCGGCGGCGTCAGCCGCATCCGGATCCGGCCGCGCACCGCCGTCGTACGTGAAAGTTCCCTGGCCGGGAGCTCCGTGCTCCAGCAGCCCCTGTCCAATACCCCCGGCTGTTCCTGGCCCGCCCCTGGCATCGCCGGCGGCCGGTCCAAGGGAGGCCGTCAGTCGCCGCCGCGCACGGGTGGCCGCGGCAGGTGCTCCCGCTTCCGCGTTCCGGCGTGACATACCCGCCACGCTAGGAGAACACGGCGGGAACGGACACTGCGGAAGGGCGGTATGTGGAAAGCGGACGCACAGCAGGTCACCGGGACAACGCCCGGTCTTTTCACCATTGAATTTACATATTGACCGGGAGGCACCGCAGCCTTACGATTTTGCCCTGCCCCGAATCCGGGGAATGGTCTGAACTTTGGGGGGCGGTCACGATGTCAAAAATGTCTGTGCTCTTTTCCGGATGCGGGGTGGGCCTGGGGTTACTGCTGGCGTGCGGCGCGGCACCGGCCAGCGCGGCAGGGAGTGAA
The DNA here is from genome assembly GCF_039907775.1 of Arthrobacter sp. CC3. NCBI lineage: Bacteria > Bacillati > Actinomycetota > Actinomycetes > Micrococcales > Micrococcaceae > Arthrobacter > Arthrobacter sp. CC3. The sequence goes on from NZ_JARCCY010000013.1 coordinate 77,731, forward strand.
GGGACCCAGTTCACCGAATAGTCGACGTGTATCACGGATGAACTTTCCGGCTGGACGTTTTGCCAGACGGGCACAGAACGGCACATCGAGGTTCATACGCCGAGCGGAGTCGCCGTCTTCCAGGGAAGCGGTGAGGTGAGTGCCACCCAGATCTCCCCCGACGGCGAAACCATCACAGTGGACAATACCCACAAGTTCGTCAGCTTGTTTGGCTACTATGAAAGCCCGTGGTCTTTCGACGCGAACGTCATCAAAACCGGCGCGACGAGTGTCTACACGTTCCCCGACGGCGCCTCCTGCACCGTAGTGTCGGACAGCATCAGCGTGCTCGAGAAAAGCCGCTACAACCGTGACACGGTGACCTGCAGCCCCTGACCCGGGCCCTCCGGCTGGCTATTTCTGGTACGTGATGTAGGCCTCGTACTGCACCCGCCATGCGTCAGGCGCCTTCGGATCAGGCACCGTCGTGGTGAGGAACTGGACGCTGGTCACCTGGCCCTTGAGGTACTTCAGCCAGTTCGTCACTTCTTCGGACACGTCCTTGTCGAACTGCGCCACGTGGTGCACCTGCATTGTCATCGAAGCCTCCTTGCTCGGTAGGGAGCCTGCTTGGTGGGGAGACTGTACTACCGGCGCCGCTATTGGGCCAGAGCGGGTTCCTTGTGCGGTGTACTGCTCTCCCCCACGATCACGGCCAGGACACCCAGCCCCGCGTGGGCGGCGAGGACGGCGGGCAGCGAACTGATCTGCGCCGGGGGTATGCCCGGGAGCGAGGCCGCCAGCCGTTCCGCAAGCTCAGCGGCTTCCCCGGGATTGCCGAAGTGGTGGACGGCCAGGCGCGCCTGGCCGTCAGGACGCGCGGCGGCATCCGCCACCACAATTTCCTCGAGGCGCGCCACGGCCCGCGCGGCGGACCTGACCTTTTCCAGCGGAACGATCTTCCCGTCGTCCACGGCGAGGATCGGTTTGATGGCAAGCATTGTCCCCCACAGGGATGCCGCCGCTCCGATCCGGCCGCCGCGGCGGAGCTGCTCCAGGCTGGGTACATAGAAATACACCCTGGTACGCGCCAGCCGTTCTTCCGCAAAGGCACGCACTTCAGCGGCCCCCCGGCCGTCTGCCGCCGCGACCACCGCGCTCTGCACACCCATGCCCAGCGCCATGCCCACCGTCTTCGAGTCGAGCACTTCCACGGGGATGCCCACGCGCGATGCCGCGAGCCTGGCAGAGTCCGCCGTGCCGGAAAGTGCTCCCGAGATATGAACGGAGACCACCGCTTCGAAGCCGCGGCGCTGCGCCGCAAGATAGGCCTGCTCAAACTGGCCGGGCGACGGCCGTGACGTCTTGACCGGAGTGCCCGTGGCCAGCGCCACCGCAATGGTCTCGGTGATGTCGTCTTCGCCTTCGCCGTAAATCTCCGGCCCCACCATGACAGGCATGGGAACCACAGTCAGCCGGCCGTCGGCGGCGAAGTCGCCGACCCAGTCGGCCGGAAGCGCCGCTGCGGAATCGGTCACCACCGCAGTGCGCACGACGGCGGCCGCCACCACGTCCGGGGTAGCTCCCGGTCGGGGGGCCGGCCGCAGGCGGACCAGCCGTTCCTTCAGCCACGGCCAGCCGGCCGGTTCCCGGTCGTTCACGGTGTCCCCCTGCTATTCCGGCCAAGCGTGATGACCGGCCGCCGGCATTGCCGGCGGCCGGTGCCCCGGCTAAGCCGGGACGATGTTGACCAGTTTAGGGGCTCGCACGATGACCGTGCGGATACCCCGCCCGTCGAGGGCGCGCTGGACATTTTCCGACGCGAGGGCCAGTTCACGCAGCTTGTCCTCGCCGATCTCCGGGGAGACCTCCAGGCGGTCGCGGACCTTGCCCTGGACCTGGACCACCGCGGTGACAGTGTCCTGCACCAGGAGGGCTTCGTCGTGCGATGGCCAGCCGGCGTTCGCCACCGAGGCGGGATGCCCCAGCACGTTCCACATGTCCTCGGCCGTGTAGGGCGCAAAGAGGCTCAGGATGACCGCTACGGCTTCCGCCGCTTCGCGGACCGCAGGATCCGCGCCGCCCGCGCCGGCAGCTGCATCTATCGTTTTGCGGGTCGCGTTGACCAGTTCCATCAGCTTGGCCACCACAACGTTGAACTTGTTGCTGTCCAGCAGTGCGGCGGCGTCGGCGATGGTGCGGTGCGTGACGGAGCGCAGCGCACGGTCTCCTTGGGCGGCATCCGTTCCGGGCGTGCTGGTGACGTCCTGCGCCAGGCGCCAGGCCCGGGCCAGGAACTTCGCGGAGCCCGACGGCGACACGTCCGCCCAGTCGACGTCGTCCTCCGGCGGGGAGGCGAAGATCATGGTGAGACGCACGGCGTCCACGCCGTACTTGTCCAGCTGCTCACCAAGGTCAACACCGTTGCCCAGGGACTTGCTCATGGCCTTGCCCCCGTTGAGGACCTGGCCCTGGTTGAGCAGTGCGCTGAACGGCTCGTCGGCGTCGATCATCCCGAGGTCGTGGATGACCTTGGTGAAGAACCGTGCGTACAGCAGGTGCAGGATGGCATGTTCCACGCCGCCCACGTACTGCCCCACCGGCATCCAGTCGTTGATCTTCTCCGGGTCGAAGGGACCCTCGGTGTACTGCGGGGAAACGAACCGCAGGAAGTACCAGGACGAGTCAACGAACGTGTCCATGGTGTCGGTGTCGCGCTTGGCAGGGCCGTGGCAGTTGGGGCACTCAACGTTGACCCAGGCTTCGGCGGCCGCCAGCGGGGACGTGCCCTTCGGGGACAGGTCTTCGCCGCGCAGGTCGGCCGGCAGGGTGACGGGCAGCTGTTCGTCGGGAACAGGAACCTCGCCGCAGGCCGGGCAGTGGATGATCGGGATGGGCGTGCCCCAGAAGCGCTGGCGGCTGAGCAGCCAGTCGCGCAGCCGGAAGTTGACGAACTTTTCGCCGGTGCCCTGCTTCTCCAGGATGTCGATCGCGGCGGGGATGGCCTCCGCCTTGGGCAGGCCGTCGAGAACACCCGAGTTGATCAGGGTTCCCTCCCCCGCCGTCGCCGTCCCGGTGACTGCGGGGTCGTCTTCTCCCGTGTCCAGCACGGCGCGGACGGGCAGGTCGAAGGTCTTGGCGAAGTCCAGGTCGCGCTGGTCATGGGCGGGGACAGCCATGATGGCGCCGGTGCCGTAGTCAGCCAGGACATAGTCCGCTGCCCACACCGGCAGTTTTTCGCCGTTCAGGGGGTTGACGGCGTAACGGCCGGTGAAGACGCCCGTCTTTTCCCGTTCGGTGGACTGCCGCTCGATTTCGGACAGTGCCTTGACCTGTTCGCGGTAGGCGTCAAGGGCTGCGGCGTGCTCGGCCGTGACCAGTTCCACTGCCAGCGGCGCATCTGCCGCGACCACGAAGAACGTGGCTCCGTACAGGGTGTCCGGGCGGGTGGTGAAGACGGTGACGTCCTTGGCCGGCTTGCCGCCGTCGGCTTCGATCACGAAGTTGACGTGTGCACCTTCGGAGCGGCCGATCCAGTTCTTCTGCATGGCCAGGACGCGCTCGGGCCAGTGGCCGCGCAGCTCGTCCATATCGTCCAGCAGGCGGTCGGCATAGTCGGTGATCTTGAAGTACCACTGGTTAAGGGACTTCTTGGTCACGGCGGTGCCACAGCGTTCGCAGGCGCCGTTGACTACCTGTTCGTTTGCCAGCACGGTCTGGTCCTTGGGGCACCAGTTGACCGGGGAGTCCTTCCGGTAGGCCAGGCCGCGCTCATAGAAGCGCTTGAACAGCCACTGGGTCCAGCGGTAGTACCCCGGGTCCGAGGTGTGCAGGCGGCGCGACCAGTCAGCGGAGATCGCGTAGCGCTTGAAAGACGCCGCCTGGGTGTCGATGTTGGCGTAGGTCCACTCGCTGGGGTGCGCGTTGCGCTTGATGGCTGCGTTTTCCGCGGGCAGGCCGAAGGAGTCCCAGCCGATCGGGTGCAGGACGTCAAAGCCCTTCTGGCGCAGGTACCGCGCCACGACGTCACCCATGGCAAACGCTTCAGCGTGGCCCATGTGCAGGTCACCCGACGGGTAAGGGAACATGTCGAGGACATAGCGGCGCTCCCGGGAACCGTCATCGACGGGCGTGAACACCTTGAGGTCTTCCCACACCTGCGGCCATTTGGCCTCCATCGCGGCAAAGCTGTAGGTACCCTCCTCGGGACCTTCGGTCGCGACTGCTGCTGTTCCGGTCTCTGTCTCCGGCTGAACGCTCACTGCTGCCCTCTTCTGTTCTGTACCGCTTTTCGTACGGCCCTGGCGTCCTGTCCGCCCCGGCCCCTGATCCCCTGCTTGCGGCCGGGAGATAGCCCCAGACACACAAAAGCCCCTCGACATGGAGGGGCGGCCGCTCGGCAATCCGTACTTGGTCGGGATACCGCGCGGCTAGCTAAGCAGAAGGATCGCACGCATAGAACTACTTTAGCGCACCTCCACCATCACCTAAACGTAAGTCGCCACGAGCGGCTGAATCGACCGGCTCGGACATGCCGAGCTGTTAAGGGGGCCCGGGAGCGGCTTCGGGCGTCCGCGATGGGCCCACTGCTGCGAGGGCCCCGACGCGAGCTTGCGAGCGTCGGGAGCAGCAGGGGACGGGCGGGGCCCCCTTAACAGCGAAGGCATAGGCTCGCCGGGTCTACTTCACGTCCTCGTCGACCCAGTCCATGGACTTCGTCACGGCCTTCTTCCAGAGGCGCATCTGGCGGTCCCGCTCCCCTGCGTCCATCTGCGGTTCCCAGCGCTTGTCCTCGGACCAGTTGGCCGAGCACTCCCCCAGGTCCTTCCAGAAGCCGACGGCAAGGCCGGCAGCATAGGCAGCGCCGAGGGCGGTGGTCTCCACGACCTTCGGCCGGATCACCGGAACACCCAGGATGTCCGCCTGGAACTGCATCAGGGCGTCATTGGCGACCATGCCGCCGTCGACCTTCAACTCCGTCAGCGGAACACCGGAGTCCGCGTTGACGGCGTCGAGCACCTCACGGGTCTGGAAGGCGGTGGCCTCCAGTGCCGCACGGGCGATGTGGTTCCTGTTGACGAATCGGGTCAGGCCCACGATGGCGCCGCGGGCATCGGACCGCCAGTACGGCGCGAACAGTCCCGAGAACGCCGGGACGATGTACACGCCGCCGTTGTCCTTGACCGAGGCGGCGAGCGTTTCCACTTCCGGGGCACTGCTGATCAACCCGAGGTTGTCCCGTAGCCACTGGATGAGGGATCCGGTGACGGCGATGGAGCCTTCCAGCGCATAGTGTGGAGCAGCGTCCCCCAGCTTGTAGCCCACAGTGGTCAGCAGGCCGTTCTTGGAGTGGACGATTTCCTCCCCGGTGTTGAAGATCAGGAAGCAGCCGGTGCCGTACGTGTTCTTGGCCTCGCCGGCCTCAAACGCCGCCTGGCCGAAGGTGGCCGCCTGCTGGTCGCCAAGGATGCCGGCAACCGGCGTTTCACGGAGGAGCTGTGAAGTGTGGACCGTGCCGTAGACCTCGGAGGATGACTTGATGGCAGGCATCATGGAGGCCGGAACGCCGAAGGCATCCAGGATCTCCTGGTCCCAGGACAGCGTGTCAAGGTCCATGAACATGGTCCGGGAGGCGTTGGTGACGTCGGTGACGTGCACGCCGCCGTCCACTCCGCCCGTGAGGTTCCACAGGACCCAGCAGTCCGTGTTGCCGAAGACCAGGTCGCCGGCTTCGGCCTTGGCGCGGGCGCCCTCCACGTTGTCCAGGATCCACTTGATCTTGGTGCCGGAGAAGTACGTTGCCAGCGGCAGGCCCACCTTCTGCTTGAAACGCTCCGGGCCGCCATCCTTGGCCAGCTCGTCCACGATGTCCTGGGTCCGGGTGTCCTGCCAGACGATCGCGTTGTATACGGCCTCGCCCGTCGTCTTGTCCCAGACAACGGCCGTTTCGCGCTGGTTGGTAATGCCGACGGCGGCGATATCGTGCCGGGTCAGGTTCGCCTTGGACAGGGCGGAGGCGATGACCTCGCGGGTGTTGTTCCAGATTTCGGCGGGGTCGTGTTCCACCCAGCCTGCCTGCGGGAAGATCTGCTCGTGTTCCATCTGGCCCGAGGAGACGATGCTGCCGCTGTGGTCGAAGACGATGGCGCGGGTGCTGGTGGTGCCCTGGTCGATGGCGATTACGTACTGGTTCATGTTGACGTCCTTGTCTGTTGTCTGAAGGGCTTGGTGGGGGTGTTGGAACGCGGGACGGGGATCAGGAAGCTGCCGAGGCGATGATCGGCACTACTGCTGCGACGGCGCCGGCGAGTCCGCCGCCTACCAGCGGGCCCACTACCGGGATCCAGGAGTAGCTCCAGTCGCTGGAGCCCTTGCCCTTGATGGGCAGCAGTGCGTGGGCGATGCGGGGACCGAGGTCGCGGGCGGGGTTGATCGCGTAGCCGGTGGGACCGCCGAGGGACACACCGATACCGACAACCAGCAGGGCCACGGCCAGCGGGCCAAGGCCGGAAGGGGTCCCGCCGAGGGTCAGGATGACGAAGACGAGGACAAAGGTGCCGATGATCTCGGTGATCAGGTTCCACGGGGTGGAGCGGATGGCAGGGCCCGTGGAGAACACGGCGAGCTTGCTGGCGGGTTCAGGTTCGGCGTCGAAGTGCTGCTTGTGGGCCAGCCACATGACCACTGCACCCAGGAACGCGCCCAGGAATTCACCGCCGAAGTAGGTCAGTGTGGATGCGAAGTCGACGCTGACGCCGGGAGCATACTCCGCCTTGCCGTTGAGCAGCAGGCCGAAAGTGACGGCGGGATTCAGGTGTGCGCCGGACTTGGCAGCCACGAAAACACCGCAGAAGACTGCAATGCCCCAGCCCCATGTGACCATCAGGAATCCGCCGTTGTTGCCCTTGGTGCCTTTGAGCGCGACGTTTGCCACAACGCCGCAACCCAGCAGGGTGAGCATTGCGGTTCCGAATACTTCGGAAAGGAAAACAATTCCAAGAGACATCTTTGACTCCTCTATTTTCTGTTGTCAGCCCTTCGCGAGTTTGAAGGGCTGTTGGGCCGGCAACGTTGTTGCGTTGCCGGCCGGCTGCTGCGCCGGCTGTTCCTCCAGCGGAACCGCGCAGCCCTTGCGCCCGGGCACTCCCTCCCCGGGCACGCAAGCTATCTAGGCGACCAGGCTGTGGACCTGGACGCCGTGGAAGCGTTCAAGCACCTCCTGGGCGTAGTGGATTTCGGCTGCCCGGGCGGCGGCGTCCCAGCCCAGCGGAACGGCAAGGACCTCTGCGACCTCGTTGAGGAGTTCGCCGGTCACCAGCCCGCGGAAGGCCAGCGACGTGCGCCGGATCAGCACGTCGATGAGGTGCCCCACCTGTTCGTTGCGGGCCATGAACTCCAGTTCGCGGACACTGAGTTCGCGGGTGGAGTGCAGGAGCCGGTCCGGTCCGGCGTCGAGGTATCGCAGGACTTCTTCGGCGCGGGTGCCGTAGCGGGTCAGCAATCCGGAGATCCGGTCAGCGTCGCGGCCGGCGGACATGTGTGCCTTGATCCACTGTTCGATGCCGGACGCTGTGTCCGGGAAGCCGGCGCCGCCGCCGATGCCGAGTTTCGCCGTCGAGACTTTCCGTTCCAGTCCCAGTTCCTTGAGCACGTCATTTGTCAGGTGTTCTGCCAGGGCCCGGAACGTGGTCCATTTGCCGCCCACCAGGCTGAGCACGACGGCGCCGCCGGCCGACGTATGCTGTCCGCCGCGCTCGATCCGGTAGTCCCGGCTGACGAAGCCGGGCTGGGTGGCGTCGTGCCGGGGCAGCGGGCGGACACCGGCGAAGGTGTACACGATCTGGTCCCGGCTCACCGGGACGTCCGGGAAGACATGGCCGATCAGGTCGAAGAAGTAGTCGATCTCGGCGTCGGTGCAGACGGCATCCTCTGCCATGTCCGCATCGACGTCGGTGGTGCCCACCAGCACGCGGTCGCCCATCGGGTAAATCAGCACGATCCGGCCGTCCGTGTGTTCAAAGAAGATTTCGCGGCCGTTGCAGGCCTCGAGCAGCCCGGGGTGGTCCAGCACGATGTGCGAACCCTTTGTTCCGCCCATGAAGGAGGAGGCAGCACCCATGGCCTGGTTGGTCAGGTCGACCCAGGCCCCCGTGGTGTTGACGATCACGTCCGCCGTGAAGTCGAAGACTTCGCCGGTGAGTTCATCGCGCAGCTGGACAGTGCTGCCGCCCGTGGAACCGGACGAATTTCCGGCCGCCCCGCCCATGGACACGAGCGAAAGGTAGTTGCTGGCCCGGGCGTCACTCGGACCCACGGCGCCGGCCTTTTCGCCGTCCTGGAGCACGTCCAGGGTGAGCCGCTCGGGGTTGTGGACCGAGGCATCGAAATAGGTGGCCGCGTACTTGATTCCGGGGTGCAGCCGCGGCAGTTCCGCCAGGGCGCGCTTCCGGCCGCGGAACTGGTGGCGCGGAACTGTGCCGCCGTCGCGTGAGAAGAAGTCGTACATGCTCAGGCCGAGCTTGATCAGGAAGGCGCCGCGTTCTTTCGGCTTGCCCTGCTGCTTGTGGGTCAGGAACCGCAGCGGCGCGGACAGCACGCCGGAGAAGGTGCTGAAGATGGGAATAGTGGTCTGGAGCGGCTTGACGTAGTGGGGGGCAATGCGCAGCAGCCTGTTGCGTTCGACGACGGACTCCTGGACCAGGCGGAACTCACCGTTTTCGAGGTACCGGATTCCGCCGTGGATCATGTGCGACGATGCACCGCTGGCCCCCTGGCAGTAGTCTCCGCGTTCGACGAGCGCAACATCGACGCCCTGTAGTGCCAGATCGCGGAACGTGCCCACTCCGTTGATTCCGCCGCCGATGATCAGGACCTGCGCGCGGGGCCGCTTTCGCAGGCTCTGCACTGAGGACCGCTGGCGGCTGGAAGACGGATGGCCGGATGAATCGTTGGTTCCCAAATCTGCTCCTTTGGGTTTGGTTCTGTGCGGCACGCCTCAGCGCGGCGCCGTTCACCACTATTGTTTGGACTAATGGAAAATGGAGTCAAGCACTATGCACAAACGTGCAGAACGGAAGCCCAATGCCGCGTTCACGCCACTCAGAAGCCCTCAGGGCTGCACAACTGTATTACCTCCAGGACCTCACGATGGACGCCATAGCCAGGGAGCTCCGGACCTCGAGATCCACGGTTTCCCGGCTTTTATCGACTGCCCGGGAAACCGGCCTGGTGCAGATCCAGATCCGCAATCCGCTCGACACGGGACCCGAACTGGAGAACATGATCCGCGCCCAATACCGCGTCGATGTGCACGTCGTTCCGGTGGTGGACACCCTGAATGAGGCGGAGACACTTGACAGGGTGGCCATGCAGGCTGCACGGACCATCGGTCCGCTGGTCGACTCAAACGCGATCATCGGCGTCGCGTGGGGATCCACCCTCAGCGCGGTCAGCCGCCACCTGACCCGCAAGATCACCCACGACAGCGTGATCGTCCAGCTCAACGGCGCGGGGAACATGCAGACCACCGGCATTACCTACGCCAGCGACATCATGCGCAGGTTCGGCAGCGCCTTCGGGGCGCGTGTTGAACAGTTTCCCGTTCCGGCGTTTTTTGACCACGCCGCCACGAAAACCGCCATGTGGAATGAACGCAGCGTCCAGCGCATCCTGGATTTGCAGTCACGCATGAGCATTGCCATTTTCGGTGTGGGATCAGTGGACGCCGACTACCCGAGCCACGTCTATGCCGGCGGCTACCTCGACGAGAACGACCTGAACATTCTGGCCAGCTCGGACGTGGTGGGTGACGTTGCCACCGTGTTTTTCCGCGGCGACGGGTCCTCCGACGGCATCACGCTCAACGAACGGTCCACCGGCCCGGCGCTGGCACAGCTGCGGCAGGTCCGGCGGCGGATCTGCGTCGTATCAGGAGCCTCGAAGATCAACGGACTGCGCGGCGCGCTCGCTGCCGGGCTCGCCACCGACCTGATCCTCGATGAAGCCATGGCGCGGCGCCTGGTGAGTTTCGACGGGTTGTCGTGACGCCGGCAGCGGCAGGCTTCACGGCCTGTCCCGGGGAGCCTGCCGCGGGGAGTCGGTAGAGTCAGTGCTATGAAAACCTCGCCCCGGCTAAGCCTCAACAATGGTGTGCTGATCGACCAGCTGGGCTTCGGGCTCTACAAGGTTCCCCCGGCGGACGCTGCCGGCCTGGTGACCATGGCCCTCGAAGCCGGCTACCGGCACTTCGACACTGCGTCCATGTACGGAAATGAAACCGGGGTGGGCAAGGCCATCGGCGCCCTCTCCGGCTTCGGCGGCAGCGGAGCCGGCGGCGGCTCCGGCGAGGCGGCGCCGTGGCTCTCCCGGGAGGACCTCTTCGTCTCCACGAAGGTGTGGAATGACGACCACGGCTACGACGCAACGATGCGGGCCTTCCAGACCTCCATGTCCAACCTCGGCCTGGAATACATCGACCTCTACCTCATCCATTGGCCTTGCGCCCGCCGCGGACTCTTCACCGAAAGTTACCGGGCCATGGAAACCCTGTACCGCGAGGGCAGGATCCGGGCCATCGGAGTTTCCAACTTCCAGCCTGCCCACCTGGAGCGCCTGCTCGAGACGGCCGAAGTGGTCCCCGCCGTGAACCAGGTGGAACTTCATCCCTGGCTGCAGCAGGACGAACTCCGGGGCCTGCATGACCGGCTTGGTATCCGCACGGAGGCCTGGAGCCCGCTGGGCCGGGGGCAGGTGCTGGAGGATCCAGTGGTTGTGGAGCTGGCAGCGGCGCACCGCCGGACCGCGGCCCAGATCGTCCTGCGGTGGCACGTGCAGCTGGGCAACGTGGTCATTCCTAAAGCCAGCTCCTACACCCGGATCCGGGAAAACCTTGATGTCTTCGGCTTTACCCTGGACGCCTCGGACATGGCCGCCCTTGCCGCCCTGGAACGCAACCAGCGCACAGGCTCCCACCCGGACAACGTCAACTAGGATTCGACACCATGGAACAAGTGGACACAGGACCGGCACAGGCCCTGCACCTCTTCAGCGGCGCACTGGACGACAGGACGCGGGCCGCCAGCGTGGACCTGGATGGCTGCACTGTGGACTACTGGGTGTACGAGCCCGTTACCGTCACAGCGGAGACCAGGACGATCCTGGTGATCCACGGATTCCGCGGGGACCACCACGGCCTGCTGCGGGTTGCGGACCAGCTCCCCGACATGCGGTTGATCATGCCCGACCTGCCCGGTTTCGGCAGCTCCGGCGCGTTCACCGATGGTGAGCACAGCCTCGCGCGGTACGGGCAGTTCATCCGCGACTTCATGACCGCCCTGGGCCTGGGGCCGGAAACGGTGCTGCTGGGACACTCCTTCGGATCCATCATTGCCAGCCATTTCGTGGCGGCCAACCCCGGCGCCGTGTTCCCGCTCATCCTCATCAATCCCATTGCCGCGCCGGCACTGGAGGGGCCCAAGGGCGTCATGACCAAACTGGCAGTCATCTACTACGAGGCCTCTGCCAGGCTCCCCCGCGCCCTGGGCCTGTACCTGCTCCGCAGCAGGCTCATTGTCAGGGTCATGAGCGTCGCCATGGCAAAGACCAGGGACAAGCAGCTCCGTCGCTTTATCCACGGCCAGCACAGCGCGTACTTCTCGGCCTTTGCCAACCGGGACAGCCTGCTTGAGTCCTTCAAGGCGTCCGTGGGCAGCAACGTCTCCGAAGTTGCTGCGGACCTGGCCCTTCCGGTGCTGCTGGTTGCCGGTGAAAAGGATGAGATTGCGATGCTCCCGGACCAGCACAAGCTGAAGGCCCTCCTGCCGGACGGCACCCTCGAGGTCATTCCGGGTGTGGGGCACCTTATCCACTATGAGACACCCGCACCGGCCGCCGGCTACATCAGACGCTTCCTGAAGGACCATCCCGCGTGAAAATCATTATCGATGCCCGCTTCACCCGCCTGGACCACCACGACGGAATCAGCAGGTACGGGGCCAGCCTGATCGCCGCCACGGCCAAGATCGCCGACGTCTCGATGCTCGTCAGCGATCCCCGGCAGCTGGCCCTGCTCCCGGACGTGCCCTACACGATGATCAACAGCCCGCTCTCCCCCGCGGAGCTCTTCGTGGCCGCTAAGGTCAACAAGCTTGGCGCCGACGTGGTGGTGTGCCCGATGCAGACGATGGGGACGTTGGGCCGGAAGTACGGTCTGGTCCTGACCCTCCACGACCTCATCTACTACGAGCACCCCGCTCCGCCAGGCTTCCTGCCTGCCCCGGTCCGAGTGCTGTGGCGCCTTTACCACAAGGCGTTCTGGCCGCAGCGGCTGCTCCTGAACCGGGCGGACGTGGTGGCCACCATCAGCCACACCACCGAAGCCCTGATCGCCAAATACCGCCTGACGAAGCGGCCGGTCCGGATTGTGGGCAACGCTCCGCAGCACGGCCACACGCCCCGCGACCCCGGTGCCGGCGCGGACCCCACCCTGCTCTACATGGGTTCGTTCATGCCGTACAAAAACGTGGACACCATGGTGCGGGGAATGGCCGAACTGCCCGGCATGACGCTCCATCTCCTCAGCCGCATCACGCCGCAGCGCCGGGCGGAACTCGAGGCCCTGGTGCCGCCGGGAGCGGAAGTCGTCTTCCATAACGGCGTGACGGATGCCGAGTACGAGGCCCTGCTGGCCCGGACCACTGCCCTGATCAGCCTCTCACGCGCGGAAGGTTACGGGCTGCCGCTCGTGGAGGCCATGTCCCACGGCACGCCCGTCATCGCCAGTGACATCCCGATCTTCCGCGAAGTGGGGCAGGACGCCGTGACGTACGTCCACCCGGATTCCCCGTCCGAGTTCGCCGAAGCGGTGCGGCGGCTGGAACAGGCGCAGGTGTGGAAGGCGCTGTCACGCCGTTCCGTGGAACGGGCTGCGGAATTCAGCTGGGACCACTCCGCCCGGCAACTCGTGGACCTGGCCGAAGAGGCCGCCCGGATCAGCAGGCGCTGAGGCCGGCCCCGGCGGAAGCTCCTCAGCCGCAGTTCGCCGTCAGCCGTCAGCCGTCAGCCGTCAGCCGGGACACACAACCAGGGCACGTCGGCTGGAGCACATCAGCTAGAGCACGTCCACGCCGTCAAGCCGGAGCTGGACGGGATCGTCGCTGCGCCGTGCCGCCGCCGCGGCCTTGACGGCCCGCATCGCACGCGTTGATTCCGCCGCCTGTGCATACGGAATGAACAGCAGCGTCCGGACGTCCTCGCCGGCCTCCTGGCTGGCTGCCCGTGCATTCGACAGCAGCACGGGCGCCGGACCAGCCATGCGCAGGGTAATGCCCTGCCGGGCCAGGCCCTGCTCAATGGCCTCGGTGAAGTGCCCGACGGCGGTCCGGCCGCCGGTCACCGAGGCAACCCGCACCGCCGGGGGCAACTGGAGCTCCTGCCGCAATGACAATTCGCGCTGCGCATACCCGCTGGCGTCCCAGCGAAGCAGCGCGCCCACCCCGGCGGCGTCGTCCGCGGTGATCACCACGAGGCCCCCCTCAGCGGCAGGCTTGACGAGCGCCGCGGCGTTGAACCAGCGCCGTACGGCGTCCTCCCCTGCGCGGAGGTTTTCCCGGCGCAGCAAAGAGTCCCCATCCAGCAGCAGTGCGGCGGCATAGCCGCCAGCCGCCACAGGTTCCGCTCCCACGGTGGCCACTACGAGGGCTCTTGTGTCCGGGACGGTGGCTTTGACGTGGTCGCCCGACGACGTGATGACGGGTTTGCCCGGGAACGCCCGGCCCAGCTCCTCCGCGGTCCGCAGCACACCGGTGGCGGAGCGGCGGAGCCTGGGGCTGGTGCAGTGGCTGCAGCGCCAGGCCGGCGCCGGCGCAGAACACCAGCGGCACTGCGGTACGGCGGACGATCCGGCGGCGCCGTCAATAGCCAGGGGCCCGCTGCAGGCCGTGCACCGGGCAGGTTCCCGGCAGGAGTCGCAGACCAGCGAGGGCGCATAGCCGGCGCGGGCCACCTGCACCAGGACGGGGCCGCGTTCCAGGCCTTCCTTGGCGGCGCGCCAGGCCGCCCCCGGCAGCCTGGCGATCCGGGCGAGGGGGTCGCGTTCCTGTTCAAAGCTGTCCGCGGTGTTCAGGACACGCGGTACAGTCCTCCGGACCTCAGGGCGGGCGGCTTCCACGGTCCGGGCCCAGCCTGCGTCCACCAGGCGCTGCAGTTCGGTGCTGCGGGTGTGCGCCGCCAGCAGGCACGCTGCGCCCTCCTGCTCCGCGCGCAGGAGCAGGACCTCCCTGGTGTGGGCGTAGGGCGACCGCTGCTCGATGTGGAGGTCGTCGCCGTCGTCCCAGCACACCACCAGGCCAAGGTTGTGCACGGGGGCATAGGCCGCCGAGCGGGTGCCGACCGCGACGCCCGCGTGCCCGGTCAACACCCGCAGGTAGCTGCGGTAGCGGGGCGTCGGCCCGTCGTCGGCAGTGAGCCGGGCGATGTCTTCCCGGGGAAGCAGCCGCGCCAGGGCGGCCTCAACGCGGTCCAGGTCGCGTTGGTCCGGAACCACCACCACCGCGCCACGGCCCGCGGCACGGACGGCCGCCACGGCTTCGGCAATGAGCTCGGGCCAGCCGGCAGGGCCGAAACCCTGGAGCGCGCTTAGCACCGCGCGCGGCGACTCGCCCGCAGCGAGGTGCCGGAGGAAGGCCGTCCCGTTGACGTAGCGGGACCAGTTCCCGGGTGGGTGTGGAATGCGGGACGCCTCCGGCTCCGCGTCCGCAGCGGCTTCCGTCATTTGAGGGCTTGCGGAGAGCTTTCCCTCGGTGGCCAGCTCCTTCTCAAGCTTGGCAACCCGCGGCGGGATGGCCACGCGCAGGACGTCGCTGACGGTTCCGGCGTAGCGGGCTGCCACAGTGCCGGCCAGCGCGGCCATTTCCGGCGTGAGGACCTGCACGGCAGACACGACTTTATGGAGCGGTAAGAGCACGTGCCCGGCGTCGGAATCAGCCACCCGGTCAAGGATGTAGCCGCTGAGCTCCTGGCCGTTGAATTTGACCTTGACCCGCACACCCGGCTGCGCGGCGTCGTCGACCGAGGCCGGCACGCTGTAGTCGAAGGGCCGGTCCAGATGGGGCAGTGAGGATTCGATGAGCACTCTGGCTACGGGCAGCGACGGCGCGAGCGGAGGACCGCCGGAAGACTGCGTCCGGGCGGCCGGGAACCCCTGGAGGAATGACAGCTGGAAGGGTTCTTCGGCGGCGGCTGCCTCACCGGGAAAGGAAGCGATGGGACCAGTCTCCGTTCAGCATCTGCCAGTTGTGGTGGTCATGGGTCCGGCGCGGTGGAGCAATGCTCCACCAGCCGGAAAGCACAGTAGCAGGGCCGCCCGAACGGGGGCCCTGCTACAGCCAAACACACGGCACCGACATTGACTCCGGTGGCGGCCCTCAGGCGTTGAAGAAAGCCTTGAGGTCATCCACACGGTCAAGGCGTTCCCAGGTGAAGTCGGGATCGTCGCGGCCGAAGTGTCCGTGCGCAGCAGTCTTTGCGTAGATGGGCCGCTTGAGGTCCAGCGCATCGATGATCGCACGCGGACGGAGGTCGAAGATTTCCGAAATAGCCGCGCTGATGCGCTCGGGATCCACCGTTTCCGTGCCAAAGGTCTCGACATACGTGCCCACGGGCCGTGCCTGGCCGATGGCGTAGGCAATCTGGATCTCGGCCCGCTTGGCAAGTCCGGCAGCGACCACGTTCTTGGCCACCCAGCGCATCGCATAGGCCGCGGAGCGGTCAACCTTGGACGGATCCTTGCCGGAGAAGGCACCGCCGCCGTGGCGCGCCATGCCGCCGTAGGTGTCCACGATGATCTTGCGGCCGGTCAGGCCGGCGTCGCCCACGGGGCCGCCGATCACGAACGCTCCGGCTGGATTGAGGATGTTGCGGGTACGCGAGATGTCCAGGTTGGCTACCGCCAGCACCGGGTCAATCACATGCGTGGCAAGGTCGGCGCGCAGCTGCTCGAGGCTGGCGCCCTCCGCGTGCTGGCTGGAGATCACGATGGTTTCGACGGAGACCGGCCGGTCGCGGTCGTAGCCGATCGTGGCCTGGGTCTTGCCGTCCGGGCGGAGGTAGGGAAGTTCGCCGTTCTTGCGCACTTCGGTGAGGCGCTCTGAGAGGCGGTGCGCAATCCAGATCGGCACGGGCATGTAGGACGGCGTCTCGTCGCTGGCGTAGCCGAACATGAGGCCCTGGTCGCCGGCGCCCTGGAGGTCGTAGTCGTCTTCCTGGCGGCCTTCGCGGGCTTCCAGGGAGTTGAACACGCCGCCGGCAATGTCGTTGGACTGCTGGCCGATGGAGACGGAGACGCCGCAGCGTGCACCGTCAAACCCATTGGCCGAGGAGTCGTAGCCGATCCCCAGGATGGTCTCCCGCACGATCTGCGGGATCTCCACGTAGGCGTCTGTGGTGACTTCGCCCGCTACGTGCACCAGTCCGGTGGTGGCCAGCGTCTCCACTGCCACGCGGGACTCGGGGTCCTTCGCCAGCAGGGCATCCAGGATCGCATCGCTGATCTGGTCGCAAATCTTGTCCGGATGGCCTTCAGTCACGGACTCCGACGTGAAGAGACGAAGGGATGGCGGCGTCGCGCCATGGGATGCGGGAATGTGCAGCGGTAAAGTCACTCAACTACCTTACTGGTTGGGAATCGGTCAGGCCTCGGCATGTGTCCCCCTGCTAAGGAGGCCTTGCACACGCCGGCCGTTCAAGCTCGTGGGAATACGCGGCTCAACTCGGAGCTGATGCGGTCAATGACGGCCGCCGCAACTTCGTCCTTCGAGCCGGATGCCGATTGTGGTTCGGAGCCGGTGCGGGAAAGGATGACCACGGAGTTGTTGTCCTGGCCGAACACCAGGCCCTCGCCCACGTGGTTGACCACCAGCAGGTCGCAACCCTTCTTCCGGAGTTTGGCCTCGGCGTGGTCCAGCACGTCCCCCTCGGCGTCGCCGGTTTCCGCGGCAAAACCCACAATCAGCTGACCGGGCCTGCCCGCCGCGCGGACCTCCACGAGTTCGTGCAGGATGTCCGGGTTGCGGAGCAGGTTGATCACTGGATCGGCGGTGTCATCCCGCTTCTTGATCTTGGTGTCCGACACCTCGGCGGGCCGGAAGTCCGCCACGGCGGCAGCCATGATGACGACGTCGGAATCGGCTGCCGCGCGCAGCGCCGCTTCCCGGAGCTGCAGCGCAGTTTCGACCCGGACCACTTCGACGCCGGCGGGAGCCGGTACGTCCATGTGGGCGGCCAGCAGCCGGACGCTCGCGCCCGCGTCGCGGGCTGCCACGGCAAGTGCCACTCCCTGTTTTCCGGACGAGCGGTTGCCGAGGAACCGTACCGGGTCCAGCGGTTCCCGTGTGCCGCCCGCGCTGATGGTGACGGTGCGCCCGGCAAGCGGCAGCTGCCCGGGAACGGCGTTGCCCTGCATCAGGGCCAGCGCGGCGGCAAAGATAGCCTCGGGCTCCGGCAGCCGGCCGGGGCCTGAGTCGGAGCCGGTGAGCCGGCCGCTGGCGGGTTCAAGGACCGTTACGCCCCGGCTGCGCAGCGTTTCCACATTGGCCTGGGTGGCAGCGTGCAGCCACATTTCGGTGTGCATGGCAGGGGCCATCAGCACCGGGCCGCTGGCCATCAGGAGAGTGTTGGTGAGGAGGTCGTTGGCATGGCCGCCGGCGGCACGCGCCAGGAGGTCCGCCGTGGCCGGGGCCACCACGATGAGGTCCGCCTCATGACCCAGGCGTACATGGTTGACCGACGGAACGTCGTCGAAGACGCTGTTGCTGACCGGGTTCCCGGACAGGGCTTCCCAGGTGGCCACGCCAACAAAGCGGTTGGCCGCCTCCGTGGGGATCACCGTGACGTTGTGTCCGGCTTCAGTAAAAAGCCGGAGGAGCGATGCCACCTTGTAGGCGGCAATCCCTCCCCCGACTCCGAGGACTATGCGCACGTGACCTCCGTCAACAGGCAGTCTTTTTGTGTAAGGAGATCTACTCTGCGGGTTCGATCGGCGTGGAAACGAGCTTGCCTTCGTTGATTTCGCGCAGGGCGATGGACAGCGACTTCTCGTTCAGCTTGGTGTCGACCAGCGGGCCAACGTATTCGAACAGGCCCTCGTGCAGCTGGGCGTAGTATGCGTTGATCTGACGTGCACGCTTGGCACCGAAGATCACCAGGCCGTACTTGGAATCAGCTGCCTTCAGCAGCTCGTCGATCGGCGGGTTGATGATGCCTTCAAGGTTCGTGGACACGAATTCTCCAAATTCTAACGGGCCGATCCGACCCTGCGGCTAGTGCGGGTGCGGGGTCAGCCCCATGAGTGAAACAAGCTCGTCCGCTGCGCGTCGAACGTCATCATTGATGACGGTGTGATCGAACTCCGGCTCAGCGGCAAGTTCTAGTTTAGCGGTTTCCAGTCTCTGCTGCTGTTCCTCGGCTGATTCCGTGCCGCGGCCCACCAGGCGGCGGACCATTTCCTCCCAGGTAGGCGGGGCGAGGAACACGAATTGGGCTTCCGGGACGGCCTGCTTGACCTGGCGCGCGCCCTGCAGGTCAATCTCCAGCAGCACCGAACGGCCATCGGCGATGGCCGCGTCCACGGTGCTGCGCAGCGTACCGTACCGGTTGCGGCCGTGGACCACGGCCCATTCGAGCAGTTCGCCGTCGGCCACCAGGGCGTCGAATTCCTCGGCCGACTTGAAGAAGTAGTGAACGCCGTCCTGCTCCCCCGGGCGCGGAGCCCGGGTGGTGGCCGAGACGGAAAGCCAGACTTCGGGATAGTTGTCCCGGATGTAGGTGGACACGGTGCCTTTACCAACAGCCGTCGGGCCGGCGAGGACTGTCAGTCCCGGTTTCTTGCTCACATATTCCTTTGGGCGTTATTCGGATGGACGTGATTCTCGTTCATAAAATCTACCAGCGCCCGGCGCTGGTGAATGCCGAGCCCCCGCAGCCTGCGGGATACGGCAATGCCCAGCTCGTCCATGATGGCAGCGGCCGTGACACGGCCCACACCGGGGAACGCCTCCAGCATTTCGGAAACCTTCATCCGCGCGATGGCGGAATCACCGTCCCCGGAGGCGAGGAGTTCAGCCACCGTGAGCGTTCCAAGCTTTAGCTGTTCCTTGGCTTCCGCCCGGGCCGCCCGGGCGGCCGCCGCCTTACCCAGCGCGTCCGCGCGTTCCTGGTCTGTCAGGGGCCGCAGGCTCACTCAAGTCACCCCGATATCGTCGGTCGGATCCAAGGCAAAGGTCCCGGGAGTCCTCCGAACCTACCCTTTGCCTGGCGCAGAAATCAATGGACGCGAAAATCGATGGATCAGCTGGTCAGCAGGGGCTCCAAGGTGCGCAGGGCGGCCTCCCGGAGTCCGCCAACGGAGGGCCCTCCGGAGAGGATGTCCCGGCTTGAGGTGCCCAGGACCTGCGAATAGGCGGCACCGAACGTTGCCCGCAGATCCGCGGCCGTGGCGCCCTGGGCTCCGAGGCCCGGCGCGAGGATGATTCCGCGTACCGCCGCCAGGTCCAGTTGCAGGTCCGCCAGCGCTCCACCCACAGTGGCGCCAACCACCAGGCCCACAGAGCCCAGCGCGCCCGTGTAGCGGAGATTTTCAGCAGCCGCCGCCTCGGTGATCCGGCGGGCCACGGAATCCGCGCCGCCGACGTGCTGGACGGAGGCGCCTTCCGGGTTGGACGTCAGGGCCAGGACAAAGACGCCGCGGCCGTATTCGGCCGCAAGGTCCAGGGCCGGGCGCAGCGACTCGAAGCCCAGGTAGGGGCTCAGGGTCACCGAATCCGCGGCCAGCGAAGAGCCGTCCCGGAGCCAGGCGTCGGCGTAGGCTGCCATGGTGGAGCCGATGTCCCCGCGCTTGGCGTCGGCGATGGTCAGCACGCCCGCATCGGCAGACGCTGCGAGGGTGCGTTCCAGCACGGCCATGCCGGCCGAGCCGTGGCGTTCGTAGAGGGCCACCTGCGGCTTCACGGCGGCAGCGAGCGAACCCACTGCCTCCACGACCGTGAGCGAGAAGCGCTCCAGGCCGGCGGCGTCGTCGTTCAGTCCCCAGGCCTTCAGCAGCGCCGGGTGCGGATCGATCCCCACGCACAGCGGACCGCGGTCCGCCATGGCCCGGCCGAGCCGGGAGCCGAAGGACTCCCGGCCGGCCGTCATTGCTGCCGCTTGCTCAGCCATTCTGCAGGGCCTTCAGGTTCTCAGCGTGCTCCTGCAGGCTGGTCACCGACCATTCGTAAGTGCGCAATGCTTCGATCGCCTGGACGGCCGCGTTGAACTCGGCCACCGTGGTGATGCACGGAATGCCGATGGACGTTGCCGCCGCGCGCAGTTCGTAGCCGTCGATGCGGGCTTCTCCGCCGGACGGCGTGTTGAAGACCATGTCGATCTCGCCGGCGATGATGAGGTCGGCGATGGTGCCTTCCCCTTCGGCGCTGCTTCCTTCGGCGACCTTGCGGACCGGGGTGGCCTGGATGCCGTTGCGGCGCAGGACGTCCGCGGTGCCGCCGGTGGAGACGATCTCGAAGCCGAGGTCGGAGAGGCGCTTGACGCCCATGATCACCGAGCGCTTGTCCCGGTTGGCCACGGAGACGAAGATCTTTCCTTCGGTGGGCAGCGCGTTGTTGGCGGCTGCCTGGCTCTTGGCGAAAGCCGTGTCGAAGTGCTTGTCGATGCCCATGACTTCGCCGGTGGAGCGCATTTCCGGGCCGAGGAGGGAGTCCACAACCTTGCCCTCCGGGGTACGGAAGCGGCTGAAGGGCAGCACGGCCTCCTTGACCGAGACGGGTGCGTCGAACGGCAGGGTGGAGCCGTCACCGGTTTCCGGCAGCATCTTGTAGGCGCTGCGGAGCTGGTTGATGGTCACGCCGGTGCCGATCAGCGCGGCAGCCTTGGCCATCTGCACGCCCGTGGCCTTGGAGACGAAGGGCACCGTGCGGGAGGCCCGCGGGTTGGCTTCGAGGACGTACAGGACGTCGGAGGCCAGGGCGAACTGGATGTTGATGAGGCCGCGGACGCCCACGCCCTCGGCGATGGCCAGGGTGGCGGTGCGTACACGCTCGATCACGTTGTTGCCGAGCGTGATCGGAGGCAGCACACAGGCGGAGTCGCCGGAGTGGATGCCGGCCTCTTCGATGTGCTCCATGATGCCGCCGAGGTACATTTCTGTTCCGTCGTAGAGGGCGTCGACGTCGATTTCGACGGCGTCTTCCAGGAACCGGTCGATCAGCACCGGATGTTCGGTGGTGATCTCGGTGGCGTTGGCGATGTAACGGGAGAGGTTGGGCTCGTCGTAGACGATCTCCATGCCGCGTCCGCCCAGCACGTAGGACGGGCGGACCAGGACCGGGTAGCCGATTTCGTCGGCGATCTTCTTGGCGTCCTCGAAGGACACTGCGGTGCCGTTCTTGGGCGAGATGAGCCCGGCTTCGTCCAGCACGCGGGAGAATGCGCCGCGGTGTTCGGCGAGGTCGATCGCTTCCGGTGACGTACCGAGGATCGGCACGCCGGCGTCGGCCAGCTGCTGGGCGAGCTTGAGCGGGGTCTGGCCGCCGAGCTGGACGAACACGCCCATGACGCCGCCGGTGCGCTCCTCCGCCGCGATGACTTCAAGGACGTCCTCGAGGGTCAGCGGTTCGAAGTAGAGGCGCGTGGAGACGTCGTAGTCGGTGGAGACGGTTTCCGGGTTGCAGTTGACCATGACGGTCTCGTAGCCGGCTTTGCGGAGCGCCATGGAGGCATGCACGCAGGAGTAGTCGAACTCGATGCCCTGGCCGATGCGGTTGGGGCCCGAACCCAGGATGATGATGGACGGCTTGGAGTGCAGCGCCACCTCGTCCTCCTCGTCGTAGGACGAGTAGTGGTACGGGGTGTAGGCGGCGAACTCGGCGGCGCAGGTGTCCACGGTCTTGTAGACCGGGCGGATGCCCAGCGCCTGGCGGACGCCGCGGACCACGGCCTCCTGGTTGTTGGTGAGGGCGCCGATCTGCTCGTCGGAGAAGCCGTGGCGCTTGGCGCGCTGCAGCATCTCCTGGGTCAGGGCGGTGGACTTGCGGATTTCCTGCGAGATCTCGTTCAGCAGCTGGAGCTGGTCCAGGTACCACGGGTCGATCTTGGTGGCTTCGAAGAGCTGCTCCACCGTGGCGCCGCCCAGCAGGGCGCGCTGCACCTGGTGCAGGCGTTCGGTGGTGGGCCGCTTGGACTTTTCGATCAGCTCCGGGACTTCCCATTCGGGAACGTGGCTGAAGTCCAGCTGCGAGCCCTTCTGCTCGAGGGAGCGGAGCGCCTTCTGCAGTGCCTCGGTGAAGTTGCGGCCCATGGCCATGGCCTCGCCCACCGACTTCATGGTGGTGGTGAGGGTCGGGTCCGCTGCCGGGAACTTCTCAAACGCGAACCGCGGAACCTTGACCACGACGTAGTCGAGCGTCGGTTCGAACGACGCCGGGGTCTTCTGCGTGATGTCGTTCGGGATCTCATCCAGGGTGTAGCCCAGGGACAGTTTGGTGGCGATCTTGGCAATCGCAAACCCCGTGGCCTTCGAGGCCAGCGCCGAGGACCGGGAGACGCGCGGGTTCATTTCGATGACGACGACGCGTCCCGTGTCCGGTTCGACGGCGAACTGGATGTTGCAGCCGCCGGTGTCCACGCCCACTTCACGGATGACCGCGATGGAGATGTCGCGCAGGCGCTGGTATTCGCGGTCCGTGAGGGTCAGGGCGGGAGCCACCGTGATGGAGTCTCCGGTGTGCACGCCCACGGGGTCGAAGTTCTCGATGGAACAGACAACCACCACGTTGTCGTTCTTGTCCCGCATCATCTCGAGCTCGTATTCCTTCCAGCCGAGGATGCTCTCTTCGAGCAGCACCTCGCTGGTGGGGCTGTACTGCAGGCCCTGGCCGACGATCCGGCGGAGGTCGCCCTCGTCGTAGGCCAGGCCGGAGCCAAGGCCGCCCATGGTGAAGGAGGGCCGGACGACCATCGGGTAGCCGAGGTCTTCGGCGGCCTTCAGGGCCTCGTCGATGGTATGGATGATGTGGCTGCGGGCGGACTCCGCACCGCAGCGTTCCACAACGCCCTTGAACTTTTCGCGGTCTTCGCCGAGTTCGATCGCGGCGATGTTCGCGCCGATCAGTTCCACGTTGTACTTTTCGAGCACGCCGTTCTTGTCCAGCGCGATGGCGGTGTTGAGGGCCGTCTGGCCGCCCAGGGTGGGCAGGACCGCATCCGGCCGTTCCTTGGCGATGATCTTTTCCACCACCTCGGGGGTGATGGGCTCCACGTAGGTGGCATCGGCGAACTCGGGGTCCGTCATGATGGTGGCCGGGTTGGAGTTGACCAGGATAACGCGCAGGCCTTCCTCCTTGAGGACGCGGAGAGCCTGGGTGCCGGAATAGTCGAACTCGGCGGCCTGGCCGATCACGATCGGACCGGAACCGATGACCAGGACGCTCTTAAGGTCAGTTCTCTTGGGCATTACTTCTTGTCCTCAGTCTTGGATTCGGTGGAAGTTTTGGAGTCGGCGCCAGCCGAGGGGGCGGCAGCCTTCTTGGTGTCCGCCATCAACTCGATGAAGCGGTCAAAAAGGTAGGCGGCATCGTGCGGCCCGGCGGCGGCTTCCGGGTGGTACTGCACCGAGAAGGCGGGGATATCCAGGCAGGAGAGGCCTTCCACGACGTCGTCGTTGAGGCTCACATGGCTGACCTCAACGCGGCCGAACCGTTCCTCGGGGGCCTGGGTGGCGCCGTCGAGCGGGGCGTCCACGGCAAAGCCGTGGTTCTGCGAGGTGATCTCCACCTTGCCGGTGCGGCGGTCCATCACGGGCTGGTTGATGCCGCGGTGGCCGTAGCGGAGCTTGTACGTGCCGAAGCCGAGGGCCCGGCCCAGGATCTGGTTGCCGAAGCAGATGCCGAAGTACGGAAGTTTCTCGTCCAGCACCGAGCGGAGCAGCTTGACCTGGTTGTCGGCCGTGGCGGGGTCGCCCGGACCGTTGGACATGAAGAATCCGTCCGGGTTGACCGCTTTCACGTCGGCCAGGGTGGCCGTCGCCGGCAGGACGTGGACGCGGACGCCGCGCTCGGCGAAGCGGATGGGGGTCATGCGCTTGATGCCGAGGTCGATTGCGGCGATGCTGAAGCGCGGCTCGCCGTCCCAGCCCCAGTCCTTCGGTTCCACGATGTAGGCCTCGTCAACACTGACTTCCTCGGCGAGGCGGGCGCCTTCCATCGGCGCGCTTGCCAGTACGGCGTCGAGCAGTTCTTTGTCCGTGGCCCGGGCCGCGTCGCCGGAGAAGATCCCGGCGCGCATGGTCTTGTGTTCGCGCAGGTGCCGGGTGATGGCCCGGGTGTCGACGCCCTGGATGCCCACAATGCCCTGTTCCACGAGTTCGTCGTCGAGGGACCGCTCGGAGCGCCAGTTGGAGGGCCGGCGCGCAGCGTCGCGGACAATGTAGCCGGCCACCCAGATGCGGCGGGACTCGGCGTCGTCGGCGTTGACGCCGGTGTTGCCGATATGCGGTGCCGTCTGGACCACCAGCTGGCGGGCGTAGGAGGGATCGGTGATGGTCTCCTGGTAGCCGGTCATGCCGGTGGCGAAGACCGCCTCGCCCAGGGCGGTGCCGGTGGCGCCGTAGCTGCTGCCGCGGAAGAAGCGGCCGTCCTCGAGCACCAGCACGGCGGGCGCCGACGTTCCCTGTTCAGGTGCAGTATCTGCGTTTGCTGTTACTTGGGTTTCTGTCACGTTGTTACTTTCCACTATCGGCATCTGCCTGAGGGACTGCGGAGATCAATTCTTGAAAGGCATCGAGGATGGCCGGTTTGTCGGCGGCGCGCCGGGTCCGGAATCCGGTGTCCAGTTCACGGCCGCCCAGTGTCCAGCTGAGCACCAGGAGTCCGTCTTTCTCGACGAACTTGCCGGCCATGCCGCTGTCCTGCCGGACTCCGGTGAGCCTGCCGGCCGGGATGAAGACCGGTCCGGCACCTGACCGCTCGAACAGCACGCCTTCGGGGTGGACGGTCAGTTCGGCGTTGGTGCGGATTCCCAGGCCTTGAACGGCAATGCGGTCCAGCCAGTCCCCCGCCGTGGTGGTGGCGACGTACTGGCCGTCGGCCGCGGCAAGCGGCAGGCTCAGTTCCGCCGGCACCGCGGGCAACTGTTCGACGTCGGACTGGCGCCGCAGGCGGCTCCGCCAGCCGGCGCCGATCATGGCCAGCACGAGCGCGATGAGCGGCAGCGTGATGACCAGGGTGAGGGCTTTGTTGTCCATCAGTTGGCGCCCGCCGGACCGGTTGTTTCCGGGTGGGATCCGTGACGGTACGGGGTATTGAGCTCGCCGTTCAGGACGGTGGGATGACCCTTGAAGAACGTCGCCACAACCTTGCCCGGGAGTTCCCTTCCGGCGAACGGAGAGTTACGGCCCATGGTTGCCATCTTAGAAGGGTCCACGGTCCAGCGCGCAGCCGGGTCCACCAGTGTGACGTTCGCGGGTTCGCCCACCTCCAGCGGACGTCCCTGGTCGGCCACCCGTCCGATGACGGCGGGAGCGGTGGAGGTGACCCGGGCGAAGTCCTCCCAGCCCATGAGGCCGGTCTCGATCATGGTCGCCTGCACCACGGACAGTGCGGTTTCCAGGCCGGTCATGCCCATGGCCGCCTGCGCCCATTCGCATTCCTTGTGTTCGCTCGGGTGCGGGGCGTGGTCCGTGCCGACGACGTCGATGGTGCCGTCTGCCAGGGCCGCGCGGAGCGCCTGGACGTCGGAGTCCGTGCGCAGCGGCGGGTTCACCTTGTAGACGGGATCGTAGCTGCGGACAAGTTCGTCGGTCAGGAGGAGGTGGTGCGGGGTCACTTCGGCGGTGACGTTGATGCCGCGCGCCTTGGCCCAGCGGATGATCTCGACCGAACCTGCCGTGGAGACGTGGCAGACGTGCAGCCTGGACCCGACGTGCTGGGCCAGCAGGACGTCACGGGCGATGATGCTTTCCTCGGCGACGGCGGGCCAGCCCGTCAGTCCGAGAACTGCCGAGACGTCGCCTTCGTTCATCTGGGCGCCGGCGGTGAGCCGGGGTTCCTGGGCGTGCTGGGCCACCACGCCGTCGAACGCCTTGACGTATTCGAGGGCCCGGCGCATCAGCACAGGGTCGTGGACGCAGATGCCGTCATCGGAGAACACCCGCACCTTGGCGCGGGAATCGGCCATGGCGCCGAGCTCGGCCAGCTGTTCGCCGGAGAGGCCTACGGTGACCGCGCCCACGGGACGGACGTCCACCCAGCCGGCGGCGCGTCCCAGGGTGTGCACCTGTTCCACCACGCCTGCGGTGTCCGCGACGGGGTTGCTGTTGGCCATGGCGTGCACGGCCGTGTAGCCGCCGAGGGCGGCGGCGCGGGTGCCGGTCTCCACCGTTTCGGCGTCTTCCCGTCCGGGTTCGCGGAGGTGCGTGTGGATGTCCACCATGCCGGGCAGGGCCACCAGGCCGGCGGCTTCGATGACGGTGGCGCCGTCAGCCGCGTCGCTGCCGGCCAAGTCGGTGCCGCGTCCGGTGATGATGCCGTCGCGGATCAGGAGGTCCTGGGCTGCGCCGCCGAGAATCGCCGCGCCGCGGATGAGGTATGACCCGGTGCGGGCTGCATCCTGTTGTTCGTGTGCCATCAGTGGCTCTCCTTGGTGGAATGGGCGGCGTTGGAATATGCGGTGCTGGAAGAGGCTGTGCCGGAAGAGGCGTTGGCTGCCGGTTCCCGGGTGTCCCCGGACAGCAGCAGGTACAGGGCGGCCATCCGGACGGATACGCCGTTGCGGACCTGTGCCAGCACGGTGGAACGGGGAGAGTCCGCGGCGGCGGACGATATTTCAAGGCCCCGGTTCATGGGGCCGGGGTGCATGATGATGGTGTCCTTCAGTCCCAGGGTGTCCAGGGCCCGGAGGCGGTTGTCGTCGAAGCCCCAGCGGCGGGAGTATTCACGCGTTGTGGGGAAGAACGAGGCGTTCATCCGTTCGCCCTGGACGCGCAGCATCATCACGGCGTCCACGCCCTTCGCCAAGGTTTCGTCCATGTCGTAGCTGACGCTGCAGGGCCACTGCCCGACGCCGATGGGCAGCAGCGTGGGCGGCGCCACCAGCGTGACCTCCGCGCCGAGCGTACGGAGCAGCCAGACGTTCGACCGGGCCACCCGGGAGTGCAGGACGTCACCGGCGATGGCCACCCGCATGCCCTTCAGGTCAGCCCCCGCGGACGGCGTCCCGTGGAGCTGTGCCCAGTGCCGCCGCATGGTGAAGGCATCCAGCAGCGCCTGGGTGGGGTGTTCGTGGGTGCCGTCACCGGCGTTGATGACGGCGGCGTCGATCCAGTCCGTGGCGGCCAGCCGGTGCGGCGCACCGGAGGCCCAGTGGCGGATGACGACGGCGTCTGCCCCCATGGCGGCCAGCGTCTGCGCCGTGTCTTTGAGGGATTCGCCCTTGGAGACGGAGGATCCCTTGGCGGCAAAGTTGATGACGTCCGCCGACAGCCGCTTCGCGGCGGCCTCGAAGGAGATGCGCGTGCGGGTGGAGTCCTCGAAGAACAGGTTCACCACGGTGCGGCCCCGCAGGGCCGGGAGCTTCTTGACCTCGCGTTCCCCCACCGCGGCCATCTCCTCGGCCGTGTCGAGGATGCGGATGGCGTTGGCCAGGCTGAGGTCTTCGGTGGAAAGCAGGTGCTTCATGCGCCTGCCTCGATGACCACTTCGTTGACCGGTGTGCCGTCAA
Source organism: Arthrobacter sp. CC3 (assembly GCF_039907775.1). Lineage (NCBI taxonomy): Bacteria > Bacillati > Actinomycetota > Actinomycetes > Micrococcales > Micrococcaceae > Arthrobacter > Arthrobacter sp. CC3. The sequence continues at coordinate 105,472 of NZ_JARCCY010000013.1, forward strand.
CGGAATCGGTCTCTTCAAGCCGGACCCGGACTTTTTCGGAGGAGGACGTGGGGAGGTTCTTTCCGACGTGGTCGGCCCGGATCGGAAGTTCACGGTGTCCGCGGTCGATCATGACCGCGAGCCGGACGATGCGCGGGCGGCCCAGGTCGACGATGGCATCCAGTGCCGCGCGGATGGTCCGGCCGGAGTAGAGGACGTCATCGATCAGCACGACGACCTTGTTGTCGATGCCGGTTCGGGGCAGTTGCGTGGGATAGGGCGGCCGCGTGGGCTGGTGGGAGAGGTCGTCCCGGAACATGGTGACGTCCAACTGGCCCACGATGGCGGCGGCATCCACGGTGGGATCGGCGGCGGCGATTTTCTTGGCCAGGCGCACGGCCAGCGGATAGCCGCGGCGCGGAATGCCCAGCAGCACCAGATCCTGGGAACCCTTGTTGGCCTCGAGGATCTCATGGGCGATACGAGTGAGTGCACGGTCAATGTCCGCAGAGTTGAGTACAACCCTGGCCGGAACCGGTGCTTCTGTGACTGATGTCAACGCTCGTCTCCCCTTTCCCCGCCTCACGGGACGGAATTAAAAAAGGAACATTTGCCCTTCAAAATTACCACACGCGCCATCCCGGCCCGGCTGCCCGCCGGGCGCGCGGAGAGCGTTTAACATCACATCCGCCGGCCGGTGAGGCTGCCCCGGGCTGGCCGCCGGCACGGTGTTGCCTATGGTTGCCTCCAGTCCGCCGCCGCCGCACCAAGGCCGGCCTTGGATGCGGCGGTTGGCGGGACATAGGCTCAATCTCATGACATCGAACGCGCCTTGGCCGCAGCACGATCCGTCCGGCGGCCGTGGAAACGGGCAGCAGCCCCCATGGCCCGGGCGGGACCTGCCGCAGCAGACCAACCCCACCTGGATGGGCCAGGTCCGTCCCGGCCTCTACCGTGCGGCACCCGCGAACAACAACGCGCCTGCGGTGACCACTGTCATGCCGCCGGCCGCCGTGCGCAAACGTTCGAGTGCGGGGGTGGTAGGCCTTGTGGGCGGCGGCGGTTTCCTGGCCTTCGCAAGCCTCTTCCTGGTCCTCCCGTACCTGGTGGGCAACACCGGCGTCACCGGGTTCGTAATCGGCTTCATCGCCTCCCTGATTCCACTGGGCGCCGTTCTTCTGGCCGTCTACCTTATTGACCGCTGGGAACCCGAGCCGAAACGCCTGCTGCTGTTCGCCTTCCTCTGGGGCGCTGTGGTGTCCATTTCCGTCACGCTGCTGATCCAGCCGTTCTTTGCACTGGCCGCGGCGCCGCCCGCCGGCATGGACTACAGGACGTTTGCCGTCACGGTCCAGGCCCCGGTGGTGGAGGAATTCGCGAAGTCCCTGGGCCTGCTTCTGCTCCTGCTGCTGGCGCGGAAGCACTTCGACGGACCAGTGGACGGCGTGGTGTTCGCTTTCACGATCGCCGGCGGCTTTGCCTTCACGGAAAACATCCTCTATTTCGGCCGGGCCATCGCCGAGTCCAGCACTCCGGGCGCGGACCTCGCGGTTGTCTTCTTCCTGCGGGGCGTGATGTCCCCCTTCGCCCACGCCATCTTTACCGGGACCACGGGGCTGATCCTCGGCTTTGCGGCGCGCCGCTGGCACACCGGGATGTCTGTCGTGGCGTTCTTCGCCGGCCTGGTCCCGGCCATGTTGCTGCACAGCATGTGGAACAGCATGGGCCAGGACTTCCTGCTGCAGTACATCGTGGTCCAGGTGCCCATCTTCGTCCTGGCCGTCATCGTGATAGTCCTGCTGCGCGTGGCGGAGAACCGGCTGACGCGCCAGCGGCTCCTGGAATATGCGGCAGCGGGGTGGTTCACGCCGCCGGAAGTGGACATGCTCGCGACCGCCGGCGGCCGCCGCGCAGCGGTCCGCTGGGCGAAGCAGTTCGGCCGGGGGCAACAGATGAAAGCCTTCCTGCACGCGGCCACGCAGCTTGCCTTCATCCGGCAGCGGATCCTCAGCGGCCGGGACGTTCCCGCACACCAGCTCGACGAGCACCGCCAGCTCGCGGAAATCTCGGCGCGGCGGGACGCCGTGCTTCGCTGAGCGGTAGCCAGCTGGGCGGAAACAGGCTGGGCGGAAACAGGCTGGGCGGAAACAGGCTGGGCGGAAACGAAAAAGACCGGCCCCCGCCTTTTGGCGGGGACCGGTCCTTTCCATTGGTGAAACGCTGCGGTTACGACCGCAGCCAGGCACCGGGCGACTACGCCAGCAGCGAAGGCTTCAGCTGCTGCAGCCGGCCCAGGAGGCCGTTGATGAACGACGGCGACTCGTCCGTGGACAGCGTCTTGGCCAGGGCCACAGCTTCACTGACAGCCACGCCGTCGGGAACGTCGTCGTTATAGAGCAGTTCCCACGTACCGATGCGCAGGATGATGCGGTCCACGGACGGCATGCGTTCCAGCGTCCAGCCCTGGGAGTAGGTCTCCAGGAATTCGTCGATGGCGGTCTGGTGGGAGACCACGCCTTCAACGATTTCAAGGGTGTAGGGGTTGACGATCTGGTCGGTTATTTCACGCCGCGACCGCAGCACATCAAAAGCCGAGAGGGAGCGCTGCTCCGCCTCGAAAAGAACATCCAGGGCCCGGTTACGGGCCTTACCGCGGGCGCTCACTAGTCGTTGACCCGGCCGAGGTAGCTGCCGTCGCGGGTGTCGACCTTGACCTTGGTGTTGTTCTCAACGAACAGCGGCACCTGGATCTCGTAGCCGGTCTCGAGGGTGGCGGGCTTGGTGCCGGCCGAGGAGCGGTCGCCCTGCAGGCCCGGCTCGGTGTAGGTGATTTCGAGAACGACGCTCGGCGGCAGTTCGATGTAGAGCGGGGTGCCTTCGTGGATGGCAATGTTCACCATCTGGTTCTCGAGCATGAAGTTGGTGGCGTCGCCAACGGTCTCGGCGGACACGGTGAGCTGGTCGAAGTCCGAGGTGTCCATGAACACGAAGTCGGCGCCGTCCTGGTACAGGTACTGGTAGTCGCGGCGGTCAACCGTGGCAGTCTCGATCTTGAGGCCGGCGTTGAAGGTCTTGTCGACCACCTTGCCCGACATGACGTTGCGCATCTTGGTGCGGACGAACGCGCCGCCCTTGCCCGGCTTGACGTGCTGGAACTCGATGATGTTCCAGAGCTGGCCCTCAAGCTTCAGCACGGTTCCGTTCTTGATGTCGTTTGTGGTTGCCACTGGTATCCTCTGGTTTGTATCTGACCGCTTCAAGCCGCCAGCCGGTTATGTCACGCAGGCACGCCAAAAGGCTGCCAGCGAGTGTTTGTCAAAAATCCAAGAACCATTCTACCGGTAATGCGGGCGGGCTGCTGCGAGGGCCCCTAGGACGACATTTCCAGGACGTTCCGCGCCCGTTGCAGTGCGACGGTGGATGAGTAGATCAGCGCGGCATCGGCAGATCCCGCGACGCGCAGGTCAAGGGCCTTGGCAAACTCGTCGACGGCGGCTGCGGTGTTGCCGCCGGCATAGTAGGCCCGCCCCAGGTGCTGGTGCGCCAGGGCCTCCAGCTCGGTTCCCTGGACTTCGCCCAAGAGCTGGCGGAAAAGGTCCACAGCCCGGTCAAAACGCTTGGACACGCGAAGGACTTCTGCTTCAAACGTGCGCAGCCTGAAGGATTCGGGGTCGTTGTAGCGTGCCTCGGCGAGGAGCTCCGCGGCGTCTGCGGCATGGCCTTCCGCGAGCAGGACCATGATGCGGTCCGCCGGGTCGGTCGATGCCTGCAACGCCAGGTTACATACTTCTTCGTTGACAATTCCCGGCATCAGCGTGTCCGGGTTGATCTTGATACCCGGGAACCCCGCATCCGGCCACTCGCTCGTGCCGCCCATGGAATCAATCATGACGTCGGTCGTCATCAAGAGGCAATCTCCTGGTAGGCGGCAAACAGCAGGGACGTGTCCGGAACGTCGAGGATTCCGGGCCGCGCAACGCCGTCGAGGACGACGAACCGCAGCAGGTCGCCACGGGACTTCTTGTCCCGGCGCATGCCGTCCAACAGCCCCTGCCACCGGTCGCGGCGGTAGGTGATCGGCAGTCCGAGAGATTCCAGGATGGCGCGGTGGCGGTCGGCATCAGCGTCGCTGAGGCGCCCCACACTGCGGGCGAGTTCAGCGGCGAACATCATGCCCACAGACACGGCAGCGCCGTGCCGCCACGAGTACCGTTCCACGAGCTCGATCGCGTGTCCGAGCGTGTGCCCGTAGTTGAGGAACTCCCGCCGGCCGGTCTCCTTCAGATCCTCCGACACCACGTCGGCCTTGACTGCGATGGCCCGTTCGATCAGCTCGCGGAGGATCGTCGACTGCGAATCGGTGACGGCGGACGGGTCCTTTTCCACTAGGTCCAGAATGGCGGGGTCTGCGATGAAGCCGCATTTGATGACCTCGGCCATCCCCGAAATCAGCTCGTTCCTGGGCAGCGTGCTGAGGGTGTCAAGGTCGGCGAGTACGGCCGCGGGCGGGTGGAAGGCGCCCACCAGGTTCTTGCCCTCGGCCGTGTTGATGCCGGTCTTGCCGCCAACGGCTGCGTCCACCATGCCGAGCAGGCTGGTGGGCATGTGGATGACCTTGACCCCGCGGAGCCAGGTCGCGGCCACGAACCCGGCCAGGTCCGTGACAGCGCCGCCGCCGACAGCCACCACGGCGTCGGAGCGGGTGAAGTCGTTCTGTCCGAGGACCTGCCAGCAGAAGGCGGCCACCTGGATGTGCTTGCCCTCCTCGGCGTCCGGGATTTCGGCTGTCAGCGCGGTGAATCCGGCCGAGGCCAGTTCGTCGCGGACGGTATCCCCGGTGAGCCGCAGGGCCCGCGGGTGGATGACCAGGACGCGTTTGACGCGCTCCCCCAGCAGTTCCGGAAGGCGTTCGAGCAGGCCACGGCCCACAACGACGTCGTAGTTGTCAGCGGCAGACTTGCCGGTGACTTTGATGACGGTTGATTCGCTACTCACTTTTCAACTTCCTTTGTTGCGGCCACTGGCTCCGCCGCCGCGGTCTGTGCCGCCGCGTACTCACGCAGCGCCTCTTCCAGCCGATGCCCGAGATCCGCGACGGTTCCGTGGCGGACATCGAAAACGAGATCGGCAAGCCGCTCGTACACGGGCTGCCGGGTGGCAAACAGTGCACGCCAGCGGCCCATGGCGTCACCTGCCAGGAGCGGCCGGCCCGAATTCCGGGCAATCCGCTCCGAAACCGTGTCGGCGTCGCATTCGAGGTACACCACGGTGCAGCGGCGGAGCAGCTGCTGGGTGCCGGAGTCAAGCACGGCTCCCCCGCCGAGCGAAATGACAGTGCTGGCGTTCCCGGCGTCTTCGATGACCCGCGCCACGGTCCGGGCTTCGATCTCCCGGAACGCGGTCTCGCCGCGGGCGGCGAAGATGTCCGCGATGGTGCCGTGGTTTTCCACGATGACGACGTCGGTGTCGACGAACGCCGCACCGAGCTGCTGCGCAAGCTGGTGGCCGATCGCCGACTTTCCCACCGCCATGGGTCCGATGAGGGCGATGGGCCGTCGTGGCACAGCGCCGTGCCTGATGCTGCCCGGCACTACTGGCCGATCGAGTCCAGGGACGCCGGAATGTTGTCCAGGTAACCCTTGATGTTGCGGGCGGTCTCCGCGACCGAATCTCCGCCGAACTTTTCTGCCACTGCCTCGGCGAGCACCAGGGCCACCATTGCCTCGGCCACGACGCCCGCGGCCGGGACGGCACAGACGTCAGAGCGCTGGTGGTGGGCCTTGGCGGCCTCGCCGGTGCTCACGTCGATGGTCTTCAGGGCGCGCGGAACGGTGGCAATGGGCTTCATCGCGGCACGGACGCGCAGGACGTCGCCGATGCTCATGCCGCCCTCGATGCCGCCCGCCCGGTTGCTGGTGCGGATGATCCGCCCGTCGGAGTCCTTGACGATTTCGTCGTGCGCGGCGGAGCCGCGGCGCGAGGCGGTAAGGAATCCGTCGCCCACCTCCACACCCTTGATGGCCTGGATGCCCATGAGGGCAGCGGCAAGGCGGGAGTCCAGGCGGCGGTCCCAGTGGACGTAGCTGCCGAGTCCGGGGGGAAGGCCGTAGGCCAGCACCTCGACCACGCCGCCCAGGGTTTCGCCTTCCTTGTGCGCAGCGTCGACCTCGGCCACCATGGCGTCCGAGGTTTCCCGGTCGAAGCAGCGGAGCGGATCCGCATCAAGGGCAATGACGTTGTCCGGAACCGGCAACGGCCGTCCTTCGGGTACGGTGACGCTGGCGATCGACACGGTGTGGCTGACAAGCTCAATGCCCAGCTGCTTGAGGAACTGCGCGGCCACGGTTCCGAGTGCTACGCGGGTGGCGGTTTCGCGGGCGCTGGCCCGTTCCAGAACGGGGCGGGCTTCGTCGAAGCCGTACTTCTGCATTCCCGTGAAGTCCGCGTGTCCGGGGCGGGGCCTGGTCAGTGGTGCGTTGCGCGCCTGGTCGGCGAGGATTTCCGGCGCCACCGGGTCCGCGGCCATGATCTGCTCCCATTTGGGCCATTCGGTGTTGCCCACCTGGATGGCCACGGGACCGCCCTGCGTGATGCCGTGGCGGACGCCGCCAAGCACGGTCACGACGTCCTGCTCGAACTTCATCCGGGCACCGCGGCCGTAGCCGAGGCGCCGACGGGCCAGGGCATCGGCGATCTGGCTGCTGGTGAGTTCTACACCGGCAGGCACGCCTTCAATTATTCCGACCAGTGCCGGGCCATGGGATTCACCGGCAGTCAACCAACGCAACATAAAATCCATCCTGCCACGTAGGGCGGTTAGAACACTCGTCGGGGTGCCCCGACTGCGTCACACATCACATCTATGACATCGGCCGTGACGTCGTCGCCGAGGCCGCTGAAAAACCGCACCTGCTCCACCGCCTGGTAAAGCAGCATCTCCAGGCCGGGAACCACGGATCCTCCCCCGTGCTGCCAGACGGAGGCAATCCGGCTGGGCCAGGGATCGTAGGCGACATCGAGCAGGACCCCGGGAGTCGGGGTGCGGAGGCCCGCGAGCTGCTCCGCCAGGGCGTCTGCCCCGTGGGGAGGGAGGGTGGAAATTACGACGTCGGCGGCGGCCATTGCGTCGGCCGCGCCGGTCAGTGGAAGGATACGGACCGGAAGGCCCACGCCGTCGGACGCGGCCCGGGCTTCCGCCGCCCGCCGCACGTCGCGTACGTAAATATCCGCAGACGGTGCGCCGAGGTCCTTGAGCGCGGCGACTGCAGCCGCAGCTGTACCGCCGCCGCCCAGGACCACCGCGGACGGTGCGGCGGCCACACCGGCATGCCGCACGGCGTTCACGATGCCGGCGACGTCGGTGTTGTAGCCGACCCTGCGCACGGAACCGCCTTCGGCTTCAAACACCACGGTGTTCACCACGCCCAGGATGCCTGCCACTCCGCGGACCTCGTCAACCTCGGAAACCATGGCGGTCTTGAGCGGCATGGTGACGGACAGTCCGCGCCAGCCTGGCTCGTTGCGCACGGCCGCCATGAATGCCGGAAGCTCAGGAACGGTCACATCGATGGCGGAATACGCCACGTCAACGCCCAGGCGGGCGTACGCGGCCCGATGTAGTGCCGGGGACTTCGAATGGCCGATCGGATGCCCAAGGACGGCAGCCTTCAGGGTCACGTGCAACGTCCCGCGTTAGCGGCGCACCAGGTGTTGTACTGCTCCACATAGCGGAGGTGCTCGGCCAGAGTCTTGGAGAACTTGGTCTCCTTCGTGTCCAGATTAATCGTCACCCAATACATGTAGTCATTGGCCTTGGGTTTTGCGGCCGCGTCGATCGCGCTCTTACCGGGTGATCCGATCGGGCCAACCGGTAGCCCCTGATTAGCGTAGGTGTTGTATGGGTTGGACTTGTCCGCCTTTTGTGCCTCGTCGATATAAAAGCTCTTGATACCCAACCCGTAGGTCACCGTGGCATCGGACTGGATCAGTCCGGCCGTCTCGGTGTTATTTGGCTTGAGACGGTTGTAGATGGCGCCGGCCACATCGCCGTACTCAGCTTGTCCGCCTTCGGCCTGGACGATGCTGGCAACCGTGACGACGTCGTACTGTTTCGCGGGGTCGGTGACTCCCTGTGCCTTCAGCTCGTCAGTCGTAACCGTGACGAGCTTCTGGAGAATCTCCTTGGCCGGGGTGCCCACCGGGAAGCGGTGCTCACCAGGAGCCAGGTAGCCTTCCAGGTTCTTGGCCTTCGCCGGCAGCCCGAACTGCGCCGGGGAGTCGCTCAAGGCCGAGAGCTCCGCGACGGGGATCCCGGATCCCTGGGAAATTGCCTGCAGCGACTCGCCAATCCGGAGTCCCGCGCTCAGGGCGAAGTACATGACTTTGCCATCACCCTTGCCCAGCAGGACGGCCACCGCGTCGGAGTTCTTCATTTCCTGGCGGAACTGGAATTCCCCCGGAGCAATAGTCCCGCCGGAGGCGGTGAGCTCCCGTAGGAACGTGTCCGCGTTGGCCACGACCTTCTGGTCCTGAAGCTTGGTGGCAACCGACCTCGTGCCTTCGCCGGGTTCCACGGACACGTTCACCTCTCCTGCACCGGGTCCGGGGTAATCGGCGATGGTGTCCGCGCCGAGCAGCGGTTTCAGGAACTGGGCGCCCACCACAAGGGCCGTGACGAAGACCGCAAGCGTCAGCAGGAGCGCCAGCCAGCGGCGGCGGCGGCGCACCTTCTTGGACTTGGCCGGGGCGACGCCAACGGAAGAAGCACCGGCCATCAGCGGGTGGCCGGGTTCGTCAGCGTGATGCTCGTGGTGCTCCGCTGGCGGATAGACGTCGGCGTCGTCATAGACATGGTGTGCCTCGTCCTGGTGGTGCCCTGCGTAAGCGGCGTTGTCACCGTAACCGTGCACCGCGTCACCGTGCACTGGGTAGCCGTGCTCCACATACTCGTGGTGCCCGGCGTCGTGGTGCCCCGCTTCCGGGTGCAGCTCAGTGTGCGGGTCGTAGGCGTGTGCTTCCAACTCCGCGGAGCCTTCGGGGTGCACTGCCTCTTCGTGGTGGAGCGGCGCAGCGGGCACGGCATCCTCGGGGTGCACTGCTGCCGCAGGGTGCACAGGACGTTCGTCGTGGAGCGGGACCGCCTGCTGCTGCACCGTGGGCGGCTCCGCCGGCATGGCGGGCGGCACCTGCGGCTCGTCACCGGGTGTCTCGAACGCCTGCGGTGGGACGACGTCATTGCCTTCGGTTGTCAGGAATTTCTCCCTGGCACGAATTTCCTTGCGCGTCAGTTGACGTCCGGAGTCACTGAATTCCTCACCTGAGGACTCGCCGCTGTTGACCGGGCTCACTGTAGCCTTCCATTTTCTGAAGATTGCACATTGTTTCCGGAGACCGCCTGCTCAGCGTTTCCCGCTGCGGCGTCCCCCGAAAGCCCCGTCTGCGAAACCGCGAACACGCGGCTTCCAACATCCGTTCCCCTGGCTCTTTGCATGTCGATCGCGTGCTGCAGAATTCCTGCGGCGGCAACCTGATCCACCACCTTACGGTGATTCCGGCTGCTCATGCCAGCTTCGTGCAGGTTGCGGTGGGCTGTCACCGTGCTCAAACGCTCATCAATAAGCTGCACCGGAATGTCCGACCCGAGTCCCGCAAGGGCTCCGGCCAGAAGTTCCGCGTAGTCCGTAGCCATCCTGGCCGAAGCGTGCTCTTCGCCCTTGAGCGTGCGCGGCAGGCCAACGAAAATCTGGACGGCGCCCAGCTCGGTCGCCAAGGCAGCCAGCACCCGGACGTCCGTGTTCTTCTTGGCATTCCGATCGAGCGTCTTCAAGGGTGTGGCAAGGATGCCGTCGCGGTCGCAGACGGCAACGCCCACACGGACGGTGCCCACGTCCACCCCCAGTTTGATGCCCCGGGGGTAGGCGTCGGGTGCAGCAGATTCATTCACGGTTCGGTTATCGCCTCGTGATGGCGTCCACGACGGCGGCAAGAGCCGCCGGCACCTTCGAAGCGTCGGTGCCGCCGCCCTGGGCGACGTCGTCCTTGCCTCCGCCGCCGCCGCCGAGGATCCCGGCCGCGAGCCGGACAAGGGCCCCTGCCTTGACACCCGCTGCGCGGGCTTCCTCGTTGGTGGCGACCAGGATGACGGGACGGTCGTTGCTCACGCCGGCCACTGCAACGGCGGCTGCCTCGGACCCCAGCCGGCTGCGCAGGTCAAGGGCCAGTCCGCGGAGGTCGTCAGCGCCGCTGACCTGTCCGGCGTCGTGCGCGATGACCTTTACTCCGGAAGCGTCCTTGGCCGTACCGACCAGCTGCGCCGCGGCAGCGGTCAGCTGCTCCTTGCGCAGGCGCTCCAGTTCCTTCTCAACCGTCTTGAGCTTGGTCAGCGTGGTGGCGATGCGGTCCGCCAGCAGGCCGGAGGGTACCTTCAGCATTTCGGTGAGCTCCGTGACAAGGGCGCGCTCAGCGGCGAGGTGCCGGAACGCCTCCATTCCCACAAAAGCCTCCACGCGGCGGTTTCCGGACCCTACCGACTGATCCCCCAGCAGGGACAGGCTGCCGATAAGCGAGGTGTTGGCCACATGGGTGCCGCCGCAAAGCTCACGGGACCAGGCGCCGTCGATCTCCACCACGCGGACTTCATTGCCGTAGTTCTCGCCGAAGAGCGCCATGGCGCCGAGGGCCTTGGCCTCTGCCAGTTGCATGACCTTGGTCTCAACGGTGAAGTTGTTACGGATGGCTAGGTTGGAAACTTCCTCGATCTCGGAGCGCGTGGCGGCGCTGAGCCCCTCGCCCCAGGCAAAGTCGAAGCGGAGGTAGCCGGCCTTGTTGTAGGAACCGCGCTGCAGGGCCTCCGGGCCGAGGATCTGGTGCAGGGCGGCGTGCACGATGTGCGTCCCGGTGTGGGCCTGCTCCGCGGAGTGGCGGCGTTCCCGGTCCACTGCTGCCTGCACGAGCGAGTCCGCACCGATTTCGCCCTCGCGGACGATCGCCTTGTGCACGCTCAGGCCCTTGACGGGACGCTGGACGTCCAGGACCTCGACGACGAATCCGTCGCCCGTGATCAGACCGGTGTCTGCGGCCTGGCCGCCGGCCTCGGCATAGAACGGGGTCTCCGCGAGGACGAGTTCGATCTCGTCACCCGTGGAGGCCTGGGAAACCTTGCGGCCGCCGGACAGGATGCCGCGGACCTTCGATTCGCCAGCCAGTTCCGTGTAGCCGGTAAAGACCGTCTCACCCTCGGCCAGCAGCTCCTGGAAGGCACTGAGGTCGGCGTGGGACCCCTTCTTGCCCTTGGCGTCGGCCTGGGCGCGCTGGCGCTGCTCGAGCATCAGCTTGCGGAACTCGGGCTCGTCAACCTTGAGGCCGGCTTCTTCCGCCATTTCCAGGGTCAGGTCGATGGGGAAGCCGTAGGTGTCGTGCAGGGCAAAGGCATCGGCGCCGGACAGCGGCCGGCCGGCTTCCTTGGAATCCTTGACGGCGTCCTCGAGGCGCGCGGTGCCGGAGGCGATGGTGCGCAGGAACGCCTTCTCTTCGGCGTAGGCGATGCGGCTGATGCGCTCGAAGTCCGTCTCCACTACGGGGTAAACGCCCTTCATGGCGTCCCGCGAGGCCGGCAGCAGTTCGGGCAGGCAGGCCTTTTCGACGCCGAGGAGGCGCATGGAGCGCACGGCACGGCGGATGAGGCGGCGCAGCACGTAGCCGCGGCCCTCGTTGGAGGGCGTCACGCCGTCGGCGATCAGCATGAGCGAGGAGCGGATGTGGTCGGCAACAACACGCATCCGGACGTCGTCGGTGTGGTGCGGGTCGTCGGCGGACTCCGCCGAGGTGTACTCCCGGCCGGAGAGTGCCGCGGCCCGGTCGATCACGGGACGGACCTGGTCGGTCTCGTACATGTTCTCGACATCCTGCAGGATCATCGCGAGGCGCTCCATGCCGAGGCCGGTGTCGATATTCTTCTTGGGCAGTTCGCCGGTGATGTCGAAGTCCACCTTCGAGCGGACGTTGTCGATCTGGTACTGCATGAACACCAGGTTCCAGATTTCCACGTAGCGGTTTTCGTCGGCAATGGGGCCGCCCTCGACGCCATAGGACGGGCCGCGGTCATAGTAGATCTCGGAGCAGGGGCCGGCCGGGCCGGGCTGGCCGGTGGACCAGTAGTTGTCCGCCTTGCCCATCCGCTGGATCCGCTCTGCCGGCATGCCGGTGTTCTTGAGCCACAGCTGCTCTGCTTCGTCATCCTCTTCGTAGACGGTGACCCACAGCTTCTCCGGCGGCAGGCCGTAGCCGCCGTCGGCAGCGCTCGTGGTGAGCAGTTCCCAGGCGAACTTGATGGCGTCTTCCTTGAAGTAGTCGCCGAAGGAGAAGTTGCCGCACATCTGGAAGAACGTACCGTGGCGTGCCGTCTTGCCGACCTCCTCGATGTCGCCGGTGCGGATGCACTTCTGCACGCTGGTGGCGCGGTTGTACGGCGCCTCTTCGCGGGCCGTCAGGTACGGAATGAACGGGACCATGCCGGCCACCGTGAACAGCAGGGAGGGGTCGCTGGAAACCAGGGACGCCGAAGGCACCGCCGTGTGGCCTTTGCTGACAAAAAAGTCGATCCAGCGCTTGGTGATCTCCTGCGACTTCATAACCTGGTTACTTACCCTTCTTGGTTCACGCGTTCTGCCGCGCGACAGTTTGATTCTGATGGCCAGTACCGGAACAACGGATACTGCCCGTTTAATTCTCCCGCAGCGGCGGCTAGCGCCGCACCATGTCCTGGGATTCGATGCCCAGGGCTGCCCTCAGGTCGGTTTCCCGTTCCTGCATGCCTTCACGGACGGCGTCGGCGAAATCGTAAATGCCGTCGGCCAGCCGGCCCACGGCCCGATTGAGGCCTTCGGGCCCCAGGGTGGTCTGCGCCTCGGTGATCTTGCGGAAGGCGATCACGCCAATGGCGACGCCGATTCCCATCCAGAGGATTCTTTTCATTGAGTGCTCCGTCGGAATTAGCGGCTGCGGCGGCCGGTGGCGGGTTTCTTGCGGGCGGAGAGGGCGGAGCGGACTCCGTAGCTGAACGCTGCCACCTTGATCAGCGGCGATCCGACAGTGGCCGCCACCAGGGACGACAACGCGGAAATATTGGCCGACGCGTCCGAGACGTTGGACGAGATGCCGTCCACCTTCTTGAGCTGCTGGTTGGTGGTGGAAACCGTGGCCGTGACTTCGTCCATGAGCGGGGTGGCGCCGTCGCTGATTGCACGGATGGACGTCCGGACTTCGTCGAAAACCCGTCCGAGCTTCAGGATGGGCACGGCGAGTATCAGCACGAGGAGCGCAAACACCCCTGCCGCGATCAGGCCGGCAATATCGCCACCAGACATAGACGTTCATCTCCTTGTGTTTCCGTGGGCTGCTGCGGGTCCCGCAGCAGCCTGATGGCCGCCCTTGCGGAACTCCCCCCAGTACCTTACATACAAAGAAGCCCGCGGCGCTTGCCACGGGCTTCTTTGTATACGCTGCTGGTATTTAGCGTGCGTAGAATTCGACGACGAGCTGCTCTTCGCAGGTTACGGGAACCTCGGAGCGCTTCGGGCGACGAACCAGGCGTGCCTGCAGGGCGTCGAGCTTGACGTCCAGGTAAGCCGGAACCTGGGGCAGGACGTCGCGGTGCGCGCCGGCTGCTGCAACCTGGAACGGGGGCATGGTTTCGCTGCGGCTGTGAACGTGGACCAGCTGGCCCTCGCCGACGCGGAAGGACGGGCGGTCAACGCGGATGCCGTCAACCAGGATGTGGCGGTGCACAACCAGCTGGCGGGCCTGGGCGATGGTGCGGGCGAAGCCGGCACGCAGCACGAGGGCGTCGAGACGCATTTCGAGCAGTTCGATCAGGTTTTCACCGGTCAGGCCCTTGGTGCGGCGTGCTTCTTCGAAGGCACGGGTCATCTGGGCTTCGCGGATGCCGTACTGGGCGCGCAGACGCTGCTTTTCGCGCAGACGTACGGCGTAGTCGGAGTCCTGCTTCTTGCGGGCACGGCCATGCTCACCGGGGCCGTACGGGCGGCGCTCCATGTACTTGGCGGCCTTGGGGGTCAGAGCAATGCCGAGTGCACGCGAGAGGCGTGCGGTACGGCGAGCACGAGTGTTGTTAGCCACTTGTGTCCTTCCAATATCTGCGGTGTGTCAGTGTTACTGGCCTCCACGATGGAGAGCATCGGCCAACCGCTGCCTTTTGCTACTGGGCACAGGCGTAACCTCATCAAAAGAAATTTTGGTGGGATTGCGCGTCCGTGCCTTGCCAGACAACGAACAATCCTACCATGATGCACACCCGGGCTCCCCCGCGGTTCCTGTCAGGTCCGTGCGTGGACTCCGCGGCTTGCCTGCCGGCCGAAGGAAGCGGCGCCCAGGAACTCGACGGCGATGAACGGCTTGTCGCCCACCACCCACTCATCGTGGCCGGGAGGCAGCGTGTAGGTGTCGTTGGCATGGATCGTCGAACGGACACCGTCGGAGGTTTCCACCTCCATCACACCGGACACGCAGAATCCGAGGTGGTTGTGCTGGCAGAAGTCGGTTTTCTCGAACGGTTTGATGCTTTCGGACCACCGCCAGCCGCGGTTGAGGATCAGCCGGGCCACTGAGTAGTCGTTGACGGTGACAAGGTCGAATTCCGCCTTGTCCGGGCACCGCTTCTTGTCCGGGAGATCGAAGGACTTAACGGATACTGCTGTGACGAAATTTACGGACATGGGACACTACCTGAAGACTGGGACGGAGACGCATAAAGGTTGTGCCAAGCAAATTCTGTGCCGGCCGCCGACCTGGGGCCTAAGGATGCGAGTAACCGGCATTTGTGCGATGTCCCCCTCAAGGCACGCACGTCCAACAGATCTGTGCTGGCGTAATTCAACGTTAGCCCTCCCCCGCCGGAAGTCAACGGGGCGGACGCCGGCGGCTGTCCGCCGCGGCAGTCCGGGTCCCGGCGCCATCCCTCAGCCGCCGCGGATGATCTTCCGGAGCCGCTCCAGCCGGGTGGAAATATCGCGTTCGGCGCCATTCGCGGTGGGCTGGTAGTAGTCCCGGCCGACGAGGTCGTCCGGCGGATACTGCTGTGTGGCCACGCCGTGCGGGGCGTCGTGCGCGTATTTATAGCCCTGGCCGTGCCCGAGTTGTTTGGATCCCGGATAGTGCGCGTCCCGCAGGTGCGCCGGGATGCCGTTGCCCAGGCCCGCCCGGACGTCGGCGGTGGCTTTGTTGATGCCCATGTACGCGGCGTTGGACTTCGGGGCCGTTGCCAGGTGGACGACCGCCTCGGCAAGCACAATCCGCCCCTCGGGCATGCCGATCAGCTGCACGGCCTGCGCCGCGGCGACGGCGGTCTGCAGCGCGGTGGGATCCGCCATGCCGACATCCTCCGCGGCCGAGATCACGATCCGCCGGGCGATGAATCTCGCGTCCTCCCCCGCTTCCAGCATGCGTGCCAGGTAGTGCAGTGCGGCATCCACGTCGGATCCGCGAATGGATTTGATGAAGGCGCTCGCGACGTCGTAGTGCTGGTCACCCGCGCGATCGTACCTGACGGCGGCAACATCAAGGGCGCGTTCGGTGTGCCGCAGTTCCACGGCCACCGGGCCCTCGTCGGCGTCGTCTGCGTCACCGAACGCCACACCGGCAGCCGCCTCCAGCGCTGTCAGCGCGCGGCGCGCGTCCCCGCCGGACAACCTGACCAGGTGGGCCAGTGCCTCTTCGCTGAGCTTGACCGCGCTGTTCAGCCCGCGGGGATCAGCCACGGCCCGCTGGACCAGCCCCTCGACGTCGGCATCCGTCAGGGGGCGGAGCGTGAGCAGCAGCGAACGGGACAGCAACGGGGAGACCACCGAAAAGGACGGATTCTCGGTGGTTGCAGCCACGAGCACCACCCAGCGGTTTTCTACGCCAGGCAGCAGCGCGTCCTGCTGGGCTTTGTTGAAGCGGTGGATCTCGTCGAGGAAAAGCACGGTGGTGGTCTTGTAAAGGTCCCGGGCCGTGAGCGCCTCGTCCATCACGCGGCGTACGTCCTTGACGCCCGCGGTGATTGCGGAAAGTTCGACGAACTTCCGGCCCGGACCCTTGGCGATCACATGCGCGAGAGTGGTCTTTCCTGTTCCCGGGGGTCCCCACAGGATGAGTGATGTCGGTCCCGCGGGTCCGGAGGAGTCGGCTCCTGCGCCGGCGGCCAGCTGGCGCAGCGGCGATCCCTGCCCCAGCAGGTGCTGCTGGCCCACGACGTCGTCAAGGGTCCTCGGCCGCATCCGCACGGCCAGCGGGCTCCGGGGCTGCGTCCGCCCGGCGGCCGGCCCGGAAACTGCCGACCCGGACGGCGCCGCCGTTCCGTCGTCGTCGTTGTCCGGCCCTTGGCCAAAGAGATCATCCACATAGATAGGCTACTTCTAGTTCATCACCCCACTAACAACGGAGACCCGCGCAATGCCCACCCCAGACTCCCGTGTGGCGTTCGTCTCCGGTGAGCGCCTGCCCGGCTGGGTGGAGCGTTTCGCTGCCAGCCACGGCAGCGTCGCCGCGGAAGAGGTCGACGGCGGCCTGCAACTGTCCGCGGCGGACGGTGCCGTGGCGCTGCTGCAGCCGCCATGGCCTGCGGACGGACGGCCCGGCAGCGGCCGCGATGCCGTGGCCCGCATGGCATCGCTGGCCGCCCAGTCCCGGACGCTCGGGCTGGTGCTGGTCCGCCGCGGCGGATACTCCGTGGCCGTGGTCCGTGACGGTGCCGCCCTGGCCGCGAAGACCGGCACCCGCCACATCCCGTCCAGGACCGCTGCCGGCGGCTGGTCCCAGCAGCGCTTCGCCCGGCGGCGGGCCAACCAGGCGGATGCGCTGGTGGAGGCAGTCGCAGAGCACGCCGTCCGGATCTTCAGCGAGCACCGGATCGAATATCTGGTGCCGGGCGGCGACCGGGCCCTGGCGGAACAGGTCCTCGGCGAACCGGCGTTGAAACGCTACGCGGCGCTGACCCGGCTGCCGTTCCTGGACGTACCGGATCCGCGTGCCCCCGTGCTGAAGCGGGCCGCTGCAGACGCCTGTTCGGTCCGGATTGTGGTGACCGACCCGCCGGCCTAGTGTCCTGCGTCTGAAATTCGCTTCGTAATTATAGAATGGGGTATGGCGAACGTTGGACGGCCGAAGGCCCCT
>NZ_JARCCY010000014.1:0-115802 GCF_039907775.1 Arthrobacter sp. CC3
TTCTTCCGCGACAACTCGCAAATGCTCTTCGGCGACGCCAAAGCCCGCGTCGAAGACATCCTCCGCGCGTTCTAGCAGGGAACCGTTCCGGGATGGTCGTGCAATTGCCGCCGAAGTGGCAGACTGCGGCCATGACTATGGAGCAATGGTGGCCGCGGCTGAAGCCGTCGGCCAGGGAATGGCTTATTGCGAACAACGGTGACGCGGTTCCGGCGGAGATGGTCACGGAGATCACCAATGCCGGAGGCGACGTTGCCGGCGATGCATGGTGGGTTGGTCAGAACGGTCCGTCGGGGTTCTATTTCTCGGACGAGGCCGTCGACTGGATCGAGGCGGTCGCGAACGGCGAAACGCCCGAACCCCGCTGACAACGGGTCCGGGGTTCACCGTACGCGCGGTGCCTGGGCGCCGCCGCTCACTGCATCATCACTACCGGTAACAGCACAAAAGGGCAGAGTACGACGGCGGGGAGCCCCCGCCGTCGTACTCTGCAGTGAGGCGCCGATGCAGCCCGGCCGCAAGCGTCGGGTCAGGAGCATCGGGCCAGGACGAAGACGTCCATATAGCCAGCAAAGGAATACCGAATGACGAGAATGCTGATTATTGGTCCGCCCGGTTCCGGCAAGGGAACGCAGGCGGAACGGATTTCCGAACGCCTCGGCGTGGTGGCGATCTCAACCGGCGACATCTTCCGTGCCAACGTCAAGGGCGGCACGCCGCTCGGCGTTGAGGCCCGGAAATACATGGATAACGGAGACTTCGTGCCGGACAGCGTCACGAATGAAATGGTCCGGGACAGGCTCAGCCAGGACGATGCCACTGAAGGCTTCCTGCTGGACGGTTATCCCCGCACGGTGGCACAGGTGGAGTACCTCGACGGGATCCTCGCCGCTTCCAGCCAGGCCCTCAGCGTGGTTCTCCAGCTAACAGCGGACGACGAGGAACTGGTCACCCGCCTGCTGGGCCGGGCCAGGGAAACCGGCCGGAGCGACGACAACGAAGGCGTCATCCGCCACCGGCTGGACCTGTACCACCAGCAGACGGAGGCCGTGGTGGCCAAGTATGCGGAGCGCGGGATCCTCACCCGGGTGGACGGGATCGGCGGAATCGAGGAAGTCACGGACCGGGTCCTGGGCAGCATAGACGACGTGCTCAGCGTGCCCGTCCGCGGACTGTAGAACAGCAATGAAGGGATGACGACGGCGGTTCCTCCGCCGTCGTCATCCCGCCTTTTTGACCCTGCTCAGCCGGTTAGCCGCTCAGCCGCTCACTGCGTGCCCGAGGCCCTTGATAAGGCGGGTTATGGCGTCTTCGGCGGTAGGCACCGGGCCAAAGACTTCGCGTTGCCGGCCGGTGTCTGCAACGTAGCGGCCGGACTCGAACCAGGCGGCCATGGCTCCCATGTCCTTGATCATGGGGTTGACCGGCCCGAGCGCCGAACCAGCGGCCCGGATGAGCCTGCCGGGGATGGTTCGGACCCGGATGCGCCTGCCGAGGAGCCGTCCCGAAATGTCCGCAACGTCCTGCATGCTGACAGGCCGGTCCCAGCCGATATCGATGCGCTGCCCCTCCACTGCGGGCAGATCCGTGGCGGCGGCCAGGTAACCGGCCAGGTCGGATGAGAGTACGAAAGTCAACGGGACCCGGGCGGACCCGAGCCAGGTGAGGCGCCCTTTGCTGAACGGGTCCCCGCCAAACCGGGTGACCTGGTCCAGGAAGGCACCCGGCCGCAGCGCGACGAACGGGACGCCGAGTTGCTCGAGCCGGTCCTCGGCCAGCTTCTTATGCCAGAAGTGCGGAACTTCCGGTGTCTGGTCACAGGTGAGGATGCTGGTCAGCACGAACCGGCGCACGCGGGTCCGGCTGGCGGCTTCGGCGAGGTTGCTGTTCCCTATGGTGTCGATCTGCGGGGAGTCGCCTTTGCTGTGCCGTGTATAGCCGGCCGCCGAGGTGACCACGCTATCGGCACCGTCCATCGCGCGGACCAGGGAGTCAAGGTCCATCATGTCGCCGCGGGCGATGGTGGCACCGGCAGCTTCGAGGCGTGTGGCGTCGGAGCCCGGACGCACCAGGGCACGGACCTGCTTTCCCGCTGACAGCAGCTGCCACACCACCTGGCTTCCGAGCATGCCGGTGCCGCCAACCACAAGCACGGGTCCAACGCTTGTCATGGTCGCCTCCGGTGACGTGGGGTTAAGCGGGGTGAAGCGGAACGGGCGGACACCCTGGGTAAGGCAAATCTACTCAGGCCGGGGGAAGCCGCAAGTGGCGCTGCGAAAGGACGCCCCAGGGCTGCAGGCTAGACTCTGATCGGGCTGCCGGGAGGCGGCCCGCAGATTGCACAGCAGCGGGCACGTACCGGAGGAGGAACCACGATGGCGGGCGGCAGCAGCGAACCCGGCAGGACCGTGACCTCGAAGGTCCTGTCCATCCTGGAAGCCTTCGAAAAATCCCGGGGTGCCCTCAGCCTGACCGACATCGGCCAAAAATCCGGCCTGCCCCTGAGCACCGCACACCGGCTGGTCAACGAGCTCACGGACTGGGGACTCCTCTCCCGTGAGCCCAACGGCCGCTACCAGCTCGGCATCCGCCTCTGGGAGCTCGCCCAGAACACCGGGCGGCAGCTCCGGGACGCCGCCCGGCCCTACGTTCAGGACCTCTTCTCGCTCACCGGTGAAACCGCGCACCTGGCGGTCCGGGCCGGGCATGAGGTGCTGTACATCGACCGCGTCTACGGCTCCAAGCGGGTACCCCGCGCCGGCCGGGTCGGCGGCAGGCTGCCCATGCACGCGACCGCTGTCGGCAAGGTCATCCTCGCCTTCGAGGAGGACTGGGTCCGGGACGCCTACCTGAACCGGCAGCTGGAGCGGCATACCGCGCACACCCACGTGGATCCCAGGAAGCTGGCCGAGGAGTTGGCCCAAATCCATGAACAGGGCTACGCCACCACCCTGGAGGAAGTCCGGCTGGGCTCCTGCTCCATCGCCGTCCCGGTTTTCCATACCGGCAGGATCGGGGCATCGATCGGCCTTGTGCTGCCCACCACCCAGGCCGCCACGATGACCCGGCACCTGCCCGTCCTGCGGGGCATCGCCGCCCAGATTGAGCGGGCCACAGCCCGGATCCCGCTGGAGACGCTGCTGGGCAGCCATGACGGCACGGACTGAGCCGTCCCCGGCCTGCGAGGGCTGAAACAAACTGGTTTCCACTGAGTGGAAGCCGATGCTGTCGGCTGCTGGTGATCGGGGCCTCACTGGTGAACAAGAACCCCCGGCAGGCACTGACGCCGCCGGCGGGACCGAAAACCAAGGAGCCCAGATGTCATCGTCGACTGAAACGGCCGGCCGCTGTCCCTATGGCCACGGCGCCGAAGCCCCCGCCGGGCACCACGGCTACGAGCCGTTCCAGATGCAGGACCCCTTCCCCGCCTATGCCGAACTCCGGGCCGAGCAGCCCGTCATGTTCGACGAGCGCGTGGGCCTCTATGTCGTCTCCCGCTATGACGACATCAAGGCCGTCTTCGAGGACTGGGAGACCTTCTCCAGCGAGAACGCCCAGGCCCCCGTCCGCGAACGGGGCGCCGCCGCGAAGAAGATCATGGACGACGGCGGCTTCACCGCCTACTCCGGCCTGTCCGCCCGCCGCCCGCCGGAACACACCCGCATCCGCGCCGTGGTCCAGAAGGCCTTCACGCCCCGCCGCTACAAGGCGCTGGAACCCTTCATCCGCCAGAACGTCGTCGAACTGCTCGAAAGGATGCTGGCCCGGCCGGAACGCCGGGGCGACATGGTCAAGGACCTCGCCTACGACGTCCCCACCATCACCATCCTCACCCTCATCGGCGCGGACGTGTCCCAGGTGGACACGTTCAAGCGCTGGAGCGATTCCCGCGCCGCGATGACCTGGGGCGACCTCTCTGACGAGGAACAGATCCCGCACGCCCACAACCTCGTGGAGTACTGGCAGGAATGCCAGCGCCTCGTTGCAGAAGCCAAGGAGAAGGGCGGCGACAACCTCACCGCGGACCTCGTCAAAGCGCAGCAGGACGGCGCCGACATCTCGGACCACGAGATCGCCTCCGTCCTCTACAGCCTGCTCTTTGCCGGCCACGAGACAACCACCACGCTGATCTCCAACGCCCTCCGCGAACTCCTGGCCCGCCCCGAGCAGTGGCAGCAGCTGGTGGCGGAGCCCAAGAAGATCCCCGCCGCCATCGACGAGGTCCTGCGCTACGCCGGGTCGATCGTCGGCTGGCGGCGCAAGGCGCTCAAGGACGCTGAAGTGGGCGGTGTTGCGATCGAAGAAGGCGCGCAGCTCCTGCTCCTGATGGGCTCCGCCAACCGCGACGATAACAAGTTCACCGACGGCGAGGATTTCGACATCACCCGTCCCAACGCCCGCGAGCACCTCTCGTTCGGATTCGGAATCCACTACTGCCTGGGCAATATGCTCGCCAAGCTCCAGGCAAAAATCGCCCTCGAAGAGGTGGCCCGGCTCGCCCCGGAGCTGCAGCTGGAGGAACCGGAAGCCATCGCCTTCCGCGAGAACCTCTCCTTCCGTGTCCCCGAGACCGTCCCCGTCAGCTGGAAGGCCTGAAAACGATGCACAGCAACGAATACGTCCAGTTCTTCGACGGCGGCGTCGAACCGAAGCTTGAAAACCTCGGCGGCAAGGGTGCCTCCCTGGTCACGATGACTGCGGCCGGCATGCCCGTCCCGCCGGCCTTCGTGGTCACCACGGCGCAATTCGACGCCTTTATGGAGGAAGCCGGGATCACCCGGCATATCCATCAGCTGCTTGCCGGCCTGGACCCCGAAGACATGGGCCAGGTGGACAAGGTCTCCGCCGCCATCCGCGAGGACATCTGCTCCCGCCCGGTCCCGCAGGTCCTGCGTGAGCTCACCATCACCGCCTACGAGGCCCTGATGTCCCGCTTCGACGCGCCGGTCCCGGTGGCCGTCCGCTCCAGCGCCACTGCCGAGGACCTTCCGGATGCCTCCTTCGCCGGCCAGCAGGACACCTACCTCTGGCTCGACGGCGTCAAGGCCGTCACCGAGCACATCCGGCAATGCTGGGCCTCCCTTTTCACTTCCCGTGCCATCATTTACCGGCTCAAAAACAACATCCCCAACGAGGGCCTCTCGATGGCCGTGGTGGTGCAGAAGATGGTCAATGCCCGCGTCTCCGGCGTTGCGATCACCATGGACCCCACCAACGGCGACCGTTCCAAGATCACCATCGACTCCTCCTACGGGGTGGGTGAAATGGTGGTCTCCGGCCAGGTCACCCCGGACAACATCATGCTGGACTAGGTCACCCTGGCCGTCATCTCCGAACACCTCGGGGACAAGCACGCCGAACTGGTCCCGGACGCCGCGGCCGGCCGCCTGGTGGAGCGGGAAGTCGACGCCGAACGCCGTGGACGCCGCAGCCTCACCGACGCCGAACTCACCGCCGTCGCGCAGATGGCCAAACGCGCAGAGAAGCACTACAAGTGCCCGCAGGACATCGAATGGGCCCTTGATACGGACCTGCCCGACGGCGAAAACCTGCTCCTGCTCCAGTCCCGGCCGGAAACCGTGCACTCCTCCAAGCCGGCCACGCACACCGCCCCGCAACCTGTCGTCTCCGGCGGCTACTTCAGCGGATTCAGTGCAGGCACGCTCAAGCCGTCCGTCTAAGCGCCAGAACACCCACCAGGTTCCACCCCACCCAGGCTCACCGTCGAGCCCTCTTGAAAGGACCGCCATGTCCCTGAAGTCCTTCCCCAAACCGTCCGAGCTCCCGGTCCCCGCCGGCGCAGAGGGCTGGGAAAAGATCTACCCCTACTATCTGGTCTTCCAGGACAAGCTCAAGGAGCAGGAGGACGCCAAGTTCTGGTTCTGCGACAGCCAGCACTGGCCCACCGTGTACAAGCCCTTCGAAACCATCGGCGGCGAATTCGCGGTGAAGTGCCTGGGCCAGTACAACGCCCGGCACCTGATGATCCCCAACGCCAACGGCATAGAATTCCGCGTCCACCTGGGCTACCTCTACATGTCGCCGATCCCGGTCCCCGAGGACCAGATCGCCGCCCGCGTGCCCCTGTTCGAACAGCGCGTGGGGCACTACTTCCAGAACTGGGACCAGCTGCTCAAGCAGTGGCACGTGAAGGTCAAGGGCACCATCGACGAAATGGAAACCATCTCCTTCCCCAAGCTCCCCGACATGGTCCCGATGGAGGACATCCTCACCGGCAAGGGAAAGGACGGGTCCGAGAAGCTGCTCGAAAGCTATGACCGCCTCATCCAGCTCGCGTACCAGAACTGGCAGTACCACTTCGAGTTCCTGAACCTGGGCTACATCGCTTACCTGGATTTCTTCAACTTCTGCAAGCAGGTCTTCCCCAACATCCCGGACCAGTCCATCGCCACCATGGTGCAGGGCGTGGACATGGAACTCTTCCGGCCGGACGACGAGCTCAAGCAGCTCGCCAAGCTCGCCGTCGAACTGCAGCTGCAGGGACACTTCGGCAACACGGACGGAGTCGATGCCACCTTGGGTGCCATCGCCGCCGCACCGGGCGGGGAGCGCTGGATGGCGCAGTATGAAGGTGCCAAGGACCCGTGGTTCAACTTCACCGTGGGCAACGGGTTCTACGGCCACGACAAGTACTGGAACGAGCACCAGGAAATCCCGCTCGGCTACATCGCGGACTACATCCGCCGCGTGGACGAAGGCCAGGAAATCATGCGCCCGGTGGAAGCCCTGATTGCCGAGCGCGACCGCATCATCGAGGAATACCGTGAGCTCCTCGAAGGTGAAAACCAGGCCCTGTTCGATGCCAAGCGCGGCCTCGCTGCCACCGCCTACCCGTACGTGGAGAACCACAACTTCTACATCGAGCACTGGACCATGGGCGTTTTCTGGCGCAAGATCCGCGAGCTCTCCCGCATGATGCACGCGGAGGGCTTCTGGACCCGGCCCGACGACCTGCTGTACCTGGGCCGCAACGAGGTCCGGGACGCACTCTTTGACCTGGTCACCGGCTGGGGCGTTGGGGCCAAGCCCATCGGCCCGGACTTCTGGCCGGAGGAAATCGAACGCCGCCGCGGCATCGTGGACGCGCTCAAGACCGCGCGGCCGGCCCCCGCGCTGAACACGCCGCCGGAGTCCATCACCGAGCCCTTCACCCGGATGCTCTGGGGCATCACCACCGAGCAGGTCCAGCAGTGGCTGGGCGCCGGCGAAGCGGTGGAAGGCGGCGGCCTCCGCGGCATGGCGGCCTCGCCCGGAGTCGTGGAGGGCCTGGCCCGCGTGGTCACCGACGCCGACCAGCTTTCCGAGGTGCAGCAGGGCGAAATCCTTGTCGCCACCGTGACGGCCCCATCGTGGGGCCCGATCTTCGGCAAGATCAAGGCCACCGTCACGGACATCGGCGGCATGATGAGCCACGCTGCCATCGTCTGCCGCGAGTACGGCCTTCCGGCCGTCACCGGCACCGGGTCGGCGTCCACCACCATCAAGACCGGCCAGCGGCTCCGCGTTGACGGCACCAAGGGCACCGTCCAGATCCTCGACGCGCTGGTTCCCGAGGCCGGAGAACCCGAACTCCTGGCCGCCGGTCCCGGGGCGCACTCCCACAGCCACAGCCATGTCTGACGTGTCCATGCCCGACGTCCCCATGCCCGAAGCAGGGAAGACCGTCCTCATCACCGGTGCCGCGGGCGGGCTGGGCCGGGCGTTCGCGCTCGGTTTCGCCGGCCGCGGCTACCGGGTGGCGGTGGCCGACATCAACCTCGAAGGCGCCGAGCAGACGGCGAAACTGGTCCGCGAAGCCGGCGGCGAAGCAGCCGCCTTCCCGGCC
The DNA here is from genome assembly GCF_039907775.1 of Arthrobacter sp. CC3. Taxonomy (NCBI): domain Bacteria; kingdom Bacillati; phylum Actinomycetota; class Actinomycetes; order Micrococcales; family Micrococcaceae; genus Arthrobacter; species Arthrobacter sp. CC3. The sequence goes on from NZ_JARCCY010000014.1 coordinate 7,847, forward strand.
GATGTCACCAGCGTGGAGTCCACCGAGGACCTCGCGAAAAGCTGCGCCGACTTCGGCAACGGAAGCATCGACGTCGTTCTTAACAACGCGGCGGTGTACGCGGGGGTGACCCGGAGCCCGTTCGAGGACATCGACCCGGCCGAATGGGACCTGGTAATGAACGTGAACCTCAAAGGCCCCTGGCTGGTGACACGCGCCGCGAGCCCCTACCTGCCCGAGGGCGGGCGCGTCATCAACCTCTCCAGCGCCACGATCTTCAGCGGCTCGGAACAGTGGCTGCACTATGTCGCATCCAAGGGCGGCGTGGTGGCCCTGACCCGGGTCATGGCCAAGGAACTGGGCCGGCGGGGGATCACGGTCAACGCGATCGCCCCCGGCTTCACGCTCACCGAGGCCAGCTACGGGCTGATGGAGAACGCCGAGAACTACGGTGTGGACCGCGGAGCGATCAAGCGGGCCAGCCAGCCGGAGGACATCGTGGGCGCGGCGCTCTTCCTGGCCGGGCCGGACAGTTCCTATTACACCGGGCAGACCATGGTGGTCGACGGCGGCCGCCAGTTCATCTGACCCTCACCTTTAGCCAACATTCCGCTTTCAACCCAAGGAGAACCAATGCCAACGGTTCATTTCACCGACGCCGAGGGCGAGGTCCGCGACGTCCAGGGCAATCCCGGCGACTCCGTCATGGAAACCGCTGTGCGCAACGGCGTCCCCGGCATCGTGGCCGAATGCGGCGGATCGCTGTCCTGCGCCACCTGCCACGTCTTTGTCCGCGAGGACTGCCTGTCCAAGCTTCCCCCGATGGAGGACATGGAGGACGAGATGCTCTACGGCACCGCCGTGGACCGCGAGGACAACTCGCGGCTGTCCTGCCAGCTCCGGCTCACGGACGAGCTCGACCTGTTTGTCACCACCCCGGAAACCCAGGTGTAGCGATGGGCACGCACACTGCTGAGCAGCCGGCGCCCGTCGCGGCCGGCACCGGAACCACCGCAGTTCCCACGCACACGGGCCTGCTGATCATCGGCGCAAGCCAGTCCGGTGTCCAGTTCGCAGTCTCCCTCCGCGCGCTCGGTTTTGACGAGCACATCACCCTTCTCGGCGACGAGGACCACCGCCCCTACCAGCGCCCCGCCCTCTCGAAGGAGTTCCTGCAGGAGACGGTGGAGAGCGAATCCCTGATCTTCCGTTCGAACGAGTACTGGGCCGAACACAACGTGGACCTGGTCAAGGGCGAATACATCGTCAGGATCGACAGGGACGCCGACGGGTCAGGGGTCGCGCACGCTTCCTCGGGCAGGCAGTTCCCCTTCAAACGGCTGGCCCTCACCGTGGGTGCCCGCGCCCGGAAGCTCGAGATTGACGGCGGCGACCTCGACGGCGTGCTGTACCTTCGCAACGCGGACGATGCCCTGGCGCTCAAGGCCCGGGTGGGGGACGCGAAAGACGTCGTGGTGATCGGCGGCGGGTTCATCGGGCTCGAAGCCGCATCCAGCCTGCAGAAAATGGGGAAGAACGTCACCGTGCTGGAATTCGGTCCGCGGCTGGTGGGCCGCGCTGTCGGCGAGGAAACCGCCGAGTACTTCCTGCAGGCCCACCGCGCCCGCGGCCTCGACATCCGGCTGAACACGAGTGCCGCGCGGTTCAGGGCTGCCTCCGCCGAAGGTGACAAACAGACGTCAGTCGCCGGCGTCGAACTCCAGGACGGCACGGTGCTGCCCGCCCAGATCGTCCTGGTGGGCATCGGGGTCATCCCCAACACCCAGCTGGCCGAACAACTGGGGCTGACTGTGGACAACGGGATTGTCGTGGACCGGTTTGCGCTGGCCTCAGACGGCACCACGGTGGCGATCGGCGACTGCGCCAACATGCCCAACCCGGTGCCCGGCTCGGAACCCGGCGAACGGATCCGGCTCGAAAGCGTCAACAATGCGATCGAGCACGCCAAAGTTGCTGCGTACTCGCTCACCGGGCGGCGCGAGGAATACGCCGGCATTCCGTGGTTCTGGTCAAACCAGGCCGACCTCAAACTCCAGATCGCCGGGCTTTGCAACGGGTACGACCGCACGGTGCTGCGGCGTGACGAGGAACGCGGAAAATTCAGCGTCCTCTACTACCGGCAGGGCCAGGTCATCGCTGCGGACTGCGTCAACGCCCCGCTGGACTTCATGGCCGTCAAGAACGCCCTCGCCAAAGGCCGGAACATCCCCGCCGACGCCGCCGCGGACCCGGCAACACTCCTCAAGACGATCACCACGGACAGCTAACTCCACCCAGACCGTAAGCCGGCCCCTCCCGAAGGAGCATGACGACCACCCCCAAGACCCCGGTTGCCGAGGCCGGTACTGAAGCCGTCACCGACGTCGGCACCAATCCCGCGGCCAAAAACCAAACGGCAGAGGACTTCGCAGCCGCGTACCCCGTCCGGCCGGTTCCGGCTCCCGGACCGGTGGACACCGCCCCCATTGCCACCACTCCGGCGGCGCTGGATGAACTCGACTCGCTCTGGCGGGCCGTGGTGCACGAGACCCGCACCCGCGGCAACGACATCCACCTGCCGATCTCGCTTGCCTTCGCCGAGCGGCTCTGCCGCGCCTACCCGGAGGCAGACGCCGAACTGGTCCGGGTTGCCACCTTGCTGCACGACACCGGGTGGGCCCACGTGGACGAGTCCCGCATCATCTCCGAGGGTTTCGCGGGGGACTGGCGCAAGGCCACCATCCGCTACGAACACGAGAAGCAGGGCTGCGACGTGGCCCGCCGCGTGCTCCCGGGCCTGGGTTACGGACCGGACTTCATCGAGCGCGTCTGCGAGATCATCGACGGCCACGACACCCGCCCGGTGGCCCATTCCCTGGAAGATGCGCTGATGCGCGACGCCGACCGGCTATGGCGCTTCGACCAGGCCGGCATTGCCCTGGCCTCCACCTGGTTCAAGATGGACCCGGCCACCTACACAGACCGGCTGGCCGCGGAAATCGTGCCGGAACTCATCACGCAGGCCGCCCACGACATGGCCGCCGCCGACCTGAACCGGTCCACCGCCCTGCTCAAGACGGCGGTCATCCGATGACCGCTTCAACGCAGGACGTCCCCGCCCTGGCCGCCCGTGCCGCGCTGAACCTGCCGTACACGCATGTGGACGATATCTTCATCGACGGCGCCTGGACCCCGGCACGCGGCACCGGCCGCAACCCGGTCACCGATCCGGCCACGGGCGAAGTCTGGGGATCCGTCCCGGACGGAACCCCCGAAGACCTGGACGCCGCCGTCGGATCCGCCCGCCGGGCTTTCGACGACGGCGAATGGCCGCGGCTGACGCCGTCCGAGCGGGCGGCGTACCTGCTGCGCATCGCCGAGGAAGTGGAGAAGCGCGCCGAAGAACTCTTGCTGACGAACACCCGCGAGAACGGATCGCCGGTCTCCGAATCCGCCGGGGCCGCCGCCAACGCCGCAGGCATCTTCCGCTACTTCGCCTCCCTCGCCGGTTACCTGGAACGCGAGGACGTCCGGGCCTTCCCCAAAGGCGGCGGCGAATCCGTGGTCCGGCGCGAACCGATCGGCGTGTGCGCACTGATCGCGCCCTGGAACTTCCCGATCAACCTCGTGGTGATCAAGCTGGCGCCGGCGTTGCTGGCCGGGTGCACGGTGGTCATCAAACCGGCGTCGCCCACACCCCTGTCCCTCCGCGTGATCATTGACGCCGTTGCCGCCGCCGGAGTTCCGGCCGGCGTCGTCAACCTGGTCACCGGCTCCGGCCGGCTGGGCGACGCGCTGGTGAAGCACCCGGCCGTGGACAAGGTGGCGTTCACGGGTTCCACTCCGGTGGGCCGGAAAATCGCCGCGGCCTGCGGCGAGCTGCTCCGCCCCGTGACCCTCGAACTCGGCGGCAAATCCAGCGCGATCGTGCTGCCGGACGCGGACCTGGACGCGATGTCCGAGGTTCTGATCCGCTCCTCCATGCGCAACACCGGGCAGACCTGCTACATCTCCACCCGGATCCTGGCGCCGGCCAGCCGCTACGAGGAAGTCGTGGACATGGTCACCCGGACCATCGCGGCGGGCAAGCAGGGCGACCCGCTGGACCCGGACACCGTCTTCGGACCCTGCGCCACGGAGTCCCAGTACAAGACCGTGCTGGAGTATGTGGAATCGGGGCTTGCGGAAGGTGCCCGCGCCACTACCGGCGGGCGTGCCGCAGCGCTGGGCGGCGGGCTCGAGGGCGGGTACTTCGTGGAACCCACCGTGTTCGCCGACGTCACTGCGGACATGCGCATCTCCCGCGAGGAAATCTTCGGCCCGGTCCTCTGCATTTTGAAGTACGACGACGCCGGCGGCAGCGTTGAGGAGGCCGTCGCACTGGCGAACAACACGGAGTTCGGCCTGGGCGGCCTGGTCTTCGGCAGCGACCCTGAGGCGTCCCTGGCCGTGGCGGACCGGATGGACACCGGCTCGGTGGGCATCAACTTCTTCGCCTCCAACCATGCGGCACCCTTCGGCGGCCGGCACGACTCCGGACTGGGCACGGAATACGGGATCGAGGGACTCAACGCGTACCTGAGCTACAAGTCGATCCACCGGCGCGCCAAGCCTTAGGTGGTGACGACGAGTTTTCCGCTGACCCGGTTTTCCTCCATGTCCGTGTGCGCCTGGACGATGTCATCCAGCGTGTACACCTTGCCAATGGGCGCCACCGCCGTGCCGTCGCTGACCGCATCCAGGAATTCCTGGAGCACTGCGGGCGGCAGGTCCGCGGCTCCGCCCCTTAGGCGGTCAGCCGGACGCCCCGCGGGATGTAGTCGATGGGATAGAAATCGGGAACGATCCACTGGTTGGAAAGCATCCCCGTGAAGCAGACGACGCCGTGCATCCGGGTTGCCTGCAGCGTGTCAGGAAGCGTCGGGGTGCCCACGAGCTCCAGGGCGGCATCCACGCCGTCGGGGAAGAACCGGCGCACCGCGGCGGCCAGGCCGCCGTCGTCGATGAGCACATGGTCGACGCCGATCGCGGCGAGTGCCTGGCGCTTGGACTCGTCGCGGGTGGACGCCAAGACGGTGAGTCCGCGGCGCTTGGCGAGTATTGCTGCCGCCATGCCGACCGATGAGGTCCCGCCGCGGATGAGCAGGCTTTGGCCGGGCTTGGTGTCGAGCCCGACGGTGAGGGAGCCGTGGGCGGTCTGCAGCATCTCCGGGATGGCGCCGATCGTTGACCAGGGCAGTCCTGACTCGAAGGCGATGACCTGGCCGGCGGGCACACAGGTGTACCCGGCGTAGCCGCCGTCGAACACGCGGCCCATCCCGCCCATGAGGGTCACCACCTTCTGCCCCGTGCGGAATTCCCCGCCCGGGGCGTCCGCCACTTCTCCGACGGCTTCGATCCCCGGCACACGCGGAAAGGTGACCCCTTCGGCCAGGCCCAGGCGGGTATGCAGTTCCGAGCGGTTCAACCCGAAGGCACGGACCCGGATGAGGACCTGGCCGGGCATCGGCACGGGGATGGGTCGTTCCCGGATGTCCAGGGCCTCGGCGGGCCCCGGACCGTCCAAAACAACCGCCCGCATGGTGCCGCTCATTCTCCGGCCGCCTTCGGGGCGGGTGCCGGCCGCTGTGCGGTGCGCACACGTGTCAGGAGGTCCAGCAGCGTGCCGGCGTCCCTGGTGGTCAGGGCCGGAGTGAACCAGTTGGCAAGTTCGGCCTCCACCACTTTGCGGCCCCGCTCAAGAACTTCGGCCCCGGCCGGGGTGAGTACAAGGAGCGACGAACGGCGGTCGCCGGGGTTCATGCTGCGCGAGCAGTATCCCGCAGCTTCCACCCGGTCGATGAGCTTGCTGGCGCCGCCCACAGTGATTGCCAGCGCCGATCCTATGTCGAAGACCCGGCAGGTTCCCAAGGAGGCGATGACCGCCATGGCCTCGTACCGGCCGAGGGGCAGGCCGCACTCCGAGCGCAGGCGGACGTCAACGGCGTCCCACAGCTCGGTTTCAAGCCGCGTTAATGCGCTGAACAGGGGATAGAGGCCGGCGGGGTGGTCCCTGGTTTCCATGGCTACAGCGTAGCAAGTAGTTTCCATGGAAGCTACTTCCTTGGATTGCATATGGCTGCAATCAGGTTTCGTCCAGCCGGACCGGGGATAATGGGATGACGTGCGGCGCCCGGAATCAGGTCCGGCGGCCGGAAAAATCCAACAAAACCGAAACTGCGGAGGTCATTTGGCGTTGCTAGCTGAAGAAACGGTAGGGACGGCCGCGGAGCCGGCTGCCGGGCATGCCAGTAGGCATTCCGGTGGTCAGGCCGGCGGTCAAAGCACGCTGCGCCAGAGGCTGGACGGGCTGGATGTCCTTCGCGGAGCCGCCGTCGGGGCCGTTCTCCTTGGACACTCCTGGCCCGGGCTTTTCCAGGGCGCCGGCATTGTCGGTGTCATCGTCTTCTTCGTCCTGAGCGGCTACCTGATCACGGGCGTGCTGCTGCGGGATATCGAACGGCACCGGAAAGTCCGCTACGGCCGTTTCTATGCGCACCGGGCCTTCCGGCTGTTGCCCGCACTCATTTCCTTCCTTGGCGTCTACGCCATCGTGGAACTGACGGCCGACGTCCTGGGGGACCGTTCCAAGGGAATCGTCGGCTACACCCTCCTTGCCGGTTTCGGCTATCTCAAAGACCTGCCGCTTCCGTTCGATGTCAGCATGGCCATCGGACCGCTCTGGACGCTAGCGGTGGAGGAACAGTTCTATCTGGTCTGGCCGGCGCTGCTGGTGCTCGCCCTGCGGAAGAACCGTCAATGGCGGCTGATCGGCTGGTCTGCCGCCGTCGTCATCTCGCTGATGACAGCCAGTGTGCTGGGGATGCTGATCCTGGCCCCGCACCTGCACTCCCTGGTCTACGCACTTCCCACGACATGGGGCCTTGGGCTGATCGTCGGTTCGGCGCTGCGCCTCTACCGGGTCCGGGTGTTCCGCTGGTTCTCCGGCCCCCGGCTGAGGCAAGCGGGCCTCTTCGGGTCGATCGCGGTTCTGGCAGCATTGGTGTTCTTCCCCAAGGCCAACGAATCTCCGGCCTTCTTCTTCGTGGGAGGCCCGCTGGCCATGGCTGCCGCGGCTGTCCTCGTGGTGCTGGCCGCTTCCCGTTCGCAGGTGATGCCCTCCTGGACGCGACCCCTGCAGCTTCTGGGCACCATTTCCTACGCCGCGTACCTCTGGAACTATGTGGTCATTCTCTGGCTCAACGGCGGATCCACAGCCGACCTGCCGCCGTTCGTGTCCGTGGCGGCCATCCTGCTGACCCTGCTGGTGGCGGTCATCAGCTGGCATACGGTCGAAAAGCTGGGACGCATCGGGCGGGATCGCTTCGACACGTTTTATGAGGCCAGGGCCGGCTCCCGGCCTTGATGGGCCTTGGGTCACACTTTTGGGATGCGGATCGCGGATCCTCTAAGGTTGATGCCCGATGCTAGCTTTTGATGAAACGTGCGATCAGCCAGGGTCCGCGCAGCCGCGCGGGCCGGTCTTTGTCGATCAGTCAGGGCGGCGCCTGCGGCTCGTGAAGCTTCTGGGCCTCGGGTCCCTCGGGCTCGTGGCGGCGTACGTTGTCCTCCTGGTGGTGGCGTTCATCGGCGGGTCCAATGTCGCCGCGCCCTACCTGCCGCTGCCTCCCGCCGCAGCTCCCGCGGCCCATGACCTTCCGTCTTCGCCTCCGGCACCGGCGTCCAGCGAGGCCGCGCCCCCCGCCCCGCAGGCTGTGCCGGCCGGGCCCGCGGCACAGACCGCATTCCAGGCGCCCGCAACCGGGCCAACGGCCGTTCCGGTGACGCCGCCGGCTGGTGGAACGGACACTGGTACTGCAGTCCGCAAGGCGCCTCCGTCGGAGGCCGTGACAGAACCCGCACCCGGAACGGAGCCGGCGGCGCCAGGCAAGAGCGGGACGGCGCCGGGCCAGGCCACGCGTCCGTCGGCGCCGCCGCAGCCGTGAGGGTGAGCCGCCCCGTCAAGTCCGGTCCCGTCAGCGTCAGGGCTCACTGGTTCGTCCTTATCGCTGTCCTTTTTGCCCTGGGCGTTGCCCTCGCGGTGCAGGGATACATGCACCACCTCGCCGGGATCGGCGATGACTCCGTGCCGTCGAGCACCTCGGCGGGTAGCGTGCCGGATGCCGTCTCCGGTGGCGGCCCGGTGGTCGACTCCCGCGGCGGGGCGGTCCGCACCGTGACTCCGCCGGACCATACGCTCGCGCTGACGTTCGACGACGGACCGGACCCCGCCTGGACACCGCAGATCCTCGACGTCCTGCGGAAACACCACGTTCGTGCGACGTTCTTTGTGGTTGGTTCGGCGGCGATCGACAACCCCGACCTCATGCGCCGCATCATTGCCGACGGTCACGAAATTGGTGTTCACACGCTCACCCACACAGACCTGGGCACGGCTCCGTCGTGGCGGCGCGACCTCGAAGTCCAGGGCGCCCAGGAAGCCATCGCCGGAATCACCGGCCACGCGACCTCGTTGTTGCGTCCGCCTTACAGCTCCGGGAACGATGCGATCAACGACAGCACCTGGTCGGCCATGCGAACGTCGGCGGACGAGGGCTACATCACGGTGCTGAGCACCGTCGACAGCGAGGATTGGCGGCGGCCGGGGGCCACGGCTATCGAGCAAAATCTCGCCCTGTCCGGCCCGCAGGGGCAGGTGCTCCTGATGCACGACGGCGGTGGTGACAGGGAACAGACCGTTGCCGCGCTCGATTCCGCGTTGTCGCGTTTCGCCGGGCAGGGCTATCGCGTCACAAGCGTTGGTGACGCGATCGGTATTGACAGCATGCGGGAGGCGTCCGCCCCGGAACAGATGACCGGAACGGCGTTCGTGCGGGGCATCCAGTTGAGCGACTTTGTCGTCACCGCCATATCGTGGGGGCTCGTTGCGGCAGGCCTCGTAACGCTGGTCCGGGCATTCCTTGTGGTCGGGTTCGCGGCCCGCCACAGCAGGGCTACACGGCGCCTGCAGACACTCAGCCGGGGCCGGCGGCGGATGGACGTGCCGGTCAGGCCGGAGATCACGGAACCGGTGAGTGTGATTGTCCCCGCTTACAACGAGGCCGTCGGGATTGAAGCCGCGGTCCGGTCCATCGTCGCTTCCACCCATCCCGTTGAGATCATCGTGGTGGACGACGGCTCAACCGACGGGACCGCAGGCATCGTGGAAGCCCTTGGCCTGCCGGGCGTCACCGTCATCCGGAAGGAGAACGGGGGCAAGCCGTCCGCCCTCAACGCCGGGCTTGACGCTGCCAGCCACGACCTCGTGGTGATGGTTGACGGAGACACCGTCTTCGAGCCGGACACGGTTCGTGCCCTCATCCAGCCTTTCGCTGACCCGCGCGTGGGGGCCATTTCGGGTAACACCAAGGTGGCCAACCGCGGCGGCATCCTCGGCGCGTGGCAGCACATCGAGTACGTCGTCGGCTTCAATCTGGACCGCCGGCTGTTCGACGTCGCCGAGTGCATGCCAACCGTACCCGGGGCCATTGGTGCCTTCCGCAGGGAGGCCCTCCTGCGGGTCGGCGGAGTCAGCGACGACACGCTCGCCGAAGACACGGATCTCACCATGTCGCTGTGCCGTGACGGCTGGCGCGTCGTCTACCAGGACGACGCGCGGGCCTGGACCGAGGCCCCTGCCACCCTCGGCGCCCTGTGGCGCCAGCGGTACCGCTGGTGCTACGGCACATTACAGGCAATGTGGAAGCACCGTGGCGCGGTGGTGCAGCGGGGAGCGGCCGGCAAACTCGGCCGGCGCGGGCTCGGCTACCTGCTCGTTCTCCAGGTGCTGCTTCCCCTGTTCGCCCCTGTGGTCGATGTCTTTGCTGTCTACGGACTGATCTTCCTCGATCCGCTCCGGATCGCGGCACTCTGGCTCGTCTTTCTGGTGGTTCAGATGCTCATGGCCACGTATGCGTTCCGGCTGGACAAGGAACGGCTCGGGCCGCTGTGGACGCTACCACTCCAGCAGTTCGTCTACCGGCAGTTGATGTATCTGGTGGTAATCCAGTCCGTGGTCACCGCGCTGGCGGGCGTGCACCTGGGCTGGCACCGGATGGAGCGGTACGGCAGCCTGCGCGTCCCTCCCGCCGCTGAGGGTCAGGCGTAGCCGGAACCGTCCGTGGAGGCTGGCACAGGGAGTAGGGTGTGCCTTAGTCGACGAAGGAGTCAGCGTGAGCTACAAATACCGAACCGTCCGCGTTCGCGGCACCGAACTGGTGGGAACCATTGCCCGGAAGCATGGCGGTGCGCCCGAAATTTTCGAAACATCCAAGGACGCGAGCACGTCAGTGGTTCCGGTGTTCTTCGAGGCAACGGGCGAGATCAGGTTTTTCGACAGGACCGTGCTGGAAGACGTCGCCGCGCCCGCCCACTAGACCCCGTGGCCGCCGGCACATAAGCCGGGGTGGACGCATGCCAGGGTGGACGCAGGCCGATGCGCCGAGCATGATGAAGCCGTGACTCCTGACGATCCTGCCCGCAGTGAGCCGCCCCGCCGGGCGACTCCCGCCGACGCCGCAACCGTTGCCCGGATGCTCCATGATTTCAACACCGAGTTCGAGACACCCAGCCCGGGCATCGGCAAATTGACGTCGCGGGTGGCGGAGTTGCTGGCGGGGGAGGACGTCGTGGTGCTGCTCGTCGGCGAACCGGCAGGCGGACTTGCGGTGCTGAGCTTCCGCTCCAATGTCTGGTATCCGGGGCCGGTCGCGATCCTCGACGAACTGTACGTGCGGCCCGGCCTGCGGGGCCGTCGACTGGGCAGCGCACTGCTCGCTGCCTCCTGCGAGCTGGTGCGCGGCCGCGGCGGCGCATTGCTCGAAATCAACGTCGACGGCGAGGACACGGACGCGCGCCGGTTCTATGAGGCCCGCGAGTTCACCAACACCGGACCCGACGGCACGGAGCCGATGCTTTATTACTACCGGGAGCTCTGAACAGCTGCCTGCGCGCCAATCGGATTCTCAACGAAGCGTTTCCATGTGAGGATCAGGTATGCCCCACCGCCTGATGCTGCTGGACACTGCCTCCCTGTACTTCCGCGCCTTCTATGGTGTGCCGGACACGATCCGCCGCGCCGACGGCACGCCGGTGAACGCTGTTCGCGGCTTGCTGGACATGATCGCCCGGCTCACCGCCGACTTCGAAGCGACGCATCTCATTGCGTGCTGGGACGACGACTGGCGGCCGCAGTGGCGTGTCGACCTCATTCCCAGCTATAAGTCGCACCGGGTGGCCGAGGTGGTGGCCGGTGGCCCCGACATCGAAGTGGTGCCGGACGCGCTGGAGGCGCAGATCCCGATGATCCGGAAGGTGCTGGAGCTGGCCGGCATCGCCGTCGTGGGGGCTGCTGAACACGAGGCCGACGACGTCGTCGGCACCTACGCCAGCAATGCCGGCTTGCCGGTGGACGTGGTCACGGGCGACCGCGACCTCTTCCAGGTCGTCGACGACGACCGCAACGTGCGCGTGATCTACACCGCGCGCGGCATGAAGAACCTCGAAGTCGTCACCGACGCGGTCATCGTGGGCAAGTACCGCGTGCTGCCCGAGCAGTACGCGGACTACGCAATCCTTCGGGGTGACAGCTCCGACGGGCTGCCGGGCGTGGCCGGCATCGGTGAGAAGACGGCCGCGTCACTGCTCGGGGAGTACGGCACCCTCGACCTGCTGCTCGAGGCGGCGACGGGTGCGGAAAGCGGGCTGTCCGCGTCCGTGCGGGCGAAGCTCGCAGCGGCGACGGACTACCTGAAGGTGGCTCCCGCCGTCGTGAACGTGGTGCGCGACCTCGGGCTGCCGACGCTGGACGAGGCGGGCGCCCGGTTGCACCCCGTCGTCGGCGATCCGCGGGCCGACCTTGAGCGCCTGGCCACCGAATGGAACCTCGGAGGTTCGGTCAAGCGGCTCCTCGACGCGCTCGACCAGCGTCACTGACGGGCCAGGTCCATAGTGGTCAGGCGCAGCCAGAGCCAGAGCCGCTTTTGCGGGTCGTCGAGATCGAGGTTGAAGTCTTTTACCAGCCGTGCAACCCGGTAGCGCACGGTGTTGTTGTGCACGTGGAGATGTTCCGCCATCGCCGACATGCTTCCATTGGAAGCCAGATATGCCCTCAGGGTGTCCAGATATTCGGTTTGCTGTAAGGCATCGTGGGCCTGGATCCTGCTGATGTCGTCCACGTCGGAGAGTCCTGTTTCGGCGATGAACGCACCGATTTTCAAGAGACTCAGCGGGACCCGGTAGTCCTCGAACAACCCGGCGGCGGGGGACTGGGCTCCGCTGGAGCGCGGGGTTTCCGCCTGCAGGCGGACCATGTACTGCAGGGTTTGCAGCGCCTCGGTCCGGGATCCCGGGAGGTCCTCCACCCGGGGCGCGATGCCCCCCACTGCCGCGACCAGCGGGTGGGAGCTGATCGTGTGGGCGTAGGCACCGATTTCCTGGACCAGACGCCGGTGCGCCGGCCTGGGGGCGTTTCCTTCACAGGGCAGCAGGGCGTAGACCACCGAGTCGATCAGGGCGCTGTGGCTGGTGTTGAAGTGGATCTTGCAGACGGTGGTGACGAGGTGCAGCAGCCGCTGGATCTCACGCACGGACTCAAGGCTTCCCGTTTCGGGCCGGACGATGGAGAACGCTGCGACAGCGAGCCCGCGGGCCGCATCGAGCCCCAGTTGGGCGGCAGCAAAGGAGGCGTGCGCGGGGTCGTCCATCAGCGTGCGGATGAGGTCCCCGTTCCGGCGTTCGCCGAAGTCCGACGCCGAGCGGGCATGGAGCATATGGAGGCCTGCCAGTGGTGCCATCCTGTCGAGCGCGTTCAGGGCCGCTTCCCGTTTGTCATTGCCGGGATCGATGATCCAGATGGAACCGAGCAGTTCGCCGCCCGCCCTCACGGCCAGTGCGAGCCGCGGCATTTCATCGCCGATTCCGGGGATCAGAACCGCTCCCGCGGACGCATAGACGATCTTGAAGTCCGAGTCGAAGGCCGGCGGTTTGACCTCCTGCAAGGAGAGGGTAGTGACGCGGCGCAGTTCGTCGACGGGCTGTCCCGGCAATGTCGAATACCCCAGCACGCGTCCGAGCGGATCCACGATGCTCGCCGCGCCGTTGGTGATCGACGCGGCGGCGTTGGCGAACGCGTAAAGGTCGCCGAGCCGGACTCCGGAGACTGAATCGGCGGCTGCCCCCATGACTGATGCCCTGGCCAGCGCCACCAGTCGCGTCCAGTCCACGTTGTCGGGTGCCACCAGCACGGCCAGGCTGTGCCGGTCCGCGGCGGAACGCAGCTGTTCCAGGGGCGTCCCGTGGGCTTTGACGATCACGGCTGCGGCGTTGCTGTTGGAGGCCCGGTGCAGCAGCTGGTCGAAATCTGCCGAGCCTCCGGTCAGGCCGACGGCCAGGATGATGCGGTCATCGACATTCATCCATTCGTCGAGGGGATCGTACATGAGGACGTCCGAGACCGGATGGCCGAGGTTCTCCGGTGTGGGGTTGGCATGCACCAGATCGGCCTGCATCAGCTGGATGCAGTCCGACAGGCGTACGACGGCGCCCTGAAGATCGCCCTCCGTCAGGCCCGATTCCTCGATTTTCATATCTGGAAGTTATCACAAGCTTCAAAACGAACTTCTAGGAGATTTCACATATAGACGGTGCGAGATCTGCGTCACCATTGGGAAAGGAAGTGACAAGGAAGTCCTTCATTGAACCCAGAGGATCAGCAATGAAATTCAAAGACATCAGGGCGCTGGCAACGGTCCAAGGGCCGGCCTGTACTCCCTCGGAGCGCCTGTCCCGGCGCTGCTACAGCGTAGAGGACATGCGGAGACTGGCCGCGAAGCGCCTGCCCGGGAGCATTTATGACTACATCGAGGGCGGCGGGGAGGACGAGGTGTCCCTGCGGCGCAACCGGTCATCCTTCGACGACTGGTCCTTCCTGCCCAAGTGGGGATCGGTGGAGAACCTGGACCTCAGCTCAAGCCTCCTCGGCGGACCGGTCTCGATGCCGCTGACGCTCGCCCCCACCGGCGGCACCCGGCTGTTCCACCCGGACGGGGAGAGCGCCGTCGCCCGCGCCGCAGAGGAAGCCCGCGTCCCCTACGGCCTGGCACACCTGAGCACGACGCCGATGGAACAGGTGAGTGCCGCCGCTCCCGGGCTGCGCCGCTGGTTCAACATCGAACCCATGGCGGACAAGGCCGAGCTGCAGGCTGTCCTGGACCGGGCCGCGGCGGCCGGCTACGAAGCCCTCCTGGTCAATGTCGATTGCCGGGCAATCGGCCACCGCGAACGTGACTACCGCAACGGGTTCACCGCGCCGCCGTCGATCAAGCTGAAAACCGTTGTGGAAGGAGCGCTGCACCCCCGGTGGGCCCTGGGGTTCCTGGCCCATGACGCGATTGCGTTCCCCAACCTTGACGCCGAAATCCCCCAAGGCCCCCTGTCCAGTACGCCTGACATGTGGCGGACGCTGCTTGCCGGTTCTTACGAACCCACCGACTGGGATGACATCCGGGATCTGCGGGCGCGCTGGAACGGCCCCATCATCCTCAAGGGAGTGGTGAACCCCAACGATGCCGTCACTGCGGCCGAGATCGGTATAGACGCCATCCAGGTCAGCAACCACGGCGGCAGGCAATTGGATCACATGGCCGCGCCCCTGGATATGCTCCCGGACATCGTGGACAGGGCGGAAGGACGGCTTGAAATCATTGTCGACGGCGGCATCCGCCGCGGCTCGGACGTCATCAAGGCCATCGCCCTCGGCGCCGACGCCTGTTCCATCGGCCGCCCCTACCTGTACGGCCTGGCAGCCGCCGGCCAGGCCGGTGTTGCCCACGTCCTGAAGATGTTCCGGGCCGAAATGACGCGAACCATGATGCTCCTCGGAGTGTCCACGATCCAGGAGCTTCGGCTGGAAGGCCGGGACCTGATCCGGCACCGCAACGCACCCTTTGCCCGCACTTCACCGGCCCCGGAAGCCAGCCACGGGCTGGAAGAGATGAGCATTCCCTCATGAAAACTCCCATATCCCCGCGAATCCAACGCACCCGGCCCGGCCTGCCCGCCGCCGTCGTCATTTCTGCCCTACTGCTGGCCCTCACGGCCTGCGGTGCGCAGGCGCCGGCGTCGTCGACGTCCGACGCCGGGCAGGCTACCGGCGTCCCGGCCCTGGCGGTCAACGAGGCGGCCGCAAAACTGCTTCCGGAATCCATCAAGGCGACAAGGGTCCTGCGTGTCGCGATCCCCACCAACGAACCGCCAACGCAGTTCTACCGCGAAGGCACCCAGGAGATGACGGGCACCAACCCCGACGTCGCCCGGCTCATCGGGGAGACCCTGGGCGTGAAGGTGGAGATCCAGGTGGCCAATTTCGATTCCATCATCCCCGGCCTGGCCGCCGGCCGGTACGACATGACCGTCTCGTCCATGACCCCCACGGCGAAGCGCATGGAGGTCCTGGATTTCGTGGACTACATGCAGATGGGCAATTCCATTGCCGTGGCCAGCGGCAACCCGCTGGGGATCAGCAGTGAAGGGTCCCTGTGCGGTAAGAAGGTGGGCCTCCTGACGGGTTCCTACCAGCTCGCCGTCAATGTCCCCGCCATTGATGAAGACTGCACCGCTGCCGGCAACGGCACGATCCAGCGGAGCGAGTTCCAGGACACGCGGCAGGCCATCTCGGCGCTCACGAGTGGACGCCTCGACGCCGTCCTCGCGGATTCACCCATTCTCGACTTCGCTGCCTCGCAGAACCCGCAGATCGGGATCGCCTCGAAATACGACTTCACCTCGGTCGGGGTCGGGATGCCCAAGGACTCGGGCATGGTCAAAGCAGTCTCCGCAGCGCTCGATTCCGTGATCAAGAGCGACTCCTATCTCAAGGTGCTCGGGAAGTACGGTCTTGAGTCCGCCGCCATCACCGACGCCCGCGTCAATTTCGCCCAATAGGACGTGAACACCATGCAGCAACACTCAATCCCTGACACCAGGCCGGAAAGCCCAACGGCGCCCGCGGACTCAATCCCGGTGGTGCCCCTCCGGCACCCCGTCCGGTTGGCGATCGCCGTCGTCCTCATTGTCGTTGCCCTCAGCGCGGCATGGGACGTGGCCGTGAACCAGCGGTACCACTGGGACGTCGTCGTCTCCTATCTCTTCGCCCCGCAGATCCTGGCCGGTGCCGGGCTGACCATCCTGCTCACCGTGGTGTCCATGACGGCCGGCATCGCCCTCGGCACGGTCCTGGCGGTGATGCGGCTATCGAAGAACCCGATCCTGAGCACCATCAGCAGGGGCTACATCTGGTTCTTCCGCGGCACGCCACTGCTCGTCCAGCTGATCTTTTGGTACAACATTGCCGCCCTGTACCCGGTGATCGCCTTCGGCCTTCCCTTTGGCGGCCCGTCCGTGGTCCTCGGATCGGCGAACGTCCTCATCTCCCCGCTGACAGCCGCGCTGCTCGGGCTCGCGCTGAACGAAGCAGCCTACATGGCCGAAATCATCCGCGGCGGGATCGGATCCGTGGACAAGGGCCAGTACGACGCCGCCCGGGCCCTGGGGATGAACGGCGGCCAGCTGATGCGCCGGGTCATCCTGCCCCAGGCGATGCGGGTGGTCCTGCCGCCCACCGGAAACCAGGTCATCTCCATGCTCAAGGCACCTCCCTGGTCAGCGTCCTGGCGATCTCGGACCTGCTGTATTCGGCCCAGATCATCTACGCCACCAACTACCAGACCATTCCGCTGCTCATCGTCGCCAGCCTGTGGTACCTGCTGATGACCACCATCCTGAGCTTCTTCCAGACCAAACTCGAGCGACGGTATGGCCGAGGCTTCGACGCAGCCCCGCGCCGGCCGCGCCGCGCCAAGGGACCTGCAAACGTCCCGACACAGACAAGGACCGCATGATGAATACCGCGATGGTGGAAGCCAGGGGAGTCCGCAAGAGCTTCGGCTCAACGGAAATCCTGAAAGGCATTGACCTGAGGATCGAACGCGGGTCCGTGACCTGCCTGATCGGACCGTCCGGCTCGGGGAAGACCACCTTCCTCCGGTGCATCAACCACCTGGAAAAGGTCGACGCCGGACGACTGTACGTGGACGAGCACCTCGTCGGGTACACCGAGCGCAACGGACGTCTCTACGAAATGAAGGAACGCCAGACCGCGCGTTCACGGCTGAACGCGGGCATGGTCTTCCAACGGTTCAACCTCTTCCCGCACATGACCGTGCTGGAGAACATCGTGGAAGCACCCGTCCATGTGCTCGGCCGGCCCCGGAATGAGGTCACCGCCGAGGCGCAGGCGCTGCTGGACCGGGTCGGGCTCGGCAACCGTGGGCACTCCTACCCGCAGGAACTCTCCGGCGGCCAGCAACAGCGGATCGTCATCGCACGGGCGCTGGCCATGAAACCCAAGCTCATGCTCTTCGACGAGCCAACGTCAGCCCTCGATCCGGAACTCGTCGGCGAGGTGCTCGACGTCATGAAGTCACTGGCCGAGGCCGGGATGACCATGGTGGTGGTCACCCACGAACTCGGCTTCGCCCGCCAGGTCAGTGACCAGGTGGTCTTTATGGACCAGGGCGTCGTCGTCGAAAGCGGGCCCCCGGAGCAGGTCCTTGGCTCACCCCAGCACGAACGCACCCGGGCCTTTCTTTCCAAGGTCCTCTGAGAACATCACCAACACCGGCCGGTGCCACGACGCCGGCCATATCGAAGGAACCATTTCCATGTTTCGACAGCAAGTAACCACAGACCTCGCGCCCAGCCCGGCCGGTCCCTACTCCCAGGCCATCGCCGCCAACGGGTTCCTCTTCACTGCCGGCCAGACACCACACGACCCAGTCACCGGTGAGACCGTCGGCATCACCATTGAGGAGCAGACCCTCCAAGCGATGAAGAACCTTGCCGGCGTCCTGGCCGGACACGGACTGGACTTTTCCCACGTCGTCAAAACAACAGTGCATCTGCACCACCCCGGCCGGGATTTTCCCGGGTTCAACGCCACCTACGAAGGGTTTGTCGAAACCCCCTACCCGGCACGTACCACTGTCGGTTCGTTCCTGGGTGACTTCCTGGTCGAAATCGACGCCGTTGCGGCGATTCCCTAGCCGCTGCTCTGTCGAAGCCGGGTGATGATCACCCGGCCCCGGCCCCGGCCCCGGCCCCGTCTGACCCGTAATCACGCGTCAGGCGGGGCCGGTCTGCAAGAACGACGGGTGCGCTCTGCTAACCCGGTTGGCGCGCGATGGCCAGCGTCTGGGCAATGACGGCGACCCGTTCGTCCACGGTGGAGTGCGGCGGGGCAGCCACTTTGATGCCGCGGAAGCCGGTTCCCGGGTCCGTCCCTGCAGCCTCCAGGCACTCCCTGATGCTGGCTGGAGTCATTAACGAAGCGGCTTCGAGGACCCCGGGCCCGGCAAAATTGCCCTTGGTTTCGGGCGGGGAAGGCGGCACATGTACGTCTGCCCAGGCGGGACCGAACCGGGTGTCGACGTCGGCACAGCCGGAGAGGACGAAGCCGCCGAGCAGGCCGGCGTCCCGAAGGAACCTGATATGTTCGACGGCGGCGCCTGCAGCCCGCTGTTCAATAACGGACCGGCCCCAATTGACGACCAACCCGATGGAGCGGCCAGTGCGTTCGTTGGCCCGGTTGACAGCTTCCGCCTCCGCTTCCAAAGTCATGAAGCCCTTCGCGGGAGACCGGCCGGAGTTGAACGCGTCGCAGTGTTCAAGGACGATCTGCACCCCCTGCCAGTCCCAGTCCGAGATCTCCACGAGTGAGTCTGTGAGTGCTGCCACGGAGGCCAGGTCGCCGTCGGCGAGGGGTGCCGCGTGCAGTTCCAGGACTCGAACGGCGGACCCGCCGGTATGGGCGCTGAGCCGGTGCGCGGCGTCGAGTGCTTCGCCGGCGAACGCCACCGCGGCCTTGCGGCCGGCGGTGGACGTCGAGGCAAGGCCGAAGGCGGGGTCAATGTGGAGCCTGGCCACAGTTCCGGGAATCGTGGTCACAACATATTCGGCGTCGTTGGGAAGGTGATTCAGGAACCAGGGTTCGTCGTCCTTGTGCAGGGTTCCGTTGAACGGCACTTCCAGTCCGGCGACTCCCTCCAGTCCAAGAACCCGTGTCAGAAACGTGGCTTCCATGGCAGGGTTCCAGTTCGTAAGGCTGGGAGCAGCAGCATAGGCGCCCACGAAGAAGCTATTGCTGCTGTGGTGGTTCATTTCTTTCATGCGGGGCTCCGGGTCTGATTGGGTGGATGTAAGTGCCTGCGGACAACAAGTGCTGTCATTGCAGGTACCGGAAGACGCTCCATGCCTTTGTTGAGAGCGGGCAGTCCTGCCGGTGCCTGGCGGCAAAAAAGGCCGCGCGCCGCAACCCGGCCTTGAACATGGCCCGGCCCCCGCAGCCAAGGCAGGCCAGTTGGCGGCGTCGCCGTTCCTGCCAGGACTCATCTTTGGAGCCGAACTCAGTTGCATCCCACGCCTTGCCGTCGACCAGGCTGAGTGCTCGGTTCATGATTGGCGCCCTTCCGGTCGCGCTGGCGTTGTTGAAGGATTGTTCCCTGGTTCCTTCGGGGTCAACGGCTGACCGGTTCCTTGGCATCGAGGAGCGTTAGTTCATCGCGCCGGGGGAAGCCCTCCCAGTCGCCTGGCACAAGGCAGGCGAACGCACCGGTGGCCGCAGCCGTCCTCAGCCTTTCCTCGGGACCACGGCCACTGACGTATTCGGCCAGATAACCGGCGACGAACGCGTCGCCGGCGCCGACGGTGTCCACAGCCTCAACACTGACTGCCTCCTGCCGGAACACTTGGCCGTCGATCAGGGCGAGCGCGCCCTCCGCGCCGAGCTTGATGATCGCCTGGCCTGGACCCAGGTCAGCCAGTCGCCGCGCAAGGTCCTCGGGCTCGCCGGTCCCGACGGCAATCGCTGCTTCGTCGTCGCCCGCGAACACAATGTCCGCAAGCGGGATGATGTTCCGGTAGGCGCCTGCGGCACCATCCCTTGACCAGAGATTGGACCGGAAATTGAGGTCGAAGGAAACCGGCACACCGGCTGCCCTGGCCGCCGCGATCGCATAGCTGATGGTTGTTTCGGCCTGCCTGGACAGCGCCGGAGTGATTCCGCTGACGTGCAGCAGTGCGGCCTGTGCGATGAGCAGTTCGTCGACGTCGGCGGGCGCTATTCTCGAGCCGGCACTGCCGGCCCGGTAGTAGCTGACGCGTTGGGTGACCGGTGTCCGGCGCTCCTTGACCATTAAGCCGGTCGGGGCTGTGGGGTCCACCGCGGCGCGGACGTCCACGCCTTCGGCCCTGATTTCGCGTTCAACCAGCTGGCCGAGAGAGTCCGCGCCGACCCGTCCGCACCACACGGACTGCACACCGAGGCGTTGCAAGCCGATGGCGACGTTGGACTCGGAACCTCCGATGCCGAGGCTCATGGTGGAGGCATGGGCCAGGGGGCCAACCTGGTCGGCACGCATCAGTGCCATGGTTTCGCCGAAGGTAAGGACGTAGGGCCCAGGTGAGGCGCTCACCGCTGCGCGCCCATCTGTTCTACCCGCATCTGGTCTGTTGCCTGGCAGACCAGCTCACGGACTCGCCGTGACCTGGCCGTAAGCTCCCGAAGGTCCCCACCCTTGAAGGCATCGCCCAGGAGAGGCCCGCCGAGGCTGACGGCAAGGGCTCCCGCACTGATCCAGTCCGGTACATCCTCGATGTCCACCCCGCCGGAGGGGATGACCTGGATGTCCGGGAAGGGTCCGCGCAGTTGTCCGACGTAGCCTGCGCCCACCACGGATGCCGGGAAGACTTTCACTGCGGTTGCACCAAGTTTCCAGCCGGCATGAAGTTCCGTGGGGGTGAGGCCGCCGGGGTAGACGGGTACACCCCGCCGGACGCACGTTGAAATGACGTCGGTGTCGGTGACCGGTGTAACGATGTAGGCGGCGCCGAGGTCCAGGGCCGTTTCTGCTTCGTGCGCCGCTGTCACGGTCCCGACGCCGATTTCCAGGCTGTCGCCAAAGTGTTCCCGGAGACGGGGAAGCTCGTCGAACACCCCAGGTGTGCTCAGCGTCAGTTCGATGCTGAGCACACCACCCTGCTGCAGGGCTTCGATGACCGGGGCATATTCCCTGGCGTGCGACGCCCGGAGGACGGCGACCACTCTCGTGTCGCGGAGGATGACGGACGGGGCCGGGCGGGAGGTCGTGTCCTGTTGTTCGAGGCGCAGCATGGGTTCCTTCTTGGGGTGGTCGGCTGGAGTGTGCCTGCCCGACGGCGGCGGCTGCCGCCGTCGGGCTTTCTCGGCTATTACTTGACCGGCTGGGCGGCTAACTCGGCGACGGCGGCGGTCCCTGGGAGTGCGTGGCCCTCGCGTCCGGCGTCGTTGGGGTCAGTCAGGTCGCGGTTCAGGGTTTCCGGTGAGAGCCGGGTGGCGATGAAACTGACAGCCATGACGAGGGACATGTAGATGGCCACCGGAACCCACGAGTTGCTGAAGACGGCCAGGAGTCCGGCGCAGACCATCGGTGCGATGCCGCCGCCAATGATGGAGGAGAATTCACGGCCCAGCGTAACTCCGGCGTAGCGGTAGCGGCTGCCGAAGATTTCCGGGAAGTAGCTCATGTGGACGCCGACGACTCCCTGGCAGGCGAGCATGAAGCCGACAATGATCACGAGCATGATGGCGATGGGCGAACCGGTGGTGAGGAGCATAAAGGCCGGGGCCGGAAAGAGGACCAGTGCGCCGGTGATGATGGAAACCACCCGGCGTCGTCCGATCTTGTCCGAGAGCATCCCGAAGCCAACAGCGGCAGCGCCTCCGCAGAGAGCTCCGATCAGGAGCACCTGCGGGATGAACTTGGGGTCGGTGCCGACGACAGTGATCAGGTACGAGGCCATGAACACCTGGATGGTGTAGGACTGGGTGCTGACGCCGAAGTTCATCAGGATGACGCGCAGGACGTTGGCCTTGCCGAATTTGGCGACTTCCCGGAGCGGTGCCGGCGGCTCGGTGCGGGCCTGCTTGATTTCTTCGAACACCGGCGATTCATCCAGTTTGCGGCGGATGACCAGTGCGGCGATGGTGACGAAGATGCTGGACAGGAAGACGAGCCTCCAGCCCCAGGTCATCATGTCGTTCGGAGCCAGGGCCTGGGCGCCGATCCAGACCAGGGCGCCCAGTGCGGTGCCGGCGGCGGCACCGACCATGATGAGGGAGGCCAGCTTGCCGCGGGTGCCCGGTGCAGCCGATTCCGTCAGCAGGGTGGCACCGCCGGACTGCTCGGCGCCGGCGCCGAAGCCCTGGGCTGCGCGGCAGACACAGAGCAGGACCGGGGCGAGGACGCCCACCTGGTCGAACGTCGGCAGCAGGCCGATGACGAGGGTGGCGCCGCCCATCAACAGCAAGGTGGTGACGAGGATCCATTTGCGCCCAAGCCGGTCGCCGAAGTGGGAGAAGAAGATGCCCCCGAGCGGGCGGAACAGGAATCCGACGGCAAAGGTGCTGAAGCTGGCCAACAGGGCGGCCGCGGGGGAAATATTCGGGAAGAACAGGTGGCTGAAGACGAGCGCGGAGGCCGTGCCGTAGATAACGAAGTCGTAGAGTTCAAGGGTGGTGCCGATGAGGCCTGCCAGGGCCGCTTTTCGGACCTTCTTCTGGTCTACGAGAGTGGCTTGGGGATGTGCTGTAGTCATTTCCATACTCCTTTGAATGGACGTGCTGTGTGGGTTCCGCGCCAACGGCCGGACCATGTTGTGGAGAGCTTCTTAGTAAGTGATGAGGACCTTGAGGTTGGTCGGGTCCGTGACCGGGGCGGTGAGGGCGGCCGCGGCATCGGCAAGCGGGTAGGTGCTGGTGATGATGGACCGCAGGTCCACCTTCCCGGCGGAGGCGAGTTCGATCGCCGTCGGGAACGCGTGCGCATACCGGAAGGCGGTCACCAGGTCGATTTCGTAGCGCTGGAGGTAGCCGAGCGGGATACCGTCCACCGTGGGGCGAGCCTGGCCCACCACGGTGGCGCGTGCTGCGGGGCCGAGGGTGTAGATACCGTCGCTGAGCGCCCGGGGGTTGCCGGAGCATTCGATCAGCCGGTCCATGCCTTTCAGGTCCAGGCCCTCGTTGGCCGTGTTGATGGTACGGGTGGCGCCGAACTTGGCGGCAACGGCCAGGCGGTCGTCATTGACGTCCGTCACGATGATCTCAGCTGCGCCCCGGACTGCGGCAACCTGCGCCACGAGCAGGCCGATAGGGCCTGCGCCGGTGATGAGCACACGGTGGCCAGCCTGCACCTGGGCCCGTTCGACGGCCCACACGGCAACGGCCAGCGGTTCGATTGCGGCTCCGATCTCCGCCGGTACTGAATCCGGGAGCGCGTGGAGGGCAGCTGCGGGCACCACCACCTGGCGGGCGAAAAGGCCGTCCGTGGGCGGTGAGCCGAAGCACGTTCCGGTGGCGCACACGTTGTACCGGCCGGAGAGGCACGTGGGGCATTCCCGGCACGGCAGGGCTGGTTCAATCGCGACGGCGGTGCCCACGGCAATGTTTGCTGCCTCACCTGCGGCGATGACGACGCCGGCCCCCTCGTGTCCAAGGACTGTGGGCTGGCGGAGTTCATTCGTGCCGTTGCGTCCGTCCGCGAAGTAGTGCATGTCCGAGCCGCAGATGCCTCCGGAGCGCATCTCCACCAGGACGTCGTCCGGACCAAGCGTTTTCAGCGGTTTCTGTTCGATCCGGAGGTCTGTGGCGCCGTGCAGGACGGCGGCCTCGGTGGTGCGCGGCAGTGCCGGCCGGCCGGGGCGGCGTGCGGTTTGCGTGGTCATCGGATGCTCCGGGTCTGTGCGGTAAGAAGGGCTGTTGAATCGGCCGCCGCGCGGGCGGCGGCAAGCGGGCCTTGCTGGTGGATGATGTCGATGAGTTCACCTGTTCGGTGGATGAACTCGTGGCGGTTGGCGAGTTCATCGCCCAGGAGATGGAGCTGCCCGATGACCTTTCCGGCGAGCTCGGCGCCGGTCGCGGACCCTGCGGCGAGATTCTGCAGCGATTGCCTGGCGGGATCCTGCATCTCGCGGGCATGGATGCCCGGGTCGAACCCGTGCAGCGGCGCGATGCAAGACAAATAAGCCGCGGTGGTGAGGGCAAGATAGTGCGGCATCACGCCGGCGTCGAGCATTTGCATCGCGGGGAGGGGGATCCGCTGGCGGAGCTTGACGGACCCGTCCGAGCCCACTTGGCTGGTGCGGTGTCCCAGCGCTGAATTCCGCCACCGCGAGAAGAGCTGGGCTTCGTAGGCGTCGACGTCGACGGCGGCCGGCACCGTCACGCTGGGCAGGTACTCGTGACGCAGGATGTTCCGGGCGGCCTCCTCGATGTACCCCGTTGCCGTGGAATCGGGAATCGTCGCAGCGCCTGACAGCGCGCCGAGGTAGGCGATCAGCGAATGCGTGCCGTTCAGGAGCCTGACCTTGAGCTGCTCGTAGCCGGCGACTTCGTCGGTGAAGATGGCGCCGCCCGCTTCCCACACCGGGCGGCCCGCGATGAAGTTGTCCTCCAGGATCCACATGGTGAACGGCTCCGCTGGGACGGGGATTCGGTCTGTGTATCCTCGCTGGTCGGCGACGAGCGAGCGGTAGTGGTCAGTCGTGGCGGGCACGATCCGGTCCACCATGGACGACGGAAACGTCACGTTGGCATCGATCCACTCACGTGTTTCCGTGGCTTCGGCGGCCGGCAGCAGCGACGTGAATTCGCGGACCAGCCGACAGGTGTGGTGGCCGTTGTCCGAAAGGTTGTCGCAGCTGAGGATGGTGACCGGGTTGCCATGCGTCCGGGCCCGCTGCTGGAGGCCCCTGACGATCTGGCCGATCGGGGTGCGGGGGGCGGCGGCCTGTGCCAGGTCGTGCTGCACATCCGCGTCCGCCACATTCAGTGAACCGGTTGCCGGGCTGTAGGTATAGCCGTTTTCCGTGACAGTGAGGGATACGATCCGGGTTGCCGCTGCGCCGATTTCGGCGACGACGCGTTCGGGGTTGTCCGCTGCGACAAAGGCATCCGAATGCACTCTGGGCGTGGAGAAGGTTGATCCCTCGGGTGAGATCTCCACCACCGTGTAGGTCATGTCCTGGGCGTGCATGGCGTCTGTGATGGCGCTGGAGCGGCTGGATATTCCGATGATGCCCCAGTCGCCGCCGTGGGCACTGATGGCGGCATCGGTGTAGACAGCCTGGTGGGCGCGGTGGAAGTTTCCCAGGCCAAGGTGGACGATGCCGGGGGCCGGGACAGTGTCCCGCCGGACGATGCCGGGCGTGGACGCCGTCAGCTGAGCAGGCTGGGGGCGGGTCATGGTCACCAGTCCTTCATGGAGCCGTCGAGCTCCCGGGCGATGGGAAGGTAGGCCTGCTTGTAGGGGAAGCGGGCAGCGGCTGCTTCATCCACCTGAACGCCGAGGCCGGGTTCGTCTCCTGGGTGCAGGTAGCCGTCCTCGAAGCGGAAGCTGGAACGGAAGACCTCGGAGACCAGGGGGTCGTAACCCATGTATTCCTGGATGGCGAAGTTGCTGGTGGCCAGGCCCAGGTGCAGCGAGGCGGAGAGATTGATGGGGGAGACGTCAGAGGGCCCGTGCGGGGCACCCTTGATCTGGTAGACCTCCGCCAGAGCGAGGATCTTGCGCACGTGGGAGATGCCTCCGGCATGGACGACGGCGGTGCGGATGAAGTCGATGAGCCGTTCGGTGATGAGCTGCTCGCAGTCCCAGACGGTGTTGAAGACTTCGCCGATGGCCAGCGGGATGGTGGTCTGCTGGCGCAGCGTGCGGAGGAGCCGCTGGTTCTCTGCCGGGGTCACGTCTTCTAGCCAGAACAGGTCCACGTCTTCCAGGGATCGGGCCAGGCGGGCGGCTTCGGTGGGGTTGAGCCGGTGGTGGACGTCGTGGAGCAGCTTCAGCTCGGGCCCGACATGCTCGCGGACGGCGGAGAGAATCTTTGGGGCGTGGCGAAGGTAGGCGGAAGTGTCCCAGTCCTCTTCGACCGGGCCGGCGCCGCGCCCGGCGGGTTCGTAGCTGGCGGCGCCCTTGGTGACGCCGTAGACCTTGTCCAGGCCGGGGACGCCTGACTGTGCTCGGACGGCCCGGAATCCTTGTTCGCGGCGCTGGTCCACGGAGTCCAGGAGTTCCGGCAGGTCCCAGCCGGTCGCGTGGGTGTAGGTGAGGATCTTGTCGCGGGCTGCGCCGCCCAGCAGCTGGTAGACGGGGACGTCCAGGGCCTTGCCCTTGATGTCCCAGAGGGCAAGGTCGATCGCGCCGATGGCGGCCATGGTCACCGGCCCGCGGCGCCAGTAGGCACCGCGGTAGAAGTACTGCCAGGTGTCTTCTATCCGGTCAGCGTCCCGCCCAAGCAGGGCGGGCGCGAGGTGGTCGCGCAGGTAGCTGGCCACGGACAGTTCGCGGCCGTTCAGTGTGGCGTCGCCCCAGCCGACGATGCCGTCATCGGTGGTGATCTTGAGGGTGACAAAGTTTCGGCTGGGGCTGGTTACCAGGACGTCGACGTCGACGATTTTTCGGGTCATCGGGAGATCACAACATTCTTGATTGGTTCGTTCTTGGACAGGCGGGTGATGTTTTCGGCAATTTCCCGGGCGCGGCCGCGGAAGGTTTCCGCCGTGACGCCGGAGGAATGCGGGGTCATGATGATGTTGTCCAGCCGGCCGAAGGGCAGGGCAGAGGGTTCGCCGCGGCCATCGGGCCCCGGGTACTGGTACCAGGTGTCGATGGCGGCGCCGGCAATTCTGCGGTCCTTCAGTGCCTCGTAGAGCGCACTCTCCTCGGCAACCGGACCGCGGGCAACGTTGACCAGCAGCCCGTCGGGGCCAAGGTTGTCGAGTTCGACGGCGCCCACAAGGCCGGTGGTCTCCTCCGTCAGCGGGATGCTGATGACAAGGATGTCCGATTCACTGAGGGCTTCGCCCAGCCGCTCCGTGGTCCCGGCCCAGCGGAGCGAGTTCGCCAGTGGATCCACCGAGCCGCTCCGGGTGATGGCGATGCCCTCGGCACCAAACGCCTGCAGCAGCTTCCAGGCGGCGCCGCCGATGTGGCCGAAGCCCAGGAAAGTAAAGACCGCACCGCGCAGCGTTTCCGGCTGGCGGATGTCCGCGGAGTAGACGGAGGAGGACCATATTCCCGTGCGCAGGGCGGCGTCCTGTCCGATCAGGTTCCGGCGAAGGGCCACGAGGACGGCGGTGATGTGCTCGGCAATGGAGCTTTCGTGATGGAACGTGTTGGCGCAGACAGCTCCGGCCGGCAGCGCGCCGGCCTCGATGCCGTCGTAGCCCGCGCCGGCCACATGAACCAGGCGGACGTTCGGGGCTACCGCGCCCATGGCCCCGGTGAAGACCGGTCCCACATAAACGTCGGCGTCCTTGAGATCGGTGAGGACCGAGTGTTCGTTCCAGCTGTCGTGCCAGGACGCCGTGGCGCCCTCCGGCAACGCGGCTTCGAAGGTGGAGCGTTGGGACATCAGGTTGGCGTCGGCGATGACAATTCTCATGGTTACTTTCCCTGGATTGCTTGGTCTGCGGTGCGTGCAGCGAAGGTGGAGCCGCGCACGATGAGTTGTGAACCGAGGTGGACTGCCTCGGTGGCAGTGGGCTTCCCGGTCATCTGTTCGAGGAGCAGTTCGAGTCCCAGGGACCCGCTTCGCTCAATGGGAACCCGTATCGACGTGAGGCCCGGTTCGGCGGCGGCGGCAATATCGAGGTCATCGATGCCCACCACGCTGATGTCCTCAGGGCAGTGGTAACCGAGCGAGCGTGCCCCTGCCAGCATCCCGATGGCCACCAGGTCGTTGTAGGCAATCACCGCAGTGGCGCCGCTGGCGACCACCGAGGCCGCAGCCGCGAGGCCGCCGTCGACCGTGGCATTCTGGTTCCCCACGGTGACGAGGTCAATGCCCCACTCGGCACAGAAACGGGTGATTGCGGCGAGCCGCTGGCCGTTGGCCCAGGACGAAGCCGGTCCTGGAATGTAGGCGAGCTTCCGGTGGCCCAGGGCGAAGAGGTGCTCCACTGCCTGGCGGAGGCCTTCGCCGGCTTCCATCAGGACTCGGGCCGCGTGATCGGCTTCGCCGTTGATGACCACCAGCGGTGCGTTGCCGGCAAGCTGGTGGATCTCCTTGGACGGAAGCCGGGGCGAGCAGAGGATGATGCCGTCCGTACCGAGTGCCAGGGCTTCCAGGTGCTCGCGTTCCCGTGACGAGGACTCTGCGGTGTCGGCGAGGATCATCCGGTGCCGTCCATGCCAGGCCTGGTTCTGGATGGCTTTGATGAGCGCTGCGAAGACGGCGTTGGAAATGTCCGGCACGATGACGCCGAACGTCCTGCTGCCGTTGAGGCCCGGCACGTCATAGCCCAGCTCAGCGGCCGCTGCCATGACTTTTTGCCGAGTGTCTGCTGCCAGCCGTCCGGGATCCCCGAACGCCCGGGACGCCGTTGCCAGTGATACTCCTGCCAGCTTCGCGACGTCCGTAAGTTTTGCCGACATCAGTCCTCCAGTTGCTTCGTTGAAACTCTTCCCTTCAAGTATGGAAAGAGTTGTACAAGTTTGTCAAGGATTTTCCATGACGTGCGTCACGCATCGACGAAAGCACTGCTGGGATGAATGGGACCGGGGAATGAAAGGAGGCCCGAGGCTGTGGCGCGTCAGCCCGTCGGGGCGGCGGCGGTGCTGTTCCGCACCACCAGGCGCGGGGTCAGAACTTCGGTGCGCTGGGGCAGGCCCGGGTCTGCCATGCGCTCGAGGAGCAGGCGGGCGGCGCGGATGCCGACGTCGCGGCTTACGGGGTCCACGCTGGTCAGCGATAGATGCCGGATTCCGGCCAGGTAGGTGTTGTCGTAGCCGACGAGTGAAAGCCGGGAGGGGACGCTGATGCCGTGGTCATCGGCGGCTGAGAGCGCTCCGACGGCGAGGACGTCGTTGGTGGCCATGACCGCGGTGGGGGTCCGGCCGCTGTCAATGAGGCCGTTCATTGCTTCGAAGCCGGAGTGTTCGCTGAGGTCTGTCTGCACTACGCGGATGTGATCCTGCAGGCCGTGGCGGGCCATCGTGTCCCGGTAGGAGCCCGCACGCAGTGCGGCTGACCCGGTCGGGGCCGTGAGGTAGGCGATATCACGGTGGCCGAGGCTGATCAGGTGTTCGACGGCGGCGCAGGCTCCGGCAACGTCGTCGTTGGTGACGAGGTCCGCAGAGGGAAGTTCGAACGTGCGGGTGCCGACCACGACGGTCGGTGTGTGCGCAGTGGCCCGCAGCAGATCGTCGTCGGGCTGGACGTCGCCGGCAATAATGAGCCCGTCCACGCGGAGATCCATGAACGCTGACACCGGGCTCTCATCGGGCCGGGCCAGATAGGTGGGATCACTGAGGACCATCCGCAGGTTCTCTTCCCCGAGCACGCTCTGCAGGCCGTCGAGCAGTTCCACGAACCAGGGATTAGCCAGGTCGTCCAGCAGCACCCCGACAATCCGGGTGCGGCCGCTGGCAAGCCAGCGCGCCGCGTTGCTGGGCCGGTAATCGAGCTCGGCGATGGCCTCGGCAACTGCCTGCTTCTTTCCAGCGCTGACCTTGGGGGAGCCCCGCAGCACGAGCGACACCAGGGCACGGGAGACGCCGGCCACCCGCGCGACGTCGTAAATAGTGGGGCGTTTCGCCGCTTCCTGGTGCTTCAATTCACTCCCCGCCGATCCGCCGCATTCTGCACGTAAGCGTATCGCGGCCGGGGCGGCAGGCAGCCGCCCCGGCCGCGATCGTCACAGTGGCCTGGCTATGGAGACGGACAAACTGTTACTAGGCGCCGGCCTTTGCGCCGGAGGCCACCGCGGGCGTGATGACGGGAAGGCTGCCGGTGCGGAAATGCACCTCCAGTTCTTCCAGCGACTGGCCCTTGGTCTCGGGAACGCATTTGGATACGAAGACCAGGGAGGCGACGTTCACCAGGACGAAGACCGCGAAGGTTCCCGTGGAGCCCAGTGCCACAACGAGGATCGGGAACAGGAAGGAGATGCCGGCATTGACAGTCCAGAGGGCAAAGACGGCGATCCCCATGGCAAAGCCGCGGATGGCCATCGGGAAGATTTCGGAAAGGAGGAGCCAGACGCAGGTGCCGATGAAACACTGCACGAAAGCGACGAACAGCATCATGGCGGCCAGGATGGTGTAGCTGACGAAATCCGACTGCGGCAGCATGAAGACGACGGCGAGGATCGCCTGGGAGGCGACAACGCCGGAGAACCCGATGACCAGCATGCGGCGCCGGCCGATGAAGCCGAGCAGGTAGATGCCGAGCACAGTCATCAATACGGAGGTCACGCCCACGGCGACGGTGGCTACCAGGGATGCGCTGACTCCCAGCCCGCTGCGCTCCAGGATAGTGGGCGCGTAGTAGTTGACCGTGTTGATGCCGGTTGCCTGCTGGACCACGGCCAGGCCGATGCCGATCCACAGCAGCTTGCGCATCCACGGATTGCTCTTCAGGACAAGCCATGCGTGGGACCGTTCGGTCTTTGCGGTGGTGGCGGATTCGACGATTTCCTTGTATTCGGATTCGGCTTCCTCGGGGCTGCGGCTGAGGTCAAGGATGCGACGGCTGTCCGCAAACCGTTCCCGGATCGCGAACCAGCGGGGCGATTCAGGCAGGATGAGCATGCCGATCAGCAGGGCGATTGCGGGGATGGAGGCCACTCCCAGCATGAGGCGCCAGACCTCGGGATCGTGGATCAGCGTGTCAAGAAGGGCATTGATGGCGAAGGCAAGCATCTGGCCGGTCACGATCATCAGTTCGTTGATGGTAACCATGCGGCCGCGCAGGTGTGCCGGCGCCATTTCCGCCAGGTAGAGGGGGCAGGTGACGGCTGCGGCTCCAACGCCGAGGCCCAGGACCACTCGGGCCATCACCATGAAGCCGACGTTCGGTGCAATGGCGGAACCCAGGGCGCCGACCAGGAAAAGCAGGGCACAAATGAGGAGCGTGCCGCGGCGGCCGAGTGTGTCGGCCAGCCGGCCGCCGCTCAGCGCGCCGACCGCAGCACCCGGGAACAGCAGGGCGCTGACCACGGTGGCTTCTTCGACCGGGCTCATGCTCAGTGAATCCTGCATGTAGAGCAATGCGCCCGAGATAACCCCGGTGTCGTAGCCGAACAGTAGGCCGCCCAGGGTGGAGATGACAGTAAGGCGGGTCAGATACCCGCGATGTTTGGATCCGGGCTTGTTTCCCGGTGCGATGGGGTGTGCTGCGTGCAACGACATTGTTGACTTCCTCAGATCGTTTGGCCCGTCCAACTGGACCGTCGGTGGGGGTCCCGGCGAGTGCGCCAGGTCACGTGCTGCCATCAACGTTAGAGCGCTCTAACGAAAGAGTCAAGACTTTGTACTGACATGAGGTCAAAGGGTTGGCATTCTGGATGGTCTTGTGGTGCATCGTTTCGTGGGCCAGTCTTATGGGACATCAGGATTTCCATAAGGCCCTGATGGGTGAAAGTTCGCATGTGCGCATGAGAAGGTCGCTGTGGACGGAGACATTGAACTGGAAATCACCTCCGGTTCCCGGAGAGGCAACTATTCTGTCCGAGTTGTCCACGCGCCTTCGGGAGGTGAAACTTCCTCCAGGATTCGGCTGGATGTCGATGCTATCCTTGCTCGAATTTCTGATTTGGAAGCCACTGTCCTCGCGTCGGCGGTCTCTGCCCGACGCACAATACCTATTTCGGAACAACCCCTGCATGACGTGGGCGAGAAGATGTTTAATGCCCTATTTACGGGCGCCGTAAAGGGAACATATCGGGCGAGCCTGGGCGCAGCACAGAATAGTGGTCACCCGCTGCGGGTGGTACTCAGGCTGGGGGCCCCGGAGTTGGTGGCACTGCCGTGGGAGATGCTCTATGACCGAGAAACCGAATCTTACCTCTGTCATGAGTTGCCCTTGCTCCGACGCGTCCCCGCGGCCGATTACAGCTATCGTCCACTGGCCGTTGAACCGCCACTGCGGATCCTCGGCGTTGTCCCGTCGGTCCGTGACTTGCCAGCACTCGACACTGAGGCCGAGAAGGAAAACCTCACGACGGCACTTGCTGAGCCGATTTCTGCCGGGTTAATCGAGCTTCGCTGGGTGCCTAACGCTACCTGGGATGGGATCCAGTCCGCGTTGCTGGACGGGCCGTGGCATGTTGTGCATTTTATTGGCCACGGGGACTACGACGTGGTCAGGCAGGAAGGCCTTCTTGCGCTGGAATCTGCCACAGGGCGATCATCCATGGTCGAATCGTCACGTCTTTTGCAGCTACTGAGGGAAGCGGAGCCCACACCGCGCTTGGTGGTACTCAATTCCTGTTCCTCAGGGGAATCGGGAAGGATGATCTTTTCTCTGGAACTGCCGCGGCTCTGGTCCGCGGAGGAATCAGTGCTGTGGCAGCCATGCAGTTCACTGTTACAGATAGCGCCGCAATCGCCTTCTCGCGAGGCTTCTATGGCGCCCTCGCTCACGGCCGAGACATCGATAGGGCTGCCAATAGCGGACGCAGATCGATAATGGGGCTAGGAACTTTTGAATGGGTAACCCCAGTACTGTATGTACGCGGTGATGCTACACGGCTATTCAATCTCACCGGGGTGACCTCCGGCGCGGGGCTCATCCCTCCAGCTCCGAGGAGTTCTCCAATCGACCACGGTACAGAAGAGCCGCGGAAATTGGCCTTGTACGAGCGAGCGCTTTCGTCGCTTCGCGAGAAGCAATATCCAACCGCCATCAGTCTGCTGGGTGACTTGCTGACGCTCGATACGGAATTCCGCGACGCAGCTGCCCTTCTGGCCGGCGCCCGACAAAGCCAGGAGTTCGTCGACATCTACTACGCTGCCCGCCAAGCCCAAAACGTCGGGGATTGGGCAGTTGCAGCGCGGGGATACGAACGCATACAGGACGACCCGGACTTCCAGGATGCTGGTCCCCGCCGTGAATCATGTGAGCGACGACAACGGCTTGCGGATCTGCGCAAGCTGATGTGGCAGCACGCCGAGATGGGTGACTGGCGCTCAGTCCTTGCCCTTCACCGGGATTTGGTGGCTTTGGATTCATCAGCCACGGATCCAAGCGGACTTGTTAGTCGTGCCCACAAAGAGATCATTTATGCGATGGCACGTAAGGCTGAAAGATCGGGGCGCCTGACGGAGGCCGTCGGAGGATACAAAGAAGTTGTTCGATTGGATCCGGGATTTCGTGACGCCATGTTCAGGCTTAGACGGTATAGGCCCTTTGGTGAATAATCACGTTGCCTGGATGCATGTCAGCGAGCCGCAACTCGAGGAAGCTGCGGCCCGTCTGGGCCGTGCCCTGCGCAAGCAGGTGAAGTAGGGCGCGGCAGAAGGCAGCGGAGGCGGCGGCGAGCGGGGACAATGGAGGCAAAGCCAACGAAACGAGAACACCATGAGCACGCTCAAAGAACGCCTCCACGGCGATGTTGTGATCCACATGAAAGACCGGAACAAGGTGGCGCTGACCACGGTGCGCAACGTCCTGGGCGAGATCGAGACACGCGAGAAATCGGGAAAGACCCCGATCGAACTGGACGATGCCCAGATCACCGGGCTGCTCCAGAAGGAAGCCGCCAAACGCCGTGACACCGCGAAGATCTACACGGAAGCCGGCGAGGCTGAGCGGGCCGCGGCGGAAATCGCCGAAGCCGAGATCATCGAGGCGTACCTGCCCAAGGCTCTGACCCGTGAAGAGGTCGAAGCGATTGTTGACGAGGCAATCGCGGCGCTGAAGGCCGACGGCCAGGAACCGTCCATCCGGCAGATGGGCGCCGTGATGAAGCCGGTCACCGCCAAGGTCGCGGGACGGTTTGACGGCAAGACCGTCAGCGAGATCGTCCGGAGCCGCCTCGCCTGATGCCGTAGCGGAGCGTGCCGCGGATCCGGCAGCATCTGCACTGGTGCACGCAGGCTAACCGGACGAGAATGGGCTCGTGCTCCTACCTCGCCCTAGCGGGGACGTCAACGCGATGAGCGCCGGCGCCCGAAAGATTCAGCGCATCTATCTGACGTTGACGCTGGGCAATACCGTTGCGGCGTCGTTCATCTGGGGCATCAACACGCTCTTCCTGCTGGGTGCCGGGCTCAGCAACCTCGAAGCCTTTGCCGCCAACGCCTTCTTCACGGTGGGCATGGTGCTGTTCGAGGTGCCCACCGGAGTGGTGGCGGACGGTTGGGGGCGCCGTGTCTCATTCCTCCTCGGCACGGTCACCCTCGCCGTCTCCACCTACTTCTACTACCTGCTCTGGCAACTGTCGGCCCCTTTCTGGTGGTGGGCGCTGGTGTCGGTCCTGCTCGGCCTGGGCTTCACCTTCTTTTCGGGGGCAGTGGAGGCCTGGCTCGTCGACGCCTTGCGTTTCGAGGGCTATGAAGGCGGGATGGAGGCGGTGCTGGGCCGCGGGGTGATGGTTTCCGGGGTTGCGATGCTCGTCGGCTCGGTGGCCGGGGGCGTGATCGCCCAGGTCACCAACCTGGGCGTCCCCTTCCTGATCCGTGTGGGCGTGCTATTGGCCATGTTCCTGGTGGCGTTCCGCCTGATGCACGACGTCGGGTTCACACCCGAGCGCTCGGCCGGCCCTTTGCGGGCGGTCCGTACCGTGCTCGCCGCCTCCATCGAGAACGGTTTGAAGAACCCGCCCGTGCGTTACGTGATGCTGGCCGGGCCGTTCAATGCCGGCGTCGGGATCTATGTGTTCTACGCGCTGCAGCCCTACCTCCTCGAGCTTTTCGGGGACCCGCGCGCCTACTCCGTGGCGGGGCTCGCTGCGGCTGTTGTGGCCGGGGCCGAAGTTCTCGGCGGCTGGCTGGCGCCCCGGATCCGGCGCCTTGTCCGCAAGCGCACCACCGTGCTGATGATCAGCGTCGGATTCGCTGCAGTGATTTTGGTGGTCCTCGGGTTCACCCGGGTGTTCTGGGCGGCCCTGGCGCTGCTGACCCTCTGGGCGGTGGTGGACGCCGCGGGCGTTCCCGTGCGGCAGGCCTACCTGAACGACATGATCGCCTCGAAGCAGCGGGCTACGGTGCTTAGTTTCGATTCGCTCATTGGTTCAAGCGGCGGCGTGGTGGTCCAGCCGCTGCTTGGCCGGGCGGCCGACGCCTATGGATATGCGGCCTCGCTGGCAATCGGCGGCGCAATCCAGCTGATTGCCGTACCGTTCCTGGTAGCGAGCCGCCGGCAGGGATCCCCGGCCGATGCGGCCAACGCCCCCGACGGCAAGGCCGAGTTGTGAGCCCCCGTATCGATCACGTGGTCATCGCCGCCGATTCGCTGGAGCAAGGCGCGGCGTGGTGCGCAGCAACGTTCGGTGTCCGGCCCGCCGGCGGTGGCAAGCATCCCTTGATGGGCACCCACAACCAAGTCATGGACATCAGCAGCGAGAACTTCCCCGGCTGCTACCTCGAGGTCATCGCGATCGATCCCGATGCGCCGCCGCCGGGGAGGGTCCGCTGGTTCGGGCTTGACCGCCCGGAACTGCGCGAGGCCATCCGCGACTCGCCGCGGCTGGTGCACGCAGTGGCTCGCACGCACAAGATCGAGACGCTCTGTCAGGAACTTGCCAGGCTTGCCCTCCACCCGGGCGAGTTGCTCACAGCTCAGCGGGAAACCCCCTACGGATTGTTGAAGTGGCGCATCACGGTCCGCGACGACGGCCGTCTGGAATGCGCGGGCGCACTGCCCAGCCTGATCGAATGGCAAGGCGAACATCCGTGTGCCCACCTGCCGCCCACGCTCCTCTCGTTGCGGAACTTGGTGCTGCGAGGCATCCCGCTGCAGGCGGCCGACATGCTCCGGCTTCCGTCCGTTGACAATGACCCGACCGATGGAACCATCCCGCCCGACGCCGTGCAGCAGTCGCCGCTCACCGCGACGCTGGCATCGCCCCGTGGCCGTGTTGTCCTCGACGGGTGGCACATCGGGGGCTAAACGCCCGGCCAATAAATTGAGTGTTGAGTGTCACTCCGGGCCGGAGTAACGTGGCGATCACCCCACTCCGCACCACCCTGACTCGGGAGTCATCATGCCTAAGGTGAGACGTCGAATTGCCGCCCTCACGGCGGTCCTGGCCATGAGCGTGACGGGCGGCGCCGTCATGAACCCTGCGTTCGCTGATCCGCGGGAGGTCAAGAAGGAGCCCACCGCCACCGGCTACGGCGGCGCGGTCAGCACCGTTGACCCGGACGCCTCCGCGGCGGCGATCGAGGTGCTCCGCAAGGGCGGCAATGCCGCGGACGCCGCCGTCGCCGCGGCCGCGACACTGGGCGTGACCGAGCCCTACAGTGCAGGGATCGGCGGGGGCGGCTACTTCGTCTTCTACGATGCGAAAACGGGTGAAGTCGGCACCATCGACGGCCGGGAAACCGCGCCGGCTAAGATGCCCAACGACGCCTTCATCGACCCGGCGACAGGCAAGCCCTACCCCTTCACCCCCGAGCTCGTCACCAGCGGCGTCTCTGTCGGCGTACCCGGCACCCCCGCCACGTGGGAGCGCGCGCTTGAACGCTGGGGCACCCTGGACCTTGGCGACGCCCTCGAGCCGGCCATCGATGTCGCCACCCGCGGCTTCGTGGTGGACGAGACCTTCCGCCAGCAGACCCTCGACAACGAGAAGCGCTTTGCGGCGTTTACGTCCACGAGCAGCCTCTACCTCCCCGGCGGCAGCGCGCCCGCCGTCGGCAGTGTCTTCCGGAACCCCGACCTTGCCGCGACGTATGAGCTCCTCGCGGAGGAGGGGACCGATGGCTTCTACGAAGGCCCCGTGGCGGACGAGATCGTCGCCGCAGTGAAGGCGCCGCCGAAGACCGCCGGCACCACGCTGCCCGTCCCGGTCGGCCACATGACGACGAAGGACCTGGCAGCCTACGAGGCCCTGGACCAGGACCCCACGCACGTGGAGTACCGGGGCCTGGACGTATTCGGCATGGCGCCGTCGAGCAGCGGCGGCACCACCGTGGGCGAGGCGCTGAACATCCTGGAGCCTTTCAACCTTTCGGAGATGGGCAACGCCAGCGGCAAGAATCCGGCCGCCCTGCACCACTACCTTGAGGCCAGCGCCCTGGCCTTTGCTGACCGGGCGAAATACGTGGGCGACCCCGCCTTCGTGAACGTCCCCACCGACGAGCTCACGGACCCGGTGTTCGGGAAAGAGCGCTCATGCCGGATCAACCCGGCCAAGGCTGCTTCGAAGCCCGTCGACCCGGGGGACATCTCCTCGTACGACGGCGCGTGCCCGGCCGCCGCTGCAGCGCCCGCCGCTGAGACGGATACTGAAAACATCTCCACGACCAACCTGACGGTCGCGGACCAGTGGGGCAACGTAGTGGAGTACACCCTCACGATCGAGCAGACCGGGGGATCCGGCATCGTGGTGCCGGGACGCGGATTCCTGCTCAACAACGAGCTGACGGACTTCAGCACCGTCTACAAGGAGGACGACCCGAACCGCATCCAGCCGGGCAAGCGCCCGCGTTCCTCGATGTCGCCCACCATCATCCTGAAGGACGGCGATCCGTTCCTGGCACTCGGTTCGCCCGGCGGATCAACCATCATCACCACCGTCCTCCAGACCATCCTGAACCGCGTGGACCTGGGCATGGACATCTCGGAGGCCATCGCGGCGCCCCGCGCTGCCCAGCGGAACACGGCAAAGGTCACGGCCGAGCCCGGCTTTATCGAGGCCTACGGTGAGCAGCTGAAACCGTTCGGACACGAATTCACGCCATCGGGCGATGCCTTCACATCGGCGGCGGAAATCGGTGCTGCCACTGCCATCGAGTTCAAGCCGAACGGGCGCATGGTGGCCGCTGCTGAACCGGTGAGGCGCGGCGGCGGCTCCGCGATGGTGGTCAGACCTTCGCGGTGAGTTCAGC
This sequence comes from Arthrobacter sp. CC3, assembly GCF_039907775.1. Classification (NCBI taxonomy): domain Bacteria; kingdom Bacillati; phylum Actinomycetota; class Actinomycetes; order Micrococcales; family Micrococcaceae; genus Arthrobacter; species Arthrobacter sp. CC3. The sequence goes on from NZ_JARCCY010000014.1 coordinate 45,790, forward strand.
CGTACCGGAGGCCGACGACGGGAGTGAGACCCGCCGTCGGCCTCCTATTTCCTGGCTATATCCGGGAGCCCGAACAGCGGCCATAATGGCGGTATGAACGCTGGGAAGACCCAGGGACGGCTGTTGATTTAGCCGCGACGCAGGCCTCCCCGGCACCGTCCCGGATCATCCAATACAGCCGGGAGCCGGCGGGAGCCGGCACAGCCGCCCCGCAGGCACCTCCTTCGGGGCGGGCATCTCGATCGCTTCAAACTAGGAGAATTCGACATGCTCAAGGACAGTGAAGTCGCCGCGGTCCTCCCTGCCAAGGACATCGCCCGGGCACGTGACTTCTATCGGGACGTCGTGGGACTGGACGATCCGGAGGTCATGGACGCCGAAAATTTGATGTTCCGCTGCGGCAAGGGAACAGCTTTCCTGCTGTACCAGTCCGACAACGCGGGCACCGCAAAGAACACCCAGCTGGGCTGGATGACGGACAACCTCGAAGCCGAGGTCGAAGAGCTGCGGGGCCGCGGAGCTACCTTCGAGGAATACGACTTCCCGGGCCTGAAGACTGAGAACGGCATCGCCACCTTGCCGACAGGCAAGGGGGCCTGGTTCCTGGATACGGAGGGCAACATTCTCAACATCTTCCAGCGCACATAGTTCGAAGCTGTGGCCCCCGGCAGTACAAACCGGGGGCCACCTGCATGTTCGCCGGGTGGCTTCACTGACCGCCGCAACAGGCTCGATTCAAGCCGTTGACCGAGGTGATGGGCCGGAGGAGACTTTGTTTTGGGGGGTACCACTTCGAAGGGAGCCGCAAAATGTCGTGGCGTTTAGAGGGTACGTATTTCGAGAATTGCAACTGCGATATGGTCTGCCCGTGCGCGACCTCCGGGTTGACCGTATCGGCGGATAACGATCGTTGCCAGGTGGCACTGGCCTTCCACGTGGACACCGGCGACGTTAACGGCGTCGACGTCGGCGGCCTCACCGTCTGCGTCGTCGCCGACACACCCGCACTGATGGGTGGCGGAGGCTGGAAGGTCGGACTCCTGATGGACGCAGCCGCCTCAGCCGGGCAGGCCGAGGCGCTGGGCGCGGTCTTCGGCGGACAGCTTGGCGGGCCGATGGAGAATCTGGCCGCCCTGATCGGTGAGATGGCCGGAATGGAGTCCCTGGAGATGGCCTACGCCAACGATGGGCGCCGGCATCGGGTCAGGATCGGCAGTGCCGTGGACATGGCGGTCGAGGACTTCGTGTCTCCCATGGACCGCACGGAGCTCGGGGTGAAAGTCAGCGGGATCGGATTTCCTGCCGACACCTTGGCAGCCGGCACCGCCAGCACCGGCCGCGTCGATGTGTTCGGGATGACCTGGGACAACGCCGGGAAGAACTCCTTCTCGGCGCCCTTTGCCTGGTCGGCATAGGTGCCGGGCCTGAAGCCGGTTGTTCAGGTAAGGAGGCCCGTCGCCTGCAGCCAGGCCTTGATGTCTGTTGCTGCGCCGCGCACTTCCTCGCCTTTCACCGCGAGGCCTTCGGCAATCGTTGCACCCGGGCAGGACTCCCTGTAGTCACGGGGCGCCGTGCCGAGTCCGCTCATGGCATGGGTGGTGACGGGAAAAACAGTCTTGCCGGTGAAGTCGTAGCTTTCGGTGAACGTGGCCATGATCATCGGTGCCCTGACGTTCCAGATCCCGCTGGCCAGGATGACCGAGCCGTACTGGTCGATGGCAGGCAGGGGGTTGGCGATCGCGGGACGGGCGTCCCCATTTTGTTCGCGGACGTTCCGGGCCGCGGTGGCGTCGTACCCGTCCGGGTAGGGCTCTGCCGCCTCGATGCGGTGCATGTCGCAGGGAACCAGCGCGCTGATCATGCCAGCGAGCACTTCGGTGTTGCCGACGTCGAGGTTTGTACGGCCTCCGTAGTAGTAGTTTTCGCCTGCCCGGGAGAAGTAGGCCAACAGTATGCGCCGGCTGCTCTGTGGGGGACCGGCTGGCGCCTGCGATGGCGTGGAGGCCACTGTGGTGTCTCTTCCTGGAGTGCAGCCTGCTGTTCCGGCGGTCAGCAGGGCTCCGGTCAGGCCGGCGGCCGCCCCGCGAAGGGCGGACCGCCGGCTGATGTTCAACAGAGGGGTGCTCATGGGTGTCCTGCGTTAGCTGTACCGGCGCCCGCCCAGCCAACTGACCATGGCGGGGTCGCGGTGGTCGAAGAAGAGGCTGGCACCGGTGTCCAGGGCGGTGATCTGGTTCATCTGCTCCTCGGTCAGGGTGAACCCGAAGACGTCGAGGTTCTGGGCCATGCGCTCCGGCCGGACGGATTTGGGGATCACGACGACGTCGCGTTGGATCATCCAGCGCAGCACCACCTGCGCGACCGACTTGCCGTGGGCAGCAGCGATAGCGCTGAGGACAGGATCGGAAAAGAGGTTGTTCTTGCCTTCGGCGAACGGCCCCCAGGACTCGATCTGGACCCCGCGCCCGCGCATCAGCTCCTGATCGGCGGCCCGCTGGTGGAAGGGGTGGGTCTCGATCTGGTTCACTGCCGGAACGATCTCGTTGTGGTCGATCAGGTCCACCAGCCGGTCAGGGTGGAAATTCGAGACACCAATGGCACGGGCCCGGCCTTCCTTGTTCAGGTCCTGCATGGCGCGCCATTCGCTGTAGTAGTCCCCAAAGGGCTGGTGGATCAGGTAGAGGTCCACGTAATCCAGGCCCAGCCGTTGAAGCGAGTTATGGAAGGAGCGCCGGCTGTCGTCATAGACGCTGCCCGCGGGTGCGTGCTGGATCCAGAGTTTCGTCGTGACGAACAGGTCCTCGCGGGCGATGCCGCTGGCTTTGATGGCCGCGCCGACGGCTGCTTCGTTACCGTAGGACGCGGCGGTGTCCAGATGCCGGTATCCGGCGGCCAAGGCCGCTTCGACCGCGGTCTGGGTTTCCTCTTCGGGGATTTGGAAGACACCAAAGCCCAGGATCGGCATTTCGACGCCGTTGTTGAGGGTGACACTTTTCACTGAGATTCCTTAGCGTTGTTCGGTGGAGTTAGCGGGTGTGTTTGGAGTGGGCGGCCTGGTATTCGAGCTCCGTGACGGGTTCCAGCCACGTCGCGGTTTGACCGGATTCGTGCTCCACCAGGGCCAGGTGGCACATCAGGCTGTCCTGCGTTGCGCCGTGCCAGTGTTCCTCCCCGGCCGGGGTGTGCACCGTGTCTCCGGCACGCAGGAGGATGACCTCACCGTCTCGGTTCGCCACCAGTCCCATGCCGTCTGTGCAGTGCAGGGTCTGGCCGACGGGGTGCGAGTGCCAGTGTGTGCGGGCTCCGGGAGAAAACCGCACCATGGCCGATCTCAGGCGGGAGGGCTGTTCGCCGGCGTGCAGCGCGTTGAGGTACACGTCGCCGATGAATTTATCGGCGGGCCCCTTGGACGTGGGACCGGGAACTGCGAGATGCACGGTGTGCTCCTTGGATAGGCGTGAAGCTGCTGATTCAAGAAAACCAGTCCCGTTGCCCGCGTGGGAGTCTCTGCTGTGCGGTGTACTGGCAGTTCCTGTTAGGGCGGCCCTTCCCGCCGTAGCGTAGAGGCATGGACACTACGAAAGACGTCCGCGAGTTCCTCAGGAGCCGGCGGTCGCACATCACCCCTGCCCAGGCAGGGCTGCCCGCCTACGGAGGAACCCGGAGGGTAGCCGGACTCAAGCGCGAGGAAGTGGCCATGCTCGCCGGAGTGAGTACCGAGTACTACGCCCGCCTCGAACGCGGAAACCTGCGCGGAGTGTCCGAGTCCGTTCTCGACTCCCTCGCCCGCGCCCTGCAGCTCGACGAGGCGGAGCGCGCCCACCTGTTCGACCTCGCCAAAGCCGCCGCTCCGGCCCCGTCATCCGGTGTCCGGCGGGCACGGACTGAACTGCGCCCCAGCATCGAACGGCTCCTGGCCGGGATGACCGGAACGCCTGCCTATGTCCGAAATTCCCGCATGGACGTCGTGGCCGCCAACAACCTCTGCTACGCCCTCTACACGGACATCCTCAGCCCCGCCACACTGCCGCTGAACCTGGCGCGGTTCATGTTCCTGGACCCGCGTTCCCGCGATTTCTTCGTTGACTGGGAAACCCTCGCCGACGACTTCGCCGCGGCCATGCGCGCCGAATCCGGCCGGAGCCCGCGTGACCGGGCACTTAACCACCTCATCGGCGACCTCGCCGCCGGCAGCACCGAGTTCTCCACGCGATGGGCTCGGCACAACGTCCGCTTCCACCGCACGGCCCGCAAAACCATGCACAACCCTCTGGTCGGCGACATCGAACTCACCGGCGACGCCCTCGAGCTCCCCGGCGAAGGACTGACACTGATCGCCTACACCGCCGAGGCCGGCAGCCACGCCCAGGACCAACTGGATTTTCTCGCTAGCTGGAGCACCACCAACAGCAGCACCAGTGAACCCTCGGCAGCTAAACCGCCAGCGGGATGATCAGAAACGGTAGCCTGACAGCATTGACCGCACGCTGCCTATGCCGAAGGATTCCTCCATGCGCCTCGCCATCCTGGACGATTACCAGTCTGTCGCCCGGGATTACGCGTCCTGGGAGCAGCTTGCCGCCGACGGCGTCAGCGTCACCTTCTTCGACCGGCCCCTGAAGGACGATGCCGACGTCGTCGCCAGCCTGCGCGGCTTCGACATCATCATCGCCATGCGGGAACGGACCTGGTTCGGCCGCGAGCGGCTGGCGCAACTACCCGGACTCAAACTGCTGGTGACCACCGGGATGGCCAATCAGTCCATCGACATTCCCGCGGCGGAGGAGCTGGGCATAGCCGTCTGCGGGACCGGCGGTTCTCCAACCGCAGCCCCGGAACTGACGTGGGCCCTGTTGCTCGCGCTTGCCCGGAGCATACCGTTTGAGGACCGGCGCCTCCGGGACGGGCACTGGCAGTCCACCGTGGGATTTGAGCTTGCAGGAAAGACCCTGGGTGTCCTGGGCCTGGGCAAGATCGGGCGCCGCGTCGCCGCCTACGGACAGGCGTTCGGCATGGACGTCATCGCCTGGAGCCCCAACCTCACGGCCGAGGCGGCCGGCGAGGTGGGCGTCAGGAGGGTCAGCAAGGACACACTCTTCCGGGAGTCGGATGTGGTGTCGGTGCATGTGCGGCTTTCGGAACGCTCGCGGGGCGTCGTCGGCGAACAGGAACTCCGTCTCCTGGGAGCCCGGGGCGTACTGGTCAACACCTCGCGCGGGCCCCTGGTCGACGAAGACGCCCTCATCCGGGGGCTGCACGAAGGCTGGCTCGGCGGGGCAGCGCTTGATGTCTACGACCTCGAGCCACTGCCCGCGGGCCGCCGGCTCCTGTCCGCACCACGGACTGTCCTGACGCCACATCTGGGCTACGTCACGGAGCAAAGCTACCGGGAGTTCTACGGCGGCGCGTTCGAAGACGTCACGGCCTGGCTCCGGGGAAGCCCTGTCCGGCTGCTGACTGCCCTGCACCGCTGATGACGGAACGAACCGACGTCCGCGCCGCCCTGCTCGGCGGAAAGACGTTCCGAAGCCTGAGCGAGCAGAAACTTTCTCCCAAGGAAGAGAAATTTGAGCGGGCACGGCAAACCCTGGGATTCTTCCTCGCGCCGGCTGCCGCGGTCACCTTCGCGCTCCTCCCGATGACGATGGACCGGACACAGCAGCTCCTGGCCGCGGTTCTGCTGGGCGTTATTGTCCTCTGGATCTGTGAGCCCGTCCCCATCCCCGTCGGAGGCCTGCTGGGAGTGGCCGCCGTGGTGATACTCGGCGTCGCTCCGGCCGCTGACGTCCTGGCTCCGTTCGGGTCGACGACGATCTTCACCTTCATCGGCGCGTTCATCCTCGCCCAGGCGATGCTCAAACACGGCATCGCCCAACGGCTTGCGTTCGCCGTGCTCTCCCTCCCCGGCGTGGCCACGTCCACCTACCGCGTGATCATCGCCTTCGGCGTCATCACCTGCCTGCTGTCCGCGTTCGTGTCCAACACGGCAACCGTGGCCATGCTCATGCCCACGGCCCTGGGCATCCTCGCGGTCATCGGCCAGCTAATGCAGGACCGCGGCATCGTCAGGGCCGACTTTGACCCGCTGCGCCTGCGGGTCGGTGCGGCATTGATGCTGATGCTGGCCTACGGCGCCAGCGTCGGGGGCCTGCTCACGCCGGTCGGTTCACCGCCCAACCTCATCGGGCGGGGACTCATCGAGGAGGCCACCGGGGAACGCATCTCCTTCGCCCAGTGGACAGCTGCCGCGGCCCCGCTCTGCCTGGCCATGTTCGCGGTCCTGGCCCTGGTCATGTTCCTGCTCAACAAACCGGAGGTCCGCCGGATCGAGGGCGTCGAGGAGTACATCCGCGAACAGCGGACCGCCCACGGCAGGATGTCCAGGGCTGAAGTGAACACCCTGATCGCCTTCGGCCTCACCGTCACGCTCTGGCTGCTGCCGGCCGCGGCCGGGCTTGTCACAGGGACGGACTCTGATGTCTACGTTCTGCTGGACGACCGGCTGGACGAGGGCATCGTGGCCGTTTTGGGGGCGTCCCTGCTCTTCATCCTGCCCACAAACTGGAAGGAACGCCGCGCCACGCTCAACTGGTCGGACGCCGCCCGGATCGACTGGGGCACCATCATCCTTTTCGGCACCGGCATCATCTTCGGCTCGCTCCTCGCCGCCACCGGGCTGGCCGAGACCATCGGCACCGCAGCCTCCCGGAACCTGAACGTCACTAACGTGGTCGCGGTTACCGCTTTCTCCGCCATTCTGGCCGTCCTCATTTCGGAGACGACCAGCAACACAGCATCCGCGGCGGTGGTGGTGCCCATCGTCATTCCGCTGTGCACCGCCATGGGGCTGGATTTGTTCGTGCCCGCCCTGGCCGCCACCTTCGCCGCCTCCTTCGGGTTTATGCTGCCTGTCTCAACACCGCAAAACGCGATCGTGTACGGTTCCGGCGCGGTGCCGATCATCAGGATGATCCGCACCGGGCTGGTCTTCGACATCGCCGGTGCGCTCCTGATCATCGGCATCGTCCCGGTGATGGTGGCCATCACCGGGATCGGCCGGTAGCCCGGTGCACGGGCCGGCGTGGGGTCACCGGAGGGTCGCGCCGATGTCCTGTCCGATCCGGCGGAGCAGCGCCGCCGACAACTCGGGGTCCTTCGATGAGTCCTGGTCGGTGTACTCGGCGAGCGTGTAGACACGGGCCAGGGCCATTTCCTGCCACCGCTCCCGGGGGAGGAGGGAGCGTCCGGCGACCGCGATGATGGGCCGGGTTCCTGAGCGGCGGGCGACGGCGGCGGGCAGCTTCCCGGCCAGGGTCTGTTCGTCGATGCTGCCCTCGCCCGTGATGACGACGTCGCAGTGCTCCTTGCGGGAGTTGAAGTCCAGCAGGTCCAGGAAGTAGTCCGCACCGGATACCTGCGTTGCTCCCAGCAGGAGGCAGGCGTAGCCGATTCCTCCGGCACTTCCGGCCCCGTCATGCTCTGCCCGGGACGCAGCGTCCTCGAAGCCGGCTGCGGTCATCCTGCTGACGAAGTGCTCCAGGCCCTTGTCGAGCAAAGCGACGTCGTCAGGTCCGGCACCCTTCTGGGGGCCGAACACTGCCGGTGCGCCCTGGGCGCCGAGCAATGGATTGTGGACATCGCTGGCGACGATGAGCTCGGTGTCCGCCAGTTCGGGGAGGGCAGTCCGGCGGATGGAGTGGATCCGGGCCAGCGCGCGGCCGCTGCCGTAAAGCTGGCGGCCTTCCGCGTCACGGAAGCTGTATCCGAGGGCGGTGAGCATTCCCATGCCGCCGTCGGTGCTGGCGCTGCCGCCCAGGGCCAGCACGATCCTGTCCGGGTTCAGGCTGAGGGCGAACAGGACTGCTTCGCCGAAGCCCCTGCTGGAGGCATCCAGCGGCTCCAGCTTTCCGTCGGGCAGGAGCCCCAGGCCGCAGGTGTTGGCAACCTCGACGACGGCGGTGACGCCGTCGAACGCTATGCTCGCCGGCACATGCTGGCCGGTCGGCCCCGCCACCGTATAGTGGCGCCGGGTGAAGCCGGAGGCGACGGCGGCGTCGACGCTGCCGTCACCTCCGTCGGCCAGCGGGAGCAGTTCGCAATGGACCGTCCCGACCCCCGCCCCGGCCGAGGCACGTAGTCCGGAGGCCAGGGCCTCGGCCACCTCGCCGGCAGTAAGGCTGCCTTTGAACTTGTCGGGAGCGATGAGCGTTCGCACGGTCTTCGGGGCGGTTGCGTTGGTCATGTCAGATGGATTCCGAGTAGGCGGGGCGGCGGTCGGCAGCATTCACGTCGGTGGTGTGCTTCGGTGCATGGTGGCCATATTCGGTGAGGTCGTCGTCGAGGTCGGTGACTTCGTCGAGGTGGACGGGGTCTTCGGCGGGCATGGGCTCGACGGATTCGCCGGCGAAGACCCGCCGGGCGCGGTCCGCGTCCAGGGTGTGGTCCCACCAGGCGATGAAGAGGGTGGCGACGGCGTTGCCGGTGAAGTTCACCAAAGCCCGGCATTCGGACATGAACTTGTCGATGCCGAAGATGAGCATGATGCCGGCTGCCGGGATGGTGCCGATCGTGGTGAGCGTGGCGGTCAGTGCGATGAAGCCACCGCCGGCCACGCCCGCTGCGCCCTTGGAGGTGAGCAGCATGACCGCCAGGAGCCCGAGCTGCTGGCCGATGGTCAGGTCCGTGTTGGTGGCCTGCGCGATGTAGAGGGCGGCAAGGGAAAGGTAGATCGCGGCGCCGTCGAGGTTGAAGCTGTAGCCGGTGGGGACGACGAGTCCGACCGTTTCCTTCTTGACGCCGGCATGCTCCAGCTTGCGCATCAGGCCGGGGAGGGCCGGTTCTGCGGTGGAGGTGCCCAGGATGAGCATGTATTCCTCTTTGAGGTGGCGGATCATCGTGAAGATGTTCAGCTTCAGGAAGGCCATCACTGATCCCAGGATGACCACCACGAAGAGGATGGACGTGACGTAGAAGAGCGCGATCAGGCCGCCCATGCTGGTCAGGGACGAGACTCCGTACTTGCCCACGGCGTAGGCCATCGCGCCGAAGGTTCCGATCGGGGCGGCCTTCATGATGAAGCCCAGGATCTTGAACATGACCCAGGTCAGGCGCTGCACGCCGTCCAGGACGGGGGCCCCGACCTTGCCCATGGCGTTCAGTGCGATGCCGAAGACGACGGCGATGAAGATGATCTGGAGGATGTCGCCCTCAACGAAGGGCCCGATGATGCTGTTGGGGATGATGTGCGTAAGGAACTGCCACCATTCCTGGTGGGCGCCGGCGTCGATGAGTTTGGCCGCGGAGTCCGAGGTCTTGATGCTGCTGGCGTCCGCGTTGACGCCGTCGCCGAGGCGGAAGATGTTGATGGCGACCAGGCCGAAGATCATGGCGAAGATGGTGCCGACCTGGAAGTAGGTGAGGGCCTTCAGCCCTGTCATGCCGACCTTCTTGAGGTCGGCGACGCTGGCGATGCCGCCGACGATCGTCAGGAACACGATCGGGCCGATGAGCATTTTCATCGAGTTCACGAAGGTGGTGCCGATGGGTTCCATGGCGATGCCGACCGTGGGGGCGAGCCAGCCGACGAGGATGCCGATGAGAATGGCTGTCAGAACCCAGAAGTACAGTTGCCGGTACCAGCGGGTTTTTTGTGGCTTTTCCTGCGCTGACTGCTTTTTGGATGGGGCCGCAGCGCCGGCGGTGGTGATGTGTTCCATGATTCCTACCTCGTTGTGGAATGTAGCTGGAGGGTGCTTGTGTGTGGGAGCACGACGGAATGGACGGCGGCGGTGTGGTGAACCGCCGTCCATTCCGGGCCGTGCCTGACCGCCGGGACGTGGCCGGCTGGTCGCGAGTCCTGGCTAGACGGCAGCCAGGGTGTGGGTGAGGGCTTCGATGATTGCCTCGGTGACGTCGTCGGTGTTGGCGTCGCCGCCGACGTCGCGGGTGAGGTGTCCGGCGGCCGTGGTCTGCTCAATGGCGGCTTCGACCAGACGGGCTTCCTCGTGCAGGCCGAAGTGGTCCAGCATCAGGGCGGCGCTGGCGATTGCGCCGATCGGGTTGCTGATGCCCTTGCCGGCGATGTCCGGTGCGGAACCGTGGACCGGTTCGAACATGGAGGGGAAGCGGCGCTCCGGGTTCAGGTTTGCGCTGGCCGCCAGTCCCAGGCTGCCCGCGAGTGCCGAGCCCAGGTCCGAGAGGATGTCGGCGTTCAGGTTCGATGCGACCACAACGGAGAGGTCTTCCGGCTTGAGGATGAACTTGGCGCTCATGGCATCGACCAGGACGCTTTCGGTGGCCACATCCGGGTAGTCCAGGGCTACGCGCTGGAAGGTTTCGTCCCAGAGGACCATGCCGTACTGCTGTGCATTGGACTTGGTGACGGACGAGACCTTCTTGACCGTGCGGGTCCGGGCGAGGTCGAAGGCGAAGCGCATGATGCGCTCGCAGCCCTTTTCGGTGAACAAGGCAGTCTGCAGGGCCACCTCGTTGCCCGGGCCGCGGCCGCTGAGGTTGCGTCCGCCGAGGCCGGCGTACTCGCCTTCGCTGTTTTCGCGGACAACGACCCAGTCGAGTTCGGTGTTGTCGGCCTTGCGGAGCGGGGACTGGATGCCCGGAAGGAACTTCACGGGGCGGATGTTGGCCCACTGGTCGAAGTTCTGGGTGATGTTCAGGCGGAGGCCCCAGAGGCTGATGTGGTCCGGAACGTTCTCCCATCCCACTGCGCCGAAGTAGATGGCGTCGAAGTCCTTGAGGGCCTCCAGGCCTTTGGGGTCCATCATCTGGCCGGTCTTTTCGTAGTAGCCGCAGCCCCAGGGGAACTCGGTCCATTCGAAGGCGAACCTGCCGTTGGAGTTGGCTGCCAGGGCGTCCAGGACGCGGCGGCCGGCGGAGACAACTTCCTTGCCGACTCCGTCTGCGGGGATTGAAGCGATGCTGAATTTCTGGGTGGCGCTCATGTGCCTACCTCCTCGTTGAGTCTGTTAGCAGCGTCACACTGCCTTCCTCTTCAAGTAGAAGGCTTGGGTGTATTCGGCGTCCAAGACCAAGATTCGATACGGCAAATAGGCTGAGCCTATTGATCGGCGTGCAGTTCCGCGACCTCCAGGAAGGCGCGGGCGGCCGGTGTCAGGTCTTCCTTCCGGCTCAGGATGGCAACATCGAGGTGGGACACGGGTTCGATGAGAAGTGTCCGCAGCCCGGCCTTGTGGGCCGTCGGAGCCCAGGACGAAGGCATCACCGCATGGCCCACACCGGCAAGTACCAGCGGCAGGATCGAGGTCCGGTGCGCCACCTCGACGACGATCTCCACGTTGACGCCGTGCGCCAGCGCGTCGTCCACGAGCCAGCGCATCAGCGATCCGCGCTGGCTGGCTATCAGGCGGTGCCCGCCGAGGTCCTCCCGCTGGATCGCCGTTCCCGGGTTGAACGTATCGGCCTGCGGGTTCACGATCAGGATCAGGGGCTGGCGTTCGAGCTCCAGGACCTGCACCCCCGGGACCCGGATGGGCGTTGAGGAACCGGCCAGTCCAATTTCGGTGCTGCCGGTTCGGACCGATTCAATGACTTCCTCGGGTGTGAAGGCGGCGCTGACGTTGAGCCGGACCGAGGGGTGCAGCCGGGTAAAGCCGGCGATCATCGAGGTCAGCGGTTCGATGCCGGGGGATGGCATGGTGATGATGTCCAGCCGGCCGCTGCGCACGCCCCGCAACGCTTGCACCGCGGACTGCGCAGCGTCGAGGTCCCGCATCACCAGGCGTGCCGGCCCTACGAGTTCCTTGCCGGCCTCGCTGAGCACCGCCCGGCGGCCGATCCGGTGGAAGAGCGGCACGCCGAGGTCCTTTTCCAGGCCGGCGATTGTCTGGGACAGTGAGGGCTGGGCGATCAGGAGGTGCTCTGCCGCGCGGTTGAAACCGTCATGGTCAACGACGGCCAGGAAGTACTTCAGCTTTCGTGTGTCCACTCCGGCCCTTTCGCGAATTTGGTCCTGACAGCCTACGCCCGTGACAATCGACCATGCCGTATCCGCAGCTCAGGCTCAATGCCGTTGCCCTCGAAAACAATATCCGTGTCATGGCTTCCTGGTGCCGGGAGCGGCAGGTGGACCTTGCCCCGCACGTGAAGACCACCATGTCCGCGCCGATCATCAGCCGCCAGGTGGCGGCCGGGGCAGTCGCCGTCACGGTTGCCACCGTGGACCAGGTCGCTGCAGTGCTGGCCTGGGGGCACCATTATGTCCTCATCGCCAACGAGGTGGTCGACCGGGACGGCCTCAGCCGCATACGGGCCTGGCTGGAGGAGGACCCCGGGCGGGAAATCCGCTGCTTCGTGGACTCCGAGGCGGGCATCAATGCCGCGGCGCAGGTGTTCACCGCTGCAGGGAACGTCCCCCTGGAGGTGATGCTCGACGTCGGGACGCCCGGCGGACGCACGGGGGTCCGCAGCCTCGGGGAGGCTGTCCACCTCGCCGGGCTGGTCCGCGCCGCGCCGGGACTCAGGCTCGTTGGAGTTGCCGGCTACGAGGGGGTGGTGCCCAACAGTCGTGCGGAGGACACCGTCTCGGCCGTTGACCGGCACTGCCGGCTGGTGCGGCAGGTGTTTCTGGACGTGGCCCCGTACTTCGAAACGGCAGCCCCCGTCTACTCCATGGGCGGATCGGCTTTTCCGGACCGTGTGGTTGAGTTCCTGCCGGAACCCGGCCAGGTGCCGGGAACGCGGAGGCTCCTCCGGTCCGGCTGCTACGTCACCCACGATCACGGCACCTACGCCGGTGTCAGCCCGGTGCCGGGCCTGTTGCCGGCCTTGACCGTCCGCGCCGCGGTGCTGTCCACCCCCGAAGACGGGATCGCCGTCGTCGGCGCCGGCAAGCGGGACCTGCCTTACGACGCAGGGCTGCCGGTGGTCCTGGCGGTCCACACCGCTGACGGTGCCCCGAAGGGCGGGGCAACGGCTGTGGTGCGCAACCTCTATGACCACCACTCAGTCCTCACCGGCGTGACCGGCCTGGACGTCACCGACCTGGTGGACTTCGGCATCTCCCATCCCTGCTCCGCCTTCGACCGCTGGCCCGAATACGTTGTCACCGACGGAGACGGACGGGAGGTCGAGGTGTGGCACACGGATTTCCACCGGTCCTCCCTGATGGCGCCGAGGCGGTAATCAGCCGGCGATGACGCTTCCCAGGTTCCGGTACTTGGCCAGCCGCAGCGGCAGCAGTTCGCCGGGACCGGCGGCCGACAAGGTGGCGAGCTCGTACTCGATAGCCTGTCCCATGCGCTGGCAGAATGCTCTTGGCTCAAGCGAGGCGTCCCCGTGTTCCGCACGGTTGTGTTCGGCAGGGTGGTGTTCGGCGTCGCCCCGTTCGTCCACGATGTGTTCCACCAGGCCGTTCCTGTAGAGGGCCGCAACGTTGACGCCCTGCGCCGCGGACATGGCCGGGGCGAAGCCGGTGTTCCGGTGGACGATGGCGCTGGCGCCTTCGGGCGGCAGCGGCGACAGCCACGCGTGCTGGGCGGCGATGGTCCGGTCTGCGGGCAGAAGTGCCAACGCCCCTCCTCCGGCCCCTTGGCCGAGCAGGACTGAAACGGTGGGGGAGTTGAGCCCGATCATGTCGTGCAGTGACCGGGCAATCTCTCCGGCCAGCCCGCCTTCCTCGGCCTCCTTCGACAGCGCTGCGCCGCCCGTGTCAATGACCGTCAGCAGCGGCAGCCCCAGCTCCTCAGCCAGGCGCATGCCGCGGCGCGCTTCCCGGAGCGACGCCGGTCCCATCGCCGTCTGCCGCGACGGCCGGGGCCGGGTGTGGCCGATGACCACGCAGGATTCCTGGCCGAAGCACGCCAGGGCAAGCTGCAGGCCGGGGTCCTTTTCCCCCTGCCCGGTGCCGTTGAGGGGCAGCACATCCCGGGCGCCGTAGGCCAGCAGCTGGCGGAGGTCCGGTCGGCGCGCGTTCCGCGAGATTTCGATCGATTCCCAGGCACCGGCGTCGGACGGCTTGACGGCCAGCGTGCGCGGCGGCGCGGGCCGCGGGTGCGCGCCCGGGACCAGGATGCTCAAGGCGCGGTCCACGACGTCGGACAGTTGCCAGGGCGGGACCACCGCATCGATCAGGCCCTTGTCGAACAGGTTCTCAGCCACCTGGACGTTCTCCGGAAACGGCGTGCCGTGGAGGGCCTCATAGACCCGCGGTCCGAGGAAGCCGAGCAGGGCGCCGGGCTCGGCCACGGTGATGTGGCCGAGCGATCCCCAGGACGCCATGACCCCTCCCGTGGTGGGATGCCGCAGGTAGACGAGGTAGGGCAGCCCGGCCTGGCGGTGGGCGCGGACGGCCGCGCTGATTTTCACCATGGACAGGAAAGCGACGGTGCCTTCCTGCATGCGGGTGCCGCCGGACGCCGGGCCGGCCAGAAGCGGCAGTCCCTCGCGTGTTGCCCGTTCGACGGCGGTGACGATGCGTTCCGCGGCTGCGAGCCCGATGGATCCGGCCAGGAAGCGGAACTCGCTGACGATGACAGCTACCCGCCGGCCCCGGATGCGGCCTTCGCCGGTGAGGACGGATTCGTCCACGCCGGTTTTGGCGCGGGCGGCAGCCAGTTCCTGCCGGTACTCGGGGCCGGGAGCGGGGTCAACCACCGGCTCGTCCCAGCTCCGGTAGGACCCCGGATCGAGCACAGCGCTGATGAGTCCGGCGGCGTCCAGGTGTTTGGCCGGTTGTTCTGTCAGCATGGTCATCGGCTTTCCTTCTCCGTCCGGGCGGGCGCGCTGCCCGGTTCCGTGCCGGCTGTCCCGGTAGCGGCCAGTCCCAGCCACTGCCGGATCTGATCGCCGTCCTGGTCCAGAAGGGGCGGGGCCGTGTGCGTGGTGAGGGTCGTTTCGTTGGTGTCGGCGGCGGTGAAGAACCGCAGCGGCGGACCGGGCAGGCTCACGGTGCCCAGGAGCTTGTGCTCGACGTCGATCACCAGGCCCTGCGAATGGACCTGGTCCCAGGCGTAGACCTCGTCCAGGGTGCGGACTTTGCCTGCCGGAATGCCGGCGTCGTTGAGCTTGGTGAGCAGCTCCTCGGCTCCATAATCGGAGAACGCGTTCTCCACTTCCTCGATGACCTTCTCGCGGTTGCGCACCCGCTCCGCGTTGCTGGCGAACTCGGGCCGGGAGGCGTCGATACCGAAGGTCGAAGCGAAAGTGTTCCAAAGCTTCTCGCTGCCGACACTGATCTGGACCCGTCCCTGCCGGCAGTGGAACAGGCCGTAGGGGGCGATGGAGGGGTGGTGGTTGCCCTGGGCCTTCGGAACTTCGCCGGCCACTGTTGCCCTGGTGCCCTGGAAAGCGTGCACCCCGATGAGGGCGGCCAGCAGTGAGGTACGCACAATCTGCCCTTGCCCGGTCCGTTCGCGCTGCAGCAGCGCCGCGAGGGTGCCGAACGCGCCGTACATGCCGGACAGGAGGTCGGCGATCGGAACGCCCACCCGCTGGGGGTCGTCCGGTCCGGAACCGGTGAGGGACATCAGTCCGGCCTCGCCCTGCAGGATCTGGTCGTAGCCGCTGCGCCGCGATTCCGGCCCGTCGTGACCGAAGCCGGTGATGGACAGGATCACCAGTGCCGGGTTCAGCGCGTGCATTTCCGCGGCGGAGAAGCCCAGCCGGTCCAGCACGCCGGGACGGAAGTTCTCGATGACGACGTCGGCGCGTTCCAGCAGTTCGCGCAGCACTGTCCGCCCGTCGTCGTTCTTCAGGTCCAAGGCGATGGATTCCTTGTTGCGGTTGCAGGAGAGGAAGTACGTGGCCTGCGGGTCGTCTTCTGGGCCGACGAACGGGGGACCCCAGCCGCGGGTGTCGTCTCCGGTGCCGGGGTTTTCCACCTTGATGACCCGGGCGCCGAGGTCGGCCAGCATCATGCCCGCGTGCGGGCCGGCCAGGGCGCGGCTCAGGTCCACCACCAGGATGCCCGAGAGGGGCCCGTCGGTCCGGAGCGTGGATTCAGTGCTCTGCATGGGATTCCTTCTGTTGCTCATCGATTTCTGGGTTGACGCCTGCTGGATGTCCGGCGGACTACAGCCACCCCGGAACCACCATCACCAGCCACGCGACGGCGGGTCCGGCCACGACGACGATGCCGCTGTAGGCCAGGATCTGCTTGTAGAACTTCTCCTTGTCCACGTCTTCGGGCGCGTTGGCCAGCACCAGAGCGCCGTTGGTCGAAAACGGGGAGACGTCAACGATCGTGGAGGCCACGGCGAGGGCGGCGATGACCCCGACGGCGCCGATCTCCCCGGAGGCCAGGAACGGCACCGCCAGGGGGATGAGCGCCGCCAGGATGGCGGTGGAGGAGGCGAAGGCCGAGACCACGGCGCCGATGTAGCAGATCAGCAGGGCCGCGAGCAGCGGCATGCCCAGCTGCGCCACGCCGTCGGAGACGAACTTGATGGTGCCGGCTTCCTCGAGGACGCCCACGAAGGTGAGCATGCCGCAGAGGAGCAGGACAGTGGACCAGCTGATCTTGTTGACGGCGCCCTTCTGGGCGGCGGGGGAGACCAGGGCCAGGACCATGGCGATGGAGATGGAGACGAAGCCGACGTCAACCTTGAATCCCAGCGAAATCACGGCCAGGGCGATCAGGCCAAGAATGGTGACCAGCTGGGGAACGGAGGCGCGGGGGGTGCTTGCCGGCTCTTCGCAGGCCCCGGCTGAACCGTTGGTGGTGCTTTCCGCGGAGCTGCCTGATGTGCCCTTGGAGGAGACGCGGGCGGAGGAAATGTCGGTGCCCGAGCCCTGCAGGGTGACGCCGGCGGTCCGGGCTCCCACGCTCATGGCCATGCGCTTTTCGGCGGCCTGCTCCACGAACCGGCCTCCTGCGGAGGAGCCGGCCTTGTTTCCGCCGAGAACGATGAACAGCACCAGTGCAATGGCCAGGTTGAAGACGAAGCTCGCCAGGAAGATTGCCATGGGGCTGGCTTCCAGTTCCGTCTTGGCAATGATGCCGTTGACAGTGACGCCGTAGACGGCGATGGGGGAGAAGCCGCCGGCCTGCGCCCCGTGGATCACCATCATGCCCATCATCAGCGGGTTGATTTTGTGCCTGGCCGCGAAGCTGAGCGCGATTGGGGCAATGATGGCGACGGCGGCCGGCGAGAGTGCGCCGACAGCAGTGATGACGGCGGTGATGGCGAACATGATCCACGGGATCAGGGCCACTTTGCTGCCCACCAGCCGCACGGCGCCCCGGACCATGAGGTCGATGGTGCCGTTGTTCTGCGCGATGGCGAACAGGTAGGTGACGCCGACGATGGTCAGGAAAAGGCCGCCGGGAAAGTTGGCGAGGATGTCGTTCGTGGACATCCCCAGGACAACCGAGCCCAGCAGGAATGCCCCCACAAAGGCCAGGGCACCCATGTTGAGCGGGAGCACAGTGGCCAGCAGGAACATCACCGCCAGGATGATGATGGACAGGACAGGAGCGGACATCGTTGTTCCTCCGGATCGATCGTTGGGGATTTAATTGGCTTAGTGGCCTAGCCTCCTAGACACTAGGTGTCTCTGTCAATAGTTCTCCGGTACTCTTGGGTTTGAGGACCATGCCGAAAGGATGCAAATGGCAAAGCAGGCGGCAGCGCAGCAGATCTCCCGCGTTTCGCGGCCCAGGCTCTATGAGCA
Organism: Arthrobacter sp. CC3; assembly: GCF_039907775.1. Taxonomy (NCBI): domain Bacteria; kingdom Bacillati; phylum Actinomycetota; class Actinomycetes; order Micrococcales; family Micrococcaceae; genus Arthrobacter; species Arthrobacter sp. CC3. Next base: position 63,436 of record NZ_JARCCY010000014.1, read on the forward strand.
GCTCGTGGAGCAACTCATGGAGTTCATCGAGGCCGCCCAGCTGGGCCCGGGCGATACCCTTCCGGCGGAGCGCGAACTGGCCGAGCGGCTGGGGGTGTCGCGCGCAACGCTGGCGCAGGCCCTGGTGGCCCTTGAGGTGCTGGGGGTCATTGACGTCCAGCACGGCACGGGGGCGGTGCTGGTCTACCGCCCCAACGTCCCGTCCGTGATCAAGGGGCTGCGCGAACATCGGAACCGGCTGCCCGAGATCGTGGAGGCGCGAAGCACGCTCGAGGTCAAGCTGGCCGAGCTGGCAGCGGCCAGGCGCAGCGACGACGATATGAAAACCATCGACAAGGCGCTCGACGTCATGGCGGAGGAGGTTGGCTCGGGCGGCCGGGGCGCCCGCGGCGACGAGCTATTCCACCAGGCCGTGACCGCCGCCGCGCATTCCGCGGTGCTGGCGCAGCTGATGACCTTCATTGCCGGAATGGTGCTCGAAACGCGGCTTGAGTCGCTCGGCCAGCCGGGCCGTCCGGAGCAGTCCCTTGCGTCGCACCGCAAGATTGCCGACGCCATCAGGGCCCGGGACTCCGCGGGCGCTGCTGCCGCCATGCTGGAGCATATCGACCTCGTGTCCGATGTGGCGCTGCTGAAGAACTCCTAAGTCGGCCCCGTGGCGGGCGTCTAAAGCCGGCTTAGATAAGGGTGCAACATACTTGCAGGTTCAAGTAACCGCCTGTACGGTTAACTTCAACCTTCAAGTAATTTGCACCCTTACCGAATGCTGAGGCACCAGATGACCGTTGTGTCCGAGACCCGCATGCCGGCGGCCACGGCACCATCCGCAGCCGCCCTGCGCAGCCGGGTCACAGTCCCTTTGCGCTTTCCCGATGGCTACACGGCCACGGCCGAGGTGCTGACGTTCCACGGGCTGGCCGACGGCAAGGAGCACCTGCTCCTGGCCCTGGGCGCGTGGGAGCAGGCGCTGTTGGACCCGGCAGGGCTGGACCCGGCACCGCTGGACCCGGCAGGGCTGGATATGGCAGGGCCGCTGGTCCGCCTGCACAGCGAATGCCTGACCGGCGACGTGTTCGGCAGCCAGCGCTGTGACTGCGGTCCGCAATTGCGGGAGGCGGTGGAAAAGATCAGTGCCACCGGAGGGTTCCTCCTGTACCTCCGCCAGGAAGGGCGCGGGATCGGCCTGTACTCCAAGCTCGACGCCTACGCCCTGCAGGACACCGGCCTGGACACGTACGAAGCCAACGTGGCGCTGGGACACGGCGAGGACGAGCGCGATTACACCGCTGCCGCCCAGATGCTGGGTGCCCTCGGCGCCACGACCGTCCGCCTGCTCACCAACAACCCGGACAAGGCCGCACAGCTCACCGCCCTCGGAATCAGCGTTACGGAGCAGGTTCCCACCGGGGTCCACCTGTCGCCGGCCAATCACGCATATCTGGCCGCCAAACGGGACCACACCGCACACACCCTCGTCCTCCCGCAGCCGGCAGTCCCAAGCCATGACGAGATGCTGGCCCGTGTTGATGCGCTGATTCCACGCCTGCGGGAGCGCGCTGAGAAAACCGAGCGAATCCGACGGATTCCGGAATCCACGATGGAGGATTTGAGGGAGGCCGGCGTCTTCCGTGTCCTCTCGCCCAAAGCTGTCGGGGGCTATGGCATGGGGGTTGAAACATACGTTGAAGTGGTGCGCAGGCTCGCGCGGGGATGCCCTTCCACGGCGTGGACGGTAGGACACCTGATTGAGCACGTCTGGATGCTCGCCCGCTGGCCCCGCAAGGTTCAGGACGAGGTCTTCGCCAACGGGGCGGCGCCCCTGGCTGCCGCCACCGGCGCCCCGGTGGGGGCAGCCACCAGGGTTCCCGGCGGGTACGCCATCTCAGGCCGCTGGACCTTCGCCTCGGGAGTCATGCACTCGGAGTGGGCCCTCCTTGCCGTGCAGCACGGGGACGTCCGGCTGCAATGCCTCGTTCCGATGTCCGACGTCGAACTTCTGGACGTGTGGCACACGGCGGGGTTGCGGGGCACCGGCAGCAACGACGTCCTGGCAGACGAGCTTTTCGTACCGGACCACCGGGCGCTTGACTGGGCCCTCCTGGGCGCAGCGGACAATCCGGGCAGCCGGATTCACCCGGACCCGATCATCCATACCCCTATGGCCACACTTCTGAACCTGGTGGCGCCCGCCGCCGCCCTGGGAGCTGCGGAACACGCCGTCGAGATGTTCCGTGAGCGGGTCCTGGTGCGCAAGGTCAAGAACACGCTGGAGGATCGTCAGGCCGATTCCCCCCTCGCGCAGGCGCGGTTCTCACACGCCTACGGGCTCGTTGCCACGGCCCGCCTGCAATGGGAGGAAGCCATCCGGGTGGTCACTGCTTCCTATCAGCGACGGCCCATGACCATGACGGACCACGAGCGGGCCGCCTACCGCCTGTCGCTGGGCCTCAGCGGCGAGGCGTCGGCCGAAGCAGTCCGCGTCATCATGGCGGGATCGGGCGGAAGCGCGCACCGACTTTCGAATCCGCTGCAGCGGATCCAGCGGGACGTCGACGTACTGCTCAACCATCCGACGCTGACCCTGGACCCGATTCTTGAGCAGGCTGGCCGCGGGCTGCTGGGCCTCGGGTTTACTGTTCCCGCGTTCTAGCGATTGAAGCTCGGCCCGGCCCGGCGTAAAGTCCATCGGACCACGGAAGCGAGGTGTCGATCATGGGGCAGCTGATTGTCCAGGAATTCGTTACCGCGGACGGGTTCGCTGCCGACGCGAATAACGAATTTACGGCCTACGAGATGCTCGAAGGTGGCACGGCCGAATTCGACCGCAGCCAGGTGGCATGGCTCGATACCGTCGACGCGATGGTCCTCGGGGCCGCGACCTACCGGATGTTCGCTGAATTCTGGCCCACTCCGGCGTCCGACGGTGAGGTTATCGCGCCAGCACTCAACGCGTTGCGCCGCTTTGTGTTTTCCCGAACGCTGAAAAGTGCGCCGTGGGGCGGCCTCCCCGAAGCCACCGTCGAATCCGGTGATGCCGTTGAGGCAATCCGGCGCATCAAAAGCGAAACCGTGGGCAGCGTCGTGCTCTGGGGCAGCCTGACGCTAGGTGAAGCTTTTTTCAAGGCCGGGGAAGTTGACGGGGTGCGGCTCGTGGTCATGCCCGTCGCGATCGGCGCCGGGCGGGGCTTGTTCCCTGCCGGCCAGGATCCCGCCCTCCTGCGCCTGCTGAGCGCAACGACGTACGACGCCGGGCTGGTTGAGCTTGAATACTCCGTGCGAACCGCCGGAGCTACTGCCCCAGGACGGGGAGCAGCTGGCGGTTCCTGATCCGTGACTCGCCGAACTGCAGCACCAGCGGCTCGACTTCCCACGATTTGCCGCTCCGCGCCCTCGGGGTGCCGACGGCAACGTGCGGTGTCCAGTGCGGGGACCTGAAGCCGAGGGCGCGGGAGCTGAGGATGAAGTCATCGACGTTGTCCACCAGCAGCCCGTCCAGCAGGTCATGGAGGGCCTGGACAAGTGAAACCTGGTAGTCGTGGACCCGCTCCGGGACGTCGATTTCAAGACATGACACGCTGCCGCCGCCCAGCACGATCAGCCGTTCGGTGCTGCTCGAAAAGGCTTCCAGGACCGGCAGTCCGTGCAGCCAGGCAACCGTGCTGCGGGCGGCGGCCGAAGCGCTCGTGTAACCCCTGGTCCACTCCGAGACGTCCTGGCAGAAGTCGTCGAGCACGCCGAGGTGCAGCAGGGTCATATGAAGTCCCCGCGGCCGGCGCAGGGCGCGGACGTAGCGGCCGAGTTCTTCGTAGTCGGAGGGGCCGGAACCGACACTGACCACCGGAGCTTCCACCGTGATGCGTGCAACCGGGTACATTCCAGGCCCCTCCTGACCGCGCTAACAGCTGGCTGTGAATGCCATTATCCGCCTGCGTGCTCGACTTCGGGCTCAGCCCGCAAGCGGGCGCAGAGCCTCAACAAGGGGAGTGGTGGGCCGCCCGGCCAGCCGCGCGAGGTCGCCGGTGGTCTGGGCCAGTGCACCGTCCCGGATGTTGCCGTCCAGTGCTGCGAGGAATCCGGCCGTTGCAGGGTCAAGTCCGGCGGCCTCCAGGGCGCTGACGTGCTCTGCTGAGCTCACGGGCCGGTAGCTGACGTTGCGCTCCAGCACCGTGGAGAACGCCGATGCCAGTTCCCCGAAGGTCCAGGCGTAGTCGCCGGACAGTTCGTACACCTGGCCTTCATGGCCGGTTGTGGCCAGGACGGCGGCGATGGCTGCGGCGTAGTCCGCCCGGGTGGCGCTGGCCACGCGTCCCTCACCCGCGCTGGCCAGCAGCGTGCCGGTCTCGCGGGCAGTGAGCAGGGCTGCGGCGTAGTTCTCCGTGTACCAGCCGTTGCGCAGGAAGGTGAAGGGAAGGCCGCTGGCGCGGATGGTCTCTTCGGCCCTCGCGTGGTCAGGGGCCAGGACGAGCTCGGTGGTGTCAGCGGCCAGGACGCTGGTGTACAGAATGTGGTCAACCCTGGCCCGGACAGCTGCGCCGATGACGGTTTCGTGCTGGGTTGACCGTTTCTGGATGTCGCTGCCGGAGATGAGGAGGAGGGTGTCGCCTTCGTTGAGGGCGGCGTCAACGGTGGCCTGATCGTCGTAATCCACCGTCGCGGTTGTGACGCCGTGAGCCGCCAGTTCAGCCAGCTGCTCAGCGGACCGCCCTGCGGCCACGATGTGCTCGGCCGGTACGCCGCGGCCCAGCAATTCCTTGACGACGAGGCGCCCCAGCTGGCCGGTGGCTCCTGCAATGACAATGGACATGAGATTCTCCTTGATTACCTTGTTGACCGGAGCCTTGTTCGTGCGGCTTCCGTTATGGGCAACTGCCCCCCAGCGGGAACAATTCCGACGCCGGATGATGCACTTTGAAGTGCAATAGGCACCTTCAGGTAAGTAATGGAAAGGGCAGCGCCGGTATCAGGTGCCCTGCACTTCAACCCCTGGCGGCAATCTCTTCCACTGCCTTCGACAGTGCGGCCATGGATGCGGGGCCACCGTGTCCCTCGTCTTCGATGATCACAAGCCGGCTTGATTGCCATCGCTGTTGCAGCTGCCATGCGGTGACCGCGGGACCACTAATGTCGCGGCGACCATGGATGAGGTACCCGGGAATACCGTTGAGCTGGTGTACACGAGGAACGATTTCCTGACCGTTAGCCAGGAATCCGTCATGGGCCCAGTAGTGCGTCACCAGGAGCGCGAACGTCATCCGCTCCCGCTCGTCTTCGAATAGCACACCAGGGCGCCAGTTGGGGTCCAGGGAAATGTGCGTGGACTCCCAGCGGTCCCAGGACAAAGCGGCACTGCGAGCGTCGTCGCGGTCCTTCCCGGCCAGCCGGCGTGCGTAAGCCTCGACTAGGCGTTCACCCGGCTTTGCCTTGGCTGCATCCGAGAAGTCCTTCCAGGCTTCGGGGAATATCCGTCCAACATCTTCGGTGATCCATTCGATCTCGTCGCGGCTTGTCGTTGTCACCGCGGCCAGGGCGACACCGAGGACCCGATCCGGGTGCTGGAGGGCATAGGCCAGCGCGAGCGTGCTGCCCCAGGAAACGCCTGTGACGATCCACTTCTCAATCTCCAAGTGCTCGCGCACCGCCTCAATGTCGCCGATCAAGGCCTGAGTAGTGTTCTCGGACAGGTGATCCAGATCGTCCTGGACAATCGGAGTGCTCTTGCCGCATCCGCGTTGGTCCAGGCCGATGATCCGGAAGCGAGTCGGGTCATGCCGTTTACGGTAACCCCCTAGTCCAAGGGAACCACCGGGTCCGCCATGCAGGTAAAGGACCGGGGTGCCTTCAGGTTCTCCGGTCGCTTCCCAGTAGATTCTGGCATGGGGCACGTCCACCCAGCCGCTCCGTGTCCTGGTTCGCATGGTCATCACTCCTCTGCTGCCACGATGTCCAACACATGCGCATAGTTCTGCTGGAGAGTCGGTATCCCCGTGGTTAGGCGTCTGTTGGCGACGGACACCACTGAAACGGTGGTGTTCCGGGTGACGCGGACGCACGGGTCGCCTTCCACCACCACTTCCCAATGCGCGCCCGGAACGGTGTGGGTGAGAAGGTCACCGTAGAACATGCCAATGGCGCGGACCAGCTTGGCCAGAGTGGCCCGGTCAGTGCGGCCATCCATGAGGCGGTCGACCGCGGCGAGGCCCTCTTTGGAGCGTGGAAGCTCCTTCCCGAGAGAACGGAAGTGGGCCAGGAGTTCGTCGTACCCACCAACGTTCGTGGGAGGAATGGCAGGCGCGGCCGGTGCGGGTTTGTATTCCGCGTAGCGGCGGGGAAGGCCAGCCGGCAGTCGCTGCAGAGGTTCGTCGGAGTCGCCGCGGTCCGTCATCTCGAAAGGCTACGCTCGTGCTAACCGGATCGGGAACCTTTTCGGGTCCTGCGGACACTACAAGGCATGAGGCTAATGGGGGAAACCGATGAAGAGCTGTGGCGTGAGTGCACCACCGGCAACGCCGACGCATTCGGGGCCCTGTTCGACAGGCACGCCGACGCGGTCTTCCGGTACTGCCTCTCCCGGTGTGGTTCCTGGCACGACGCCGAGGAACTCGTCTCGATCACCTTTCTGGAGGCGTGGCGGCAGCGGGACAGGCTCAGGCCGGAGAGGGACACAGTCCTTCCGTGGCTGCTCGGGGTAGCAACGAACGCGAACCGCAACCGCGCCAGGGGGTCCCGGCGACACGCTGATTTCCTAGCCAGGCTGCCGCACTCAGATCCCCGGCACGGCGGACACGAAGCAGACCATGCGGAGGCGGTTGCTTCGAGGCTCGATGCTGAACGTGCCGTCCGCGAACTGCTCGAGACGACCGCGGGACTGAACGATGGCGAACGGGACGTCGTTGTCCTGTGCCTGATGAACGGCATCGGCCAGGACGAGGCCGCCAGGACCCTCGGCGTACGGACCGGGACAGTGAAATCGAGACTGCACCGGGCGCGGGCCAAGCTGGCCGCCATGAACCGGGACCCGGAGCCCGTCGAACAACTCGACACGACTACCGTTGAAGCGAGGCTGTCATGAATCTGTCTGAAGTGACCTACCCGAAAGACACGAAATACCGCGTCCAGAACCTCCTCGTGCAGGAAGCGCGGCGGAAGCCGAACCTTTTCCGCCGTCCCCGTCGAACCCGTTTGTGGCTCACAACAGCGGCCGCCGCTGCGGTTGTGGCACTGGTTGCGGGAGACGTCGTCGGGCTCGCCGGCTGGCGTGGCGGAGCGACCGCGCAGGCCGCAGAAGTCCTCAACAATGCGGCGGAGACGGCGATTATGACAGCTGATCCCGTCGTGAACCCGGGCCAGTATCTGAGGGTCAAAAGCACCAACGTCTGGGGCAGCGCGTCCACCGAGGCTGATGGTTCCACCTACGAGTGGCTGGACACGGAAAAACTTGATTTGTACATTCCGGCCGATCCCGCTGATGAGTGGGTGTGGGTGCGATCAGGGCGGGTACCCACGACATTCTTCGACGCCAGGACCAAGGAATACGTCGAAAAGAACGACTTCAAACCTTTTCCCGAGCTGCTGCGTGCACCCAACGGATCCTTCTATGGAAGCCCCGGCGGGTGGGTTCATACTGACATGTCCGCGCTTCCCCGAGACCCGTACCGGCTGCTGAACAGCATCTACAAACAGACACTGGGGAAAGGCCAGTCCGTCGACGGCGAAGCGCTGGTGTTCATCGCCGACCTCCTCAGGACAGGTGTTGTGCCAGCCGATCTGCGTGCCGCCCTCTACAAGGCCGCGGCCATGATCCCGGGCGTGACCATCACGGAAAACCAGGCAAATCTGGACGGCCGCACCGGTATCGCCATCGGACGAACTGAGGAGGGCCCGTCCAAGACGCGTCAAGAGATCATCATCGACGCCGCAACCGGGCTCCTGATCGGTGAACGGGCCATCCTTACTGAGCCTCAAGGATCAATACCGGCAGGAACCGCCATCGGCTGGACCGCCATCGAAACATCTGTCACCAACACGGCACCCTGAAACGTGTGGCCGTAGTCTCTGGCTGTGAAACAAATCCTCATAGACCAGGTAATTGACACCGACTACGGACAGCTTGACCTGGTCTGGACTGAGGACGGTGGTATTGATGGAGACTTTGACCGCTTCTTCGCAGGCCAGGTCAATGGCCTGGTCGGCGCATCCGACGCGGCTGGCGTGTATCTCAACCTCGCCCGCAGGTCAGGGGGCTCGTCGGTCCGCATCGTCCTGTTGGATATGCCGCCCGCGGGTGAGGATGCCTCCTGGGGGGACGTCGTCGAGGTTTCCTTCTACCTTGCCGCAACCCGACATCATTGTGCGCACGGGGACCGAGGACGGCCGATACTGGCACAACGAGCTGGGTCGTCGTCGCTGAGGTCAGCTTTGACTGCCGGGCCGTAGTCCCGGCCGCAACGGCCACGGGCGCCAGCCGCCGGCCACTTCACGCAAACGGTTTTCCGCGTCCTGGAGGCGCACGGCGTCGACCGGACCGGGTTCACCGCTCCCGCTTTCAGATCCGGAGCCGTCCACCGCGGTCAGCGCGTATTCGCTCCATTTCCGGCTGCCAACCGGGTAGCGTTCGCGGTAGCCGCCCGCCGCCACGGCAAGCACCAGCATCTCCATCCGGTCAGCCGCGGTGCCGGCCGTTTCGTCGCAGGCATCGCAGCCGCAGACCGGAAACGGGAAGTCATGCAGCATACCGGCATGGATCAGAACCCCCGGATACCCCGTGAACACAAACGTCAGCGGCGCAGCTTTGGCGCTGCGCGGCGTGACCCTGACAGCCTGCAGCACCTCGCGGGCCTTCATGAGCACCTCGCCGGCATGGACCGGGTCGCTGTCGATGTCGACGTCGTAGGCGGCGGCCAAGTGATCGATCAGGGCCGAGGCGACGGCGTGCAGTCCCGCGAAGCGCTCCGGATGGCTGTCGACGCTGTAGGACTCCGGTGCCGGACCGTCGGCGCCCCACTGCCGGCCGTAGGGGATCAGTACACCTTCCGGTGAGTAATACGCCGTCGTCGGCAGTAGCGGCCGGACATAGCGAGGCTGGCCTGCCAACGGCGCAACCGGCGGAATGTGCGCGGGCGGAACCGACGGTGATTCCACCTCTTCCTCAGCCCAGTCCGACAACGCCGTCACGAGGCCCGCTACGGACTCGACGTCGGCGCTGCGCAGCGCCACGAGCAGCCGACCGACGTCGAACTGCCTCTGCCGGTTTCCCACGAGGGGAGAGCTGCCTTGCGACGCAGTCCACCGGGCGTCCGGCCTGAGCCCCGCGATGGTGTTTCCGGCGAACACGGCTGCCGCGGCGCCCACGGCGCTGTCACGATCAATCTCGGCAGCCCATTGGTGCAGGCACCACAGGAGCCTCGCAGGGTCCACGGCGAGCTCCTCCGCCTTCACGCCATGGTCGGCACAGAACCCGATGAACGCGGAGTAACCTGCCAGATGCCGGACCTCGGCATCACGGCCCGGCCCCTGCGCATACAGGGCTCCGGCGCGTGAGACCGGTTCGGGCAAGCCGGTGGCCGCACCCTCGAACAAATCCTCTGTACGCCCCATATCGAGATCCTAGCCCCGGACCAGGCAACGAACGGAGGCGTGCCTGAGGAAGCCGGTCTACCATGGGCTCCTCGACGTCGTTCGGGCTGCGGGACAGCCATAGCCGGACGCGAGAACCTGAAGGGGAGGCGGCCGTGCCTTACCGCGTGGGCAGGCGTGTTTCGGCTTGCGCCGGCGTGGCTGCGGTCATTGTGTCCGCGTCGTTGTCTGCTTGTGGGGTTTCCCCCGGGAACGGAGAACCGCCCTGCCTTCCGCCCGCCTATTCGGTGGCCCCGCCCAGTGCCAGGGCGGGCGACCCGGTGACGGTCCAGGCGCCGGATGCTGACTGCAATCCCCGGTACGGCAAGGACGCCCGCATCCAGGTCACCCTCACGGATGCGGCCGGCATAAAGGTCATCAACACCACGGCCCCCATGACAGACGGAGGCGCCTTCACTTATACGTTTGTTGTCCCGGCGACTGCAGCTGCCGGACCTGCCGCGGTGGAGGCGGTGCCCTACGGCGTTGATTGGTGTGATGATACCGGCAGGAACAACCGCGCCGGCGGAACCGGGACTACCCTCGAACGAACGTCGTGTGCCGCACGAACAGAGCCCCTAACCATCGTCCGGTAACCACAACGGAAGGGCGCATCAATGACAGCCCGCAACACACGTTCCGCCGGTGCCCCGTGCCGGGTGGACACATTCCAGCCCGATCCCCGTGCCGCCATGGACTTTTACGGCCCGCTCTTCGGCTGGAGTTTCGACGATCCAGCGCCGATGCCGTCCGGGCTCGACGGCGACTACTTCATTGCACGTCTCGGCGGGCAGCCGGTGGCCGGAATCGGCCAGGCTCCGGCGTCGTCCCGGCCGTCGTGGAACACCCACATCCGCGTCGAAGGCATCGGGCTGAGCCTCGTCCGCGCTGAGCAAGCCGGCGGCAGGCTCCTGGCCGGGCCGTTTGGCGCTGGCTCGGGAGCCGCCCTTGCCGTGGTGGCCGACTCCACCGGGGTTCCATTCATCCTTGAGGAAAGCGGCCGGGGCGACGAAGCCGTGCTGGCCGATGTCCCGGACTCCTGGGCGATGAGTTCGCTGCACACCACGGATATTGAAGCAGCAGCGTCGTTCTACGGCACCATGTTCGGCTGGGAACTCGATTCCGTGCCGGACGCCGGCTTCGCGCTCTGGCGCCTTTCAGGTGACGTCGTTGCCGTCGTGACGGCCACCGACGGCGTGGCAGTCCCTCCGCACTGGAGCGTCAATTTCGCCGTCCGCGACGCGGACGCCCTGGCTGAGCACGCCGCCGCCCTGGGCGGCACCATCCTGCTGCCGCCGATGACCACGCCGGGGTTTCGCAACGCCGTGATCGGCGACCCGCAAGGCGCGTTCATTGCGGTCAGCGCACCGGCAGGCTGACGCTTCCTGTTTTCGATTGGAACAATCCCGGCCGCGAGAGTGGGCACAATGGAGGCGTGACTTCTCCGCTCCTCCCGCCAGCCGCCGGACCCAACCCGCCCTTCGCTGTGGACGCCATCGGCGCGGGCCTGGCCTTTGCCGCGTCGCTGGGGGAGCTGGCGGACGCCCTGCGTTCCGGAGGACCGGGCGGGACTGCCGTGGTCCAGGCACCTCCCGGAACGGGCAAGACCACCCTCGTTCCGCCGTTGCTCGCCAACATCGCTTCCGCCGGGTCCGTTCCCGCACCGGCGACCGCCGGACGGAATGCCCGGAGCCCGCGCGTGGTGGTGACCCAGCCGCGCCGTGTCGCAGCACGGTCGGCGGCACGACGGTTGGCGGCCCTGGATGGCAGCCGGCTCGGGGACCGCATCGGCTACACGGTACGCGGCGAACGGGTTTGCGGGGCGGGCACCCTGATCGAGTTCGTCACGCCCGGCATCCTGCTGCAGCGGTTGCTGTCAGACCCGGGACTGGAGACAGTGGACGCCGTGATCCTCGATGAGGTGCACGAGCGCGGGCTGGAGACCGACCTGCTGGTGGGCATGCTCGCCGAGGTCCGTGAGCTGCGCGGCGACCTCATGCTGGTGGCCATGTCCGCCACCCTGGATTCGCCGCGCTTCGCTGCCCTGCTCGGGGCGGGAAACGGCGGGAACGACGACGGCGGCCCGGCCCGCGTGGTCGACTGTCCTTCCGCGCTGTTTCCCCTGGAAACCAGATGGGCCCCGGCTGCCGTCGCGCGGCTGGACACCCGGGGAGTGACCCGGGCCTTCCTGGACCACGTGGCGGACACCGCGGCGGCATCACATGCCGAGGCCCTCGCTGCGGACGCAGACGTGGATGCTCTGGTTTTTGTGCCCGGCGCATGGGAAGTGTCGTATGTCGCAGCCCGCCTCCGCAGCCGGACGGATGCCGAGGTGCTGGAGCTCCACGGCCAGGCAAGCCCGGCAGAACAGGACCGTGCAGTGTCGGGGCGGGAACCCGGCGGGCGGGCCAGGATCATCGTCTCCACGGCGCTGGCCGAATCTTCCCTGACCGTCCCGGGAGTCCGGCTGGTCATTGATTCCGGACTGTCCCGCGAGCCCCGGCGCGACACGAACCGCGGCATGTCCGGGCTGGTAACCGTGTCCTGCTCCCGCGCCTCAGCCGTGCAGCGCGCCGGACGCGCAGCACGCCAGGGCCCCGGCCGGGTGGTCCGGTGCTATGACCAGAAGACGTTCGGAGCAGCCCCTGCCCACCAGGTCCCGGAGATCGCGGTGGCAGACCTGACCGGAGCAGCCCTGGTCCTGGCCTGCTGGGGATCACCCGGCGGGCGCGGCCTGGCCCTCCCTGACGCCCCGCCCGTGGCGGCCATGGAGGAGGCTGTCGAGGTCCTCCGCGAGCTGGGTGCCGTAGGTCCTGACGGTCTCGCGACGGAGCTGGGCAAGATTTTGGCGCGGGTTCCCGCCGACCCGCGCCTGGCCCGCGCCCTGTTCGAAGGCGCCGCAAGCGCCGGCCACCGTGCTGCGGCTGAGACCGTCGCCGTCGTGGCCGGAGACCAGCGCGCTCCGGGCGCTGACCTGACCCGGCTGCTGGCCATGCTGCTTTCGGGCAGCGATCCGGCGGCCCGGCGCTGGAAGGAGGACGTCCGGCGGATGGAAGCGATCGTCCGCACCGAAGGTGCCGCCGTCGGTAAATCCCAAGCCGTGCCTCAGGTGACCGGCGCGGAGGCCGTCGGGTTCGTCGTCGGCCTCGCCTTCCCGGACCGCGTTGCGCGCCGCGTCCCGGGTGCGGGGGAGCGGTATCTGCTCTCCTCCGGAACCCGGGCCGGCCTTCCGGCAGGCAGCCCGCTGTCAGGACACGAGTGGCTGGCGGTCGCTGAGGTGTCACGTGCTGAAGGCCGCGATGCCGCGGGTACCGGCGCCGTTATCCGTTCCGCGGCTCCACTGTCGGCTGACACGGCGGAGGCTGCGGCCCGGCACCTGATGAGTGAAACCGTGGAAGCCGGATTCGACCAGGGCCGGGTCAAGGCCCGGCGCGAGCGCCGGTTGGGTGCGATCCCGCTTTCCTCGACGCCGGTTCGGCCCTCAGCCGCCGAGGGCCGCGCAGCCGTTGCCCGGGCGCTGGCGAAGGAAGGGCTGGGAACCATCGGATGGTCGACGGCGGCGGACGCCTTGCGCCGCCGCCTCGCGCTGCTGCACCGGGAACTGGGCGGACCCTGGCCGGACGTTTCCGAGCAAGCGCTGCTGGCCCGCCTTGACGACTGGCTGGCGCCCGAACTCGAGGCGCTCGCCGGCGGGAAGGCCACAGCCGGCATCGACCTCACCGATCCGCTGCGGCGGCTCCTGCCGTGGCCCGATGCCGCCCGGCTGGGAGAACTGGCGCCGGAGACGCTGGAGGTGCCGAGCGGTTCGCGCGTGAGGATCGATTATCCGGACGCAGGGCACGACGACGGCAGGCCGGTGGTGGCGGTCAAGCTCCAGGAATGCTTCGGCTGGGCAGAAACACCGCGGTTGGCGGGCGGACGGGTCCCGGTCCTGTTTCATCTCCTGTCACCGGCGCGTAGGCCCCTCGCGGTGACGGATGACCTCGCGTCGTTCTGGTCCGGACCGTACGCGCAGGTGCGGGCTGAGATGCGCGGCCGCTACCCGAAGCATCCCTGGCCGGAGGACCCCTGGACGGCCCCGGCCACCGCCCGGACCAAGAACAGGATGTAGCGCTGACGCAGGCAGCCCGGCCTCAGTCGACCGTGATGCGTATCCCGGCCACAGCCCCGGTCCAGGGACCGCCGGGGTCCTGCCGCGTCAGATGGACTCCGACATATCCGGGCTGGAGTTCCACCACCTGGGACAGCACTCCTGAGCAGTCCAGAACGAGCGCCGGCAGCTCCGGACCGGTCCGCGGATCCTGGGAAAGTGAAATCTGGACGTCGTCGAGACCCACACAAGCCGCCGTGACCGTGTGCGCACCCGCAGCCTTGACCGTGGCGGTCTTGCTGAAGCCCACGCCAGGTCCGTCGGCCGGGCCGGACTCGTCAAGAAGCACAGACCCGGCCGCCACCGAGAGACGCTTCTTCAGCTCGGCGTAATTTCGCGTTTCGATGTCCAGAATCTCCGGGCCCTTCGCCGGGACGGACGGCGCAGGACGGCCGCTGAAAACGGAAGCGGCTGTTGGCGGGGGATTGGCGGCGTCCTCGTACGCACAGCCGGCCATCAACACACTCAGCACTGCCAGCCCCGCGGTACAGCGGCCCGGCCCCGTTCCCCCACGACGCGACATGGGCCGAGTCTACGGACAGTTCGCTCATCGGCAAGGCAGGCCGGTCCGGTTTCTTACGGATTCCTTAAGGGCAGGAGGCGAAGCTTGTCCTGGCGGCAACCGTCCGCCGTGCCCAGAAGGGAAGTGGCCCATTGACCGAAGTCCACCGAGTCCGAAACGAACCACGTCCGGTAAACACAACCGGCACAGGCCAGGCGGCAGCCCGTCGTGGTCTGCTGGAGCTTCCCCAGGTTCGGCATTGGATCATTTCAGCAGTCCTCCTGGCCGCCGCGGTTCTCGCGCTGGGTCTGACCGTGCAATCGCTTCCTGGGGAGAGCGCCGTTGAACTGGGCGTTGACCAGGACCTCAGCCGGCACCATGCCGCCGTCCTGACGGTTGCAGCGATGGTCCTGAACGTGGCCTTTGGTCCTGTTTTCGGTCTGGTTGCCATTGTTCTGATCGCCCTGGCGGTGCTCCTGGTCCGCAGGTCGTTGGTGGATGCGGCCACCTTCGGTGTGTTGGCGGCGTCGGGGTGGGTGGCGAGCGAATTCTTCAAGCTCCTTGTCCGGCGGGACCGGCCCAACCCCGGCATGTTGTTCGACCCACTGGCACCCGAAACCGGCTCCGACAGCCTCCCGAGCGGCCATGTCTCGTTCGCCATCACCCTTGCTTTCGCCCTGTATTCCCTGGCCCGCGGGACACGCTGGGCGCGTACGGTGGCCGCCCTGGGTGTGGCCCTGGCCCTGGTCGTTGCGTGGTCGCGGGTGTATATCGGGGTCCATTACCCGTCTGATGTGGCTGCATCGTTCCTCGCGGCCGGCGCCGTCCTGATACTGCTCACGGGGCTCTGGAACCGATTCGCTGGCCGGATGTTTCAGCTTTTGCGCATCAACACAGCAACCCCGCAGCAACTCTCCTGAGGAGGTCCCTGTGAATATTCTTCAGGCACTTACCGGCTCCCCGGCCTTCGACGCTTCAGCCGGCGTTCTTTCCCTTTTTGACCCGGCAAGCATGCTGCAAGGCATGGGACCGGCGGCCATTGGCGTGATCGCCGCGATGGTCTTCGTCGAATCCGGAGTCCTGTTCCCTTTCCTGCCCGGGGACTCGCTGCTGTTCACCGCCGGGCTGCTGCACCAACAGCTGCAACTCACCCTGCCGGTGCTGATCGGCGTCGTTACGGCGGCGGCAGTTGGCGGTGACCAAGTGGGCTACCTGCTGGGCCGCAGATTCGGCAGGCGGTGGTTCACAGATGATGCCAGGGTGCTGAAAACTGCACACCTGACCCGGACTGAGGAATTCTTCGACCGCCACGGTGGGCCGGCCATCGTGCTGGCCAGGTTCGTTCCGATCGTCCGCACGTACGCACCCCTGACCGCCGGCATCGCCCGCTACGGGTACAAGGCCTTCACTGCGTGGAACATCATAGGTGCGCTGGTCTGGGCCGCCTCCGTGACCCTGTTGGGCTCCTGGCTCGGCCACTTCGAAATCATTGCCCGGAACATCGATGTGATCGCCATTGCCATGGTGCTTCTGTCCGTGGTGCCGTGGGGAGTGGAACTTCTCAAACGGCGCCACAAGTCCCGGGCCACGGAACCGGACGCAGCCGGGGACGAAATGCCTGCGAGGGAACCGGCCACGGAAGAATAGCCATTATGAGTTCAACAGAGGATGTCCCTTCCCTGCTTCTGGTCGAAGACGACGCCGTCCTGGGACCGCTCGTGGCCGAGCTCCTTGGCATCGACTACCGGATCCGCCTTGTTGCCAATGGCAGGGACGGCCTTCACGCCGGTCTGACTGAAGTGTGGGATGTGATGATCATCGACCGCGGGCTGCCTGGCATGGACGGCGTCGAACTCATAAAGGCCCTGCGTTCGAAGGGCATCACCGTTCCGATCCTCATTTTGACGGCCCTCGGTTCCACGCAGGACAAAGTCGACGGGCTGGACGCCGGTGCCAACGACTACATGACCAAGCCGTTCGACGCCGCGGAACTGAACGCACGGCTCCGCGCATTGACCCGCAGCTTTACCCTGCCCCGGACATCACTCGGCATCGGGGATTGGGAGCTGGACACCGCTTCCAGGTCCATCCGCTCGGTGTACGGGCCACTGGTTTCGCTCACTGCGAAGGAGACCGAACTCCTGGCCGCGCTGGCCAGCGAGCCGGAACGGGTCTTTACCCGCGACGAACTGATCACATCCCTGTTCCAGCCCACTGACCAGCCCGGCGTCATCGACACCTACGTCCATCACCTTCGCAGGAAGATCTCCAAAGCGGTGGTCCGCACCGTCCACGGTGTGGGCTACCAGATCGGCGACGCCCATGAATGAGGCGAACATGAATGAGACGACGCCCCCCGGCGACAGCCCCGACCATGCCACTCTCCGAACGGCCTCGCTCAAAGTGGCCCTCCGGATAAGCGCAGCATGTGCAGTGATGGTTCTGTGCCTGCTCTCCGGAGCCGCCCTGTACCTGATGAACCAGCTGGCCCACCCGGAACTGCCTGGTTCGGGAGCGCCCGCGGCGGACTATGCCTATCTCGACGCGAAGGACCTGCTCAAAGCCCTGATCATGGCGGGCGCCGCCGGGATAGTTCTTGCCGGGGGCATCGGCTGGGCAAGCGCACGCAGCGCCATCCGGCCATTGGCGGACGCGCTGGCATTGCAGCGGAGGTTTATCCAGGATGCCAGCCACGAACTGCGCACGCCCTTGGCAATCCTGGATGCCCGGATCCAGCTCGCCCAGCGCGACGCTGTCCCGGACTCGACGGAGGGCCGGGCACTGGACCGGATCCGTGGGGACACTGCCGCATTGACCAGCATTGTCAATGAACTCCTGCTGGCCGCGACCGGGGCTCCACCGGAACCATCGACCGAACCGGTTGACCTTACCGCCATCACTGCCTCCGTGGCCGAGAGCCTTCAGCAGCTGGCAGGACAGCGGGACATCAGCGTCGTGGTCCGCAGCGATGGCCGGCCCCTGGCCCGGATTGACGAGGGCAGCCTGCGCCGGGCCGTGCTTGCGCTCGGCGACAACGCCTTGGCCCATACGCCCGCCGGCGGCCGGATCACGCTCACGGCGTCAGCTGAGAAGCAACTCGCGGTAATAAAGGTGGCGGACACCGGCACCGGCGTAAGCGGGGTGGACCAGTCTCGGATCTTTGATCGATTTGTCAGGGCGCAGAGCCCGCAGGGCGCGCAGCGGAGCTTCGGCATCGGACTGGCTCTGGTCCGTGATATCGCTACCAGTGCCGGCGGCACCGTACAGATCGCACGGACCGGGCCGGACGGAACCACCATGCGTTTGGCGCTCCCATTGGCCGGAAAACCGAATTCGCCAATTCCGGGATCCTTCTGAAAACTCTTGACCGGCGATACTTACCGATATATCGTTAAGTATCGCCGATGGTCGGCGACCGTAATATACAAAGGGGGATGCCCTCATGAGAGGCATTCACGACAAATTTTCAGACAACGGCCCGGAACGTGGACGTTTCGAGCGCGGACGCAGCCGGCGCGGACCCCACGGGCACGGCGGTGGCGGCTTCGGGAAGGGATTCGGCGCGGGTTTCGGCGCCGGCTTTGGGCCGGGATTCGGGCCGGGTTTTGGACCGGGCGGCCCGCGCCGGGCGAACAGGGGCGATGTCCGCTCCGCGATTCTGTCGCTCCTGGCCGAGGCCCCGTCCAACGGGTACGGCCTCATCAAGACAATCACGGAGAAGACGTCCGGCGCGTGGCGTCCGAGTCCGGGTTCGGTGTACCCGACGCTGCAGCAGCTCGTCGACGAAGAGCTCATCACGCCCGTCGGTGAGGGCCGGCGCACCGAATTCACACTCACCGATGCCGGCACGGCGTACGTGGCCGAACATGCCGAGGAACTGGGGAACGCGTGGAACACCGATCCCGAGGGCACCGGACCCGCCTTTCACCAGAGCGTCGGCAAGCTCATGGGCGTCATCCACCAGTTCCGGGTCGCGGCCACCGACGAACAGCGTCTGGCCGCCGTCGAAAAGATTGATGAAGCCCGCCGGGCGCTGTACCTGATCCTTGCGGAGTGAACCCGGCAAGGACCCGGAGTGCCATGTGAGGTAACCGATACACACCGGAAACCTTGCGTCGTTGCCGCGAAACATTGCACCGTTAGGCTCATTCCTACTTGGACACAGCGGTCCACGCAGCGAACGGAAGGACACACCATGATGACTCTTTTGAGCACGTTGACACTCTCCCTTCATTCCGGCTGGAAGGACAAGGACCCGCATGCCGGCGGTGCGGGTTCCATGGGCGCTTTCCCGAGCGGGCAGCTCTCATCCACCCCCTGGGAAGGGTGGTGGCACGACGAACCCTAGCCCCGGAGGCCAGGCCCAGCATCTCCCTCTTGAAGTTCAGTCGCTTCAGGGTGTCGAATCGTCTTACAGAGGCCGCATGGCGGCTCACGACTAAGACGCCTGGAGTTGCTCATGTCGGTAAAAAGCTCAAATGGCCGGTCCAAGAGCCCGGCCCGCGGCACCTCTGATGCCCGGCGGGCGGACGCCTCCGCCGGGGCTCCCGCCGATTCGCCGGAGAAGGTCCGCAACGTTGTCCTCGTAGGCCACTCCGGTGCGGGCAAGACGATGCTGGTGGAAGCGCTGCTGGCAGCGACCGGCGTCATCTCCCGGATGGGATCGATCACGGACGGGAACACCGTCAGCGACGCCGAACCCTCCGAGGTGCACCAACAGCGCTCCGTGGTGCTGTCCGTTGCCCCGCTGGTGGTGGACGGCATCAAGGTCAACCTGCTCGATACGCCGGGCTACGGTGATTTCACCGGCGAACTCCGCGCCGGGCTGCGCGGAGCGGACGCGGCTTTGTTCGTGGTCTCGGCCATCGACGGCATCGACGCTGCCACCACGGCGCTCTGGGCCGAGTGCGACCAGGTCGGGATGCCCCGGGCGGTGGTGATCAGCCGGCTGGACCACCCCCGGGCGAACTTCGAGGCCACGGTTGCCGCCTGCCAGCGCTCCTTCGGCGACTCGGTGGTGCCGGCCTACCTCCCAGTGCGCAGCGGCGACGCAACCACCGGGCTCCTGGGCCTCCTCACGCAGACAGTGTCAGACTATTCCGCCGGCTCCGCGGCTCCGCAGGTACGCGAAGCCACCGCGGAGGAGCTCACCGCGGCCGAAGGTGCCCGCGGCACGCTCATTGAGGGAATCATTTCGGAGAGCGAGGACGAGACCCTCATGGACCGCTATCTCGGCGGTGAGGAGATCGACGTCGGCGCGCTCGTCAGCGACCTGGAGACAGCCGTCGCCGGGGGAACTTTCTTTCCGGTGCTGGCAACGTCTGCCGAAACGGGCCTCGGTCTGACCGAACTGCTGGAAATGCTGACCCGTGCGTTCCCTTCCCCGCTGGAGCGCAGCGTGCCGCAGGTAACCGGCCTGGCCGGCGAACCGGCCGCGCCGCTGGAGTGCGATCCGGCGGGCCCCCTGGCCGGCGAGGTCGTTCGGACCACCATCGATCCGTTCCTTGGCCGCGTCTGCCTGGTGCGGGTCTTCTCCGGCACGCTGCGGGAGGATTCCGCGGTACACGTCAGCGGCCGGGGGCTGTCCGAGCGGGGCCATGAGGACCACGACAGCGACGAGCGGCTCACCCACCTTTACTCCCCGGTGGGGTCCAGCCTCCGGCCCGTGCCCTATTGCGTGGCGGGGGACATCTGCGCGATCGCCAAGCTGGCGAATGCAGAGACCGGCGACACCGTGTCCGCCAAGGAGGCCCCGCTGCTCGTTGTTTCGTGGGACATGCCGGAGCCGCTGATGCCCGTCGCGGTGGAAGCAGCAACCCGCAGCGACGAGGATGCCCTCGCCAAGAGCCTGGGGAAGGTGGCCGCCGGAGACCCCACGCTGCGGGTTGAGCGGAACCCCGAAACCCACCAGCTGATCCTCTGGTGCATGGGTGAAGCCCACGGCGAAGTGGTGCTGGACAGGCTGCGCGAGCAGGGGGTCAAGCTGCAGACCGTC
Organism: Arthrobacter sp. CC3; assembly: GCF_039907775.1. Taxonomy (NCBI): domain Bacteria; kingdom Bacillati; phylum Actinomycetota; class Actinomycetes; order Micrococcales; family Micrococcaceae; genus Arthrobacter; species Arthrobacter sp. CC3. The sequence goes on from NZ_JARCCY010000014.1 coordinate 83,695, forward strand.
GACGTGATTACGCCGCTGCGGGAAACGTTTGCGGCGCCGGCCATGGGCCATGGACGCCACGTCAAACAGTCCGGCGGCCACGGCCAGTACGCCATCTGCGACATCGACGTGGAGCCCCTCGACCGGGGCGCAGGCTTCGAGTTCGTCGACAAGACCGTGGGCGGGGTCATTCCGGGGCAATACATCGGTTCCGTGGAGAAGGGCGTCCGGGCCCAGATGCAGAAGGGCGTGTCAGCCGGGTTCCCGGTGGTGGACATCCGGGTGACGCTCACCGGCGGCAAGGCGCACAGCGTCGACTCCTCGGACGCGGCGTTCCAGGCAGCAGGTGCGCTGGCATTGCGGGAGGCGGCGGCTGCTGGGCGGATCCAGCTCCTCGAACCCGTCCTGGCCGTCACCATCAGCGTCGCTGACGACTATGTGGGGGCGGTGATGAGCGACCTCTCGTCCCGCCGCGGCCGGCTGACCGGAACCGCCGCGGCCGACGGCAGCGGTACCGAGATCAGCGCGGAGATCCCGGAGCAGGAACTGCTGCGCTACGCGGTGGAACTGCGGGCACTGACAGCCGGTACCGGCCGTTTCCGGCGCACGTATCTTCGCCACGAGCCCGTACCCCCGAACATGGTCCACACGGCCCCAAGGCAGTGAGTTTCCAGCTTCAGGAGCTGTGTGATCTCAGATAGGCTGCGACCGGGGCCGCCACGGAGGCGCCGATCTCCCCGGCGTCGCGCTTCTTGCCCGCAACCGCAAACGAATGGTCGCCGCCCTCGTACCAGTGGAGCGTGGCTGTGGGCCCGATCCGGGCCACCACCCTTTCCAGGAGTTCCGGGGTGGCAAAGGTGTCCCGCGTTCCCTGCATGAACAGCATCGGAAGGGTGAGCCCGTAGAGGTGCTCATCGCGCAGTTTCTCCGGTTTGCCCGGGGGATGCAGCGGATAGCCGAGGTAGACCAGGCCGGCCGCCGGCATTCCCTCGGCGACAGCCATGGACGCCATCCGTCCGCCGAACGACTTGCCGGCCGCCCATACCGGACCGGCGTCGGAGTGCGCAGCGGCCCTCGCGGCGGCATCCTCCATGACGGCCCGCCAGGTGGCTATTGCCAGGGGCGGGCGGTCCGGGAACTTCCGACCAGCCTCGCGGTAGGGGAAGTTGAAACGCAAGGTGGCGACGCCGTCGTCGTTCAACGCGTTGGTGAACCCGGCCATGAACGGGTGCTCCATCCCGGCGCCGGCCCCGTGCGCGAGGACCAGCGTGGCGAACGGGTTCTCGGGCCGGGCGTAGAGACCGGAGACCTGGAGATCGCCGACGCTGATGGTTACGGGGGACTCGGATACGGGCATGACTCCATCATGCCGGATCAGTGCCTCTCAACCACGGACCGGTGCCACCCGCAGCCAGCGGAATTCCTGAGGCCTGAGGCTGACGCCTCCATCGATCCGCACCGGATTGCCGGTCATTAGATCGACTGCGTTGCCCTCAAATCCGGACAGTGTCTGCGCCGTGATGCTCTGCGGTGAGTCGCTGAAGTTGGCGAGGGCCAGGACGAGGGATCCTTCGCCTGGCCGCTGGTAGCCCAGGACGCCCCGGTTGTTGGTATTGAAGGGAACCAGCCGGGTCCCGGCAAATTCGGGAGTCGAGCCCCGCACGGAGATCAGGGTGCGGAGTCCTTCGAACACGGCGCCTTCGGGCGTCGTCCGGTCGTGGCGCTTCGCGTACCTCCCGCCGGGGTAATGGGGACGGTGCACCCACCTGCTGTCCGTGCCGTGGCCTTCTTCGAGGGCGTAGCCGTAGTCATTGAGCTGCCCCACTTCATCGCCAAGGTACAGCAGGGGGATCCCGCCGGTGCTGAAGGCCACCGAGTGGGCGAGCAGGATCCGGTCAACCGCCTGGCCCGCGCCGTCTTCCAGGCCGCAGAGCGACGCCGTCGTGCCGGAGATGCGGCAGTCGCCTGTCCGCGGGTTGTCCTGGAAGGGAACGCCGCGGGCGAAGCTGCCCGGAAAGCGGTTGACGTAGAACGAGTTCAGGAAGCGCCGGTGGTCGAAACCGTTGATGCCCAGCTCCGCCGCGTCCTCGTCCGCGAACGTCCAGCCGATGTCATCGTGGCTCCGTACGTAGTTCACCCAGGACGTCCCGGCCGGGATGTTGTGGCGGCGCTCGAGCGCCTGCGCCAGCAGCGACACGTCGCGGGTGGCCATCGCTTCCCAGATCAGGGCCATCTGCAGGGGGTTGTAGGAAAGCTGGCACTCAGCGGGGTCGATGTACAGCGCCACTTCGTCGGGGTGGACGATCGCCTCGGACTTGAACAGCAGCGACGGCGCGGCGAGACGGCAGACGGCGTTGAAGGCCCGCAGCAGGGTGTGGGCCTCCGGCAGGTTTTCGCAGGGCGTGCCGAGCTGCTTCCAGATGAAGGCCACGGCGTCCATCCGCAGGATGTCCACCCCCTGGTTGGCCAGGAAGAGCATCTCGCCGGCCATGGCCCGGAAGACGTCCGGGTTGGAGTAGTTCAGGTCCCACTGGAAGGTGTGGAACGTGGCCCACACCCAGCGGCCGTCCGGCATCTCGATGAACGATCCGGGGTGGTCATCCGGGAAGATCTCGCGCACGTCCTGCTCGAAGGCGTCCGGCATGGTGCGGTCCGGGTAAATCCAGTAATAGTCGCTGAACTCCGGGTCGCCCGTGGCCGCGCGCCGCGCCCACTCGTGTTCGTCCGAGGTGTGGTTGAAAATGAAGTCAACCACCAGGCTGATGCCGTTGGACCGCAGTTCGGCGGCGAGGTCACGCAGCTGTTCCATGGTCCCGAGCTTCGGGTTGACGTCACGGTAACTGGAGACGGCGTAGCCGCCGTCGGAATGCGGTTCCGGCGCCTGGAACAGGGGCATCAGGTGCAGGTACGTGAGGCCGAGCTCTTTGAAGTAGGGGATCCGGGCGCGCACTCCGTCAAGGTCCCCGGCATAGCGGTCAACGTAGCAGACGCCGCCCAGCATGTTGTTCGAGAGGAACCACCCGCTGTCGTGCTCCCGTTCGGCATCAAGTGCCTTGAGTTCAGCCGGGCGGTCGTTCCAGGACCGGGCAGTCTGAAGCACGAGTGCCGTCAGCTGGTCCTGGAAGTCCGGCCGCGTCCCGTACAGGGCATGGAAGAGCCGGTACAGGTCAGGGAAATGGCGGTCGAAACGGCGGCGGAAATCGGAGCTGTCCTGCCCCTTCGGCAGAAGGTCCGCCTGCGCGCCCAGGGCGCTCAGTGCGTGCTGCCACAATGCCCGGTCCACACCTGCGGCTTCAACCATGGAACGGGTCTCCTTCGACGATTTCCCGGGCACCGGTGGCGGCAACCGGCCAGTTCACATCCTGACAGACCCGCAGGCGCGTGCCCAGTGAGCGGGCCCAACTTTCTTCCATTCGGACGCCAGCTACTGACGGAGCGGGGCGCGCGGGGTAGGTTGTCACCATGGCGAGCGAATCCACCACCCTCACCGTTGACGGGCCGAACGGTCCCCGCGAGATGCGGATCTCGAGTCCCGGCCGTGTCCTGTGGCCGGAGCTGGGCCTGACCAAGCTGGACCTTGCACGCTACCTGGCGGACGTGGGGGACGCCTTCATCGCGGCGAACGGCGGCCGGCCCGTCGCGCTGCAGCGTTTTTCGGACGGCGTGGAGGACGAGCAGTTCTTTTCCAAGAACCCGCCGAAGGGCACACCGGACTTCATCCGGTCGGTGAAGGTGGTGTTCCCGAGTGCGCGCTCGCATCCCATGCTGGTCCTGGACGAACCGGCCGCCGCCGTCTGGGCCGCCCAGATGAACACCGTGGTGTTCCACCCCTGGCCCTCACTCGCCGAAAACACGGACAACCCGGACCAGCTGCGGATCGACCTGGACCCCCAGCCGGGAACGGACTTCGACGACGCGATCCCGGCGGCGCTGGAGCTCAAGGACGTGCTCGCGGAAGCCGGACTCACCACATTCATCAAGACCTCGGGCAACCGCGGACTGCACGTCTACGCCCCGGTGGAGCCGACCCGTGAGTTCCTGGACGTCCGCCATGCCGTCATCGCCGCCGCCCGTGAACTGGAACGGCGGATGCCGGACAAGGTCACCACAGCATGGTGGAAGGAAGAACGCGGCGAACGGGTGTTCGTGGACTTCAATCAGGCCAACCGCGACCGCACCATAGCCGGCGCCTACAGCCCCCGTGCGCTGGGCCACGCCCCGGTGTCCTGCCCGATCAGCTGGGACGAACTGGAGAGCGCCGATCCGAAGAATTTCACCATCCTCACCGTCCCGGACCGGCTAAAGACCGTTGGAGACCCGTGGGCGGACATGAAGGATAAACCCGGGAAGATCGACGTGCTGCTCGAATGGTGGGAACGCGACGTCGGCTCCGGCCTCGGGGAGCTGCCGTTCCCGCCGGATTATCCGAAGATGCCGGGCGAACCTCCACGGGTTCAGCCCAGCAGGGCGCGCAAGAAGGACTGAGCCAGCCGGAGAGGGCGTCCGCGGCCGCCTGCCCAAAGAAGGCTGCCGCAGGCGCCCGCCCGGTTTTCAGGCGAGATGGCGGCTACTCGAACCGGGACGGGTCACCCATGCCCCGCCGCACCACTTCCGCCGATCCGCCGGAGAAGTCAATGACCGTCGTCGGCTCCGCCCCGCAGTCGCCGGAATCAACCACCGCGTCCACTACGTGGTCCAGCCGTTCCTTGATCTCCCAGCCCTGGGTGAGGGGTTCCTCCTCGTCGGGCAGCAGCAGCGTGCTGGAGAGCAGCGGCTCACCCAACTCGGCCAGCAGCGCCTGGACCACGGCGTTGTCCGGGATGCGGACACCAACGGTCTTCTTCTTCGGATGCAGCAGGCGCTTGGGCACTTCCTTGGTGGCCGGAAGGATGAACGTGTAGCTGCCCGGCGTGACAGCCTTGATGCTGCGGAACACGTCGTTGTCGATCTGGACGAACTGGCCCAGCTGGGCAAAATCCTTGCAGACCAAGGTGAAGTGGTGCTTGCTGTCGAGCTGCCGGATGGACCGGATGCGGTCCAGGGCGTCCCGGTTTCCCAGCTGTGCACCAAGGGCGTAACAGGAGTCGGTGGGGTAGGCGATCAGTCCGCCAGTCCTCACCAGCTCCACTATTTGTCCGATCGCACGGGGCTGGGGATCGTCGGGGTGCACGTCAAAGTATCTGGCCATGCCCTGAGCTTATGGCCCGGCGCTGATTTCTGCACGGAGGGCCGCGCCTCCGAGGTGTAGGCCGAACCGTCCCCTATGCAGTCACGCAGGACTCGGGCAACATATGAAGTGTTCCAAGCCCGGGCGGCCACCGGATCCACGGTTGGTCCGGGTATCGACCGGCACGAGAGGACACCCGACCATGACCACGACACTTAATCCTTACCTGGGCTTCAGGGACAACGCACGGGACGCCATGACCTTCTACCAGTCCGTATTTGGAGGCGAACTGGCACTGAGCACCTTTGGCGATTTCCATGCCAGCGAGGACGCGTCGGAGCAGGAGAAGATCATGCACGGCATGCTGACCACCGAATCCGGCCTGGTGCTCATGGGCGCCGATACGCCCAACGGCATGAGCTTCAACCCCGGCGACAACTTCTCCGTTTCCCTCAGCGGCGAGGACGACGCCGAACTGCGCGGGTACTGGGAGAAGTTGTCCGACGGCGGGACCGTGACGGTGCCCCTTGAGCAGGCGCCGTGGGGCGACACCTTTGGCATGTGCACGGACAAGTTCGGCGTCGCCTGGCTCGTGAACATCGCGGGTCCCAAGCAGTAGCCGGACCCAGGCAGCAGCGGGACCGGCTGCGGGAGGCGTTCGGCGCCTACTTCCTGGCGACGAAGTAGGCGTTGAACGGATCCTCGTCGAGCTCCTTCACCTCAACGGTGCCGAAGCCCGCAGCCCGCACCATGGACTCCGCCAGCTGCACGCCCCACACCGTGCCGAGCCCGTCCCCGTCCTGCGCCAGGGAGACGGACATGCAGTGGAACGTGGAGATCGCGTAGAGGAACGTTCCCCACGGCAGCCCAACATTGTCGGCAACGTTGCTGGAGGCCTTGATGTCCACCATGAGGAACGTGCCGTCCGGGCGCAGCGCCTGGTGGATGTTGTGTAGCACCTGCGCCGGCCGGGCCTGGTCGTGGACGGCATCGAAGACGGTGATGAGGTCGAAGCCTTCCACGACGTCCAGGGCGGCTGCGTCCAGGATCTCGAACCGGGCGTTTCCCAGTCCCAGCCGTCGGGCTTCCGCCCGTCCCGCCAGCACGGCATCCTCCGAGAAGTCGTAGCCCGTGAACCGGCTCGCGGGGAAGGCCCCGGCCATGAGGTTCACGGCGTGGCCCGCTCCGCAGCCGATATCTGCGACGTCGATGCCCGCCCGCAGCCGGTCAACGCAGCCGGCCAGCGGGAGGATGGCGGACACCAGGGAAGCGTCGTGGACTGAGCCGCTGTCACTGGCCTGGATGTGCATAAAATCCGGATAGTCCCCGTATCCCAGGCCGCCGCCCGTGCGGAACTTCTGCGCTATCCTGCCGGCCACCTCACCCATCAGCGTGACGTACTGCAGCATGCGGGCCAGGTTGTCGACTCCGGGCCCGGAGACGGACGGAACGAGCGCGGGGTCCAGCCGGTAGGTTCCGGCAGCGTGTGGGTACCGGGCTGGCCGGTACTCCACGAAGCGGGCCGTCACCATGCCGCCGAGCCATTCCCGGACGTAGCGTTCGTTGAGGCCCGCCGCATCCGCAATCTGCTCGCTCGTGGCCGCGGGCAGTCCGGCCATCACATCGAACAGCCCCGTCTGGTGGCCGACGCTGGCCAGGAGGGCTGCGGAGCTGTCGTTGAGGATGCCGAGCAACCGGGCTGCGCCGGCCTCAACGGCGTCCTCTGTCACTAACCCGTCGTCCCACGCGGTCTTCCCGGCGCCTGTGTGGAGGTTGGTATCGGTGGTGGTCATCGTTCTTTCCTTTCGGTCGGCGGACGTCCCTGTCCGGCTACTTCGAAAGTACTTTCGAGGCGGCAAGCCCCGCGTCGGGCGGATGATGCAACTTTCGCCGGGGGCATGGGGCGAATGATGCAGGGGTTCCCGCGCGCGGAGCGGTTAAGGCAACCAGCGCACGACGACGACGGCGCCCGCCCGCCGCCGTCGTCGTGCGTTGTCCAGTTGTTGTTGCCCTCAGTCAGGTGATGCCGTGCTCCCTGGCCCAGCCCGCCGCGGCGGTCCGGGTGGAGACTCCGATCTTGCCGAAGATGTTCGCGAGGTGCCGCCCCACTGTCTTTTCGCTGATGACCAGGGCTGCCGCCACCTGACGGTTGCTGGCCCCCGTGGTGATGAGGGCCAGCACCTCGCGTTCACGGGCGGTGAGGCCGTTCCTGTCCCTCCCGCCGGTGCCGGCTGCTGCGTCGCGCTCCAGCCGTTCGACGTCGGGGACAGCGCCGAGCTGCCGGTAGATGGCGAGTGCGGTGGCGACGTCGGCGTCGGCAGCACCGGCCTGGCCGAGGCTGCGGCGGGAGCTGGCGAGCAGCTCATGGATCCGGGCCGTGCGGTAGCGGGCCCGCTGCGCCCGGTACGTCCGGGCGGCGGCTTCCAGCAGGGGCAGTGCGTCGCTGCCACGGCCGGCCGCCAGCAGGACGTCGCCGCGGGCCTGGCATGCCCACGCACGGAGGCCCGCAGAGGCGAACCGGGCTGCCGTCCGCTCCAGCTCCGACGCGAACGCCTCGGCGAGCGCCGCCTCGCGCTGGTCCAGCGCCAGCTCCGTGGCGGGCAATAACAGCCTGGCCCGGTCCAGCAGCCGGCTCTCGCCCAGGGCGGCGCGCAACTGGTTGAGCGCCAGTGCGCTGTTGCCGGCAGCATAGTGGAGCAACGCCTCTCCCGGCTGCGGGTCGACTCCGACGCCGCGTGCCCGCCCGAAAGCGGCCAGGGCCCCGGCAGCGTTGCCGCGAAGCCGGCGCACCTCACCCAGCTCGTAGTAGCCGGCGCCGGCCATCCAGCCGTGCGCATCCACCAGGTTGTCGCTCGAAGCGCCTATTTCCCGTTCAACCTCATCCCAGCCGCCTTCGGCACTGACCAGCTGCAGCTCGTGGATGCGCGTCACGCCGGTGTACACAAAAGTGGCTGACTGGTCCGCGGTCCAATGCTCCAGTGCGCCGGTCCAGGCCCGCATCCTGGCCAGGTCCCCGAGCTGGTGGCACAGGTGGATGACCGTGCAATAGATGTCCCCGGCCCACACGGGGGCAACGTCCCCGGCAAGGACCGGCAACATGGCCTCGTCCAGTTCGTTGAACCCTTCCTCGGTCCGTCCGGCACGGACGCCAGCCAGGCCAGCCAGCACGCGGGCAAAGCATCCCAGGGTGGGATCCGACTGCCGGCCGGCCATGGCCTCGAGTTCGGTTGCAGCCGCCCTCGCCGGTCCGGGATCTTCTTCCAGGTCCAGTGACATTACGGATTGGAGATAAAGCAGGTAGCCCTGCTCGGGGCCTTCGGGCAGATCCTGGAGCAGGCGCCGCGCCCTGTTGAGCCAGCCGGAGGCAACCATCAGGTCCCCTCGGGTTCCCCACTGCAGTGACAGGATGATCGCCTTCATGGCCGCGGCCGGCCGGTCTCCTGCACCGGCAAGGCCCCTGTACAGTTCCTCGGCCACGGACAACGATTCGGGAACGCGGCCCAGCCACCACATGGCGTCGGCCAGGGCGTCCAGGTCCGGTAGCGCCAGGCCGGTGGTCGTCCTGGCGGCGAGCAGCCCGTTCCGTGCCGCGGGCCAGTCCCTGCGGGCGTACGCCGCGCGGGCGCTGGTTATTGGATCCTGTTCAGCCATACGACGTCTCCAAGGGGTGGGTCCAGCGTACTGCCGTGCCGGGACTGCCGGATAGGCGCGGGGAACACCGGGGCAGCTATGACTTTCGGCCCTACGTGGCCTCCGGGAAGAAGCGGAAGCTAGGAGATACTTCCCGGTTACGGGAACGCTGCCCGACGGGAACAGGGAGCACCATGAGAGACCGACACCCGCAACTCCGGTTCCTCGGAGCCACGGACAGCGTGACCGGTTCGAGATACCTGGTGGAAGCAGGCGGGAGGCGCATCCTGGTGGACTGCGGGCTCTTCCAGGGCTACAAGCTGCTCCGGGACCGGAACCGGGTTCCCTTCCCCGTCCAGCCGCGCTCCATAGACGCCGTGCTGCTGACCCATGCGCACCTTGACCACACCGGCTATGTCCCCGCCCTGGTCCGGGACGGCTTCGCGGGGCCGGTGTATGCCACCGAGGGCACCACTGAACTGTGCACGCTACTGCTGCCCGACAGCGGGTACCTGCAGGAAGAGGAAGCCAAATACGCCTACCAGCGGGGATCGTCCCGGCACAGCCCGCCGGTACCGCTCTACACCGCCGCGGACGCGGTCAAGTCGCTCGACAGTTTCCGCGAACAGGGATTCGATGCCCCGTTGGAACTGGGAGGGGGAATCTCGGCCACGTTCCTGCCGGCCGGCCATATTCTGGGTGCTGCCCAGATCCGGCTCGAGGCGGGCCAGCACTCCGTCCACTTCACCGGGGACCTCGGCCGCACCGATGACCCCCTGATGTTTCCTCCCCGCGGGCTGGGTGCCGCTGACATCCTGGTGACGGAGTCCACCTACGGAAACCGCAAGCACTCCAGCCTGGATCCGGAACTGCAACTGGGGGAGATCATCACCCGCGTGGCGAAGAAGAACGGCGTCATCATGATTGCCGCGTTCGCTGTGGGACGGGCGGAGACGCTGATGCTGCACCTGGCCCGGCTCCGCAGCAAGAACGCGATTCCGGACATCCCCGTGTACCTCAACAGTCCCATGGCCATCGACGCCTCCGGGATGTACCAGCGCCACCCGGATGAGCACCGGCTCAAGCAGCGGGAATACGAGGACATGTACAAAGTGGCCAAGATGACCCGCACCGTGGACGACTCGAAACTGCTCAATCTCCGCGGCGGCCCGATGGTGATCATCTCCGCCAGCGGCATGCTCACCGGTGGCAGGATCCTGCACCACATCGCCGAATACGGATCAGACCCGAAGAACGCCATCGTCCTCAGCGGCTACCAGGCGGGCGGAACCCGCGGTGCCGCGCTCGCCGCCGGTGAACGGCAGCTTCGGATCTACGGTGAGGACATCCGCATCCGGGCCGAGGTGATCCAGATGGAGAGCCTGTCAGCGCATGCGGATGCCGACGGGCTGATCGAGTGGATGAAGGCGGCCGAACGGGAACCACGGATGACCTACATCACCCACGGCGAGCCGGAGGCGTCCGACGCCCTCCGGGTCCGGATCAAGCGGGAACTCGGCTGGCGGGTACGCGTCCCGGAGTACCTCGAAGGCATCTCCCTCGAGGACCCGACGTGACCACCGGAAACCTGTCCGGCATGAGCATGCCGGACGAGATCCGGTCCCTTGCCCGTCCGCTTACCGGTCTCAGGGACCTCGACGGGCTGGTCCACAAAGCCGGCTCCGGCCGGTTTGTGGCCATCGGCGAAGCATCCCATGGCACCCATGAGTACTACACCGTCCGTGCCCGCCTGACCATGCGGCTGATCGAGGAGCAGGGGTACAGCTGGATCGGAGTCGAGGGTGACTGGCCGGACTGCTGGCGGATCAACCGCTGGGTTCGGGGACAAACCGGGCTGGACTCCGGGGTCCACGCGATGCTCGCCGGGTTCGAGCGCTGGCCCACCTGGATGTGGGCGAACGAGGAAGTGGCGGGTTTCCTTGACTGGCTGCGCGGCTGGAACCTGGAGCGCCCCCTGGCCGAACGCGTTGGCTTCTACGGCCTGGACGTCTACTCGCTGTGGGATTCCCTACGGGAAATCATCGGCTGGCTCCAGGGAAACGAGCCTGACGCCGTTCCTGCGGCCATGCGCGCATGGCAGTGCTTCCTTCCGCATCACGAAGACCCGCACCAGTACGCGTGGCGCACCAGGCTGGTCCCGGAATCCTGCGAGGCGGACGTCGTCGCCCTGCTCGCCGAGGTGCGGACCCGGGCCCTGTCGCTGCGGGACCATGAACCACGTGTCGAAAGTGACGAGGCCTTCGACGCCGTGCAGAACGCCGTGGTCGCCGCCAACGCCGAGCACTACTACCGCATCATGGTGCAGGGGAACCGCGAGTCCTGGAATGTCCGGGACCATCACATGGCGGACACTGTGGACCGGCTCAGTGCACATCTGGGCCCGGCATCCAAGGGCATCATCTGGGAGCACAACACCCACGTGGGGGATGCCCGGGCCACCGACATGGCGCGGGACGGGCTGGTGAACGTGGGCCAGCTGCTCCGCGAGCGCCATGGGACCGAAGGTGTGACCCTCGTGGGGCTGGCGTCGCATGCGGGAACAGTGATGGCTGCCGATGAATGGGGCTCCCCGGAACGGGTGCTGAAGGTACCGGAGGCGCGGGCAGGAAGCCACGAGGAACTGCTGCACAAGGCGCTGGGCGCACCGGCTTTGCTGGAATTCGGCAGGGACAGGTCCGGGCCATGGCTGTCGGCCTGGTTGGGGCACAGGGCCATCGGCGTTGTCTACCGGCCGGCCAGTGAACACGGGAATTACGTCCCCACCCGGATGGGAGGGCGCTACGACGCACTGATCTGGCTGGAGCAGACCTCGGCACTTCGGCCGCTCCATCACGAAGCTGCACCACACGAGCCGGAGTTCGAAACGGAACCCACCGGGTTCTGAAATTCCCGCACGCGGCGCATTGTTGGGCGGCGTCTTGCCGGGCAGCGTCTTGCCGGGCGGCGTCTTGCCGGGCGGCGTCTTGCCGGGCGGCGTCTTGCCGGGCGGCGTCTTGCCGGGCAGGACGTTGCGTCAAACAGGGCGCCGCATCAGCAGGACGGCCGCGGGAACGTACCAGAGCAGCGGCACCAGCCGGAGCAAGGTGGTCAGCCAGCCCATGGGGGCCAGCGGCCCGCTCTCCGGAATCAGAGACAGTGCGGACAGGAACGAGGCTGCCGCCGCACAGGCGGCGATCCAGCCCAGGACCACGGGGGATGCCTTCATCCGCAGCGACACCACAGCAATGGCGGTGAACATCACCCCGGCGGGCAGGTTCGCCAGCGCAAGCGTGACGAGGCACAGATCGGCGACGGCGGCTGCCACGCCCGGTGCCACCGCGGCCTGCGACGGCAGCGTCAGCGTGATCTGGGCAGCCTGGCCCAGGATGTTCAAGCCAGCGCCCAGCACGCCGGCGGTGAACGCGATGCCAGCCAGCGTCCCGGGGCCGCCTTCCTTGCGGTACAGGTACGAACGGACATAGCCCAGGAACCAGATGAGGGCCGCTGAACTGAACACAAAAAGCATGCTCTGGGCCAGCACCGGCGTCCGGTTGGCCAGCAGGAACGCCGCGTAGCCTGCGTCGGAGGCGGTTGGCCACGGCCCGGTGAGGAGGACTTCCATGGATCCGCCCGCTATGCCGAGCGCTGCCGACATCAATCCGGCCATGCCGCCCGAGATCCGCAAGCGCTCGCCGTCGGCAGCAAAAGCTGCCGGGTCCCGCCGGAGGCGGGTCATGTGTTTCCCCTGGCGGCCAGCAGCCGGTCCATTACCAGCCCGGTCACCAGCGCCATGCCGGCCGCCATCAGGATGGCGGCCGCGACACCAATGGCGATTACCGTCGTCGGCGGCTGTCCCTCCTGCCATAGCGGAGGTGCGACGGCGAAGAACAGTCCCAGCCCGACGCACCATGCGAGGGCGTTCCCGGCCACCCACCGTCCGCTGCGGGCGACGTGCCGGCGCAGTTCCGGCCACTGCGCCAGGCCGATCGAACAGAGGAGCAGCAAGGCTCCGGGCACGGCGACGGCGAGTTGCAGGACCGGCGGCCAGGCCTGCCATTGTGCTGCGAATGTACTGGGGGCAAGACCGATGAGCCAGGCCAGCGCCGCGCCGGCAGCGGTGCGGACGGTCCACGACCGCGTACGGAGCCCGGGCAGCTCCCGCTTCAGTACGTGTGCCTGGGCAAGTCCCAGGACTGTGCCTTCTGCGACGCCCGCCACGGCCAGCCACGCCAGGGCGCCGGCCGTGTCCGGAATGATCACAAAGACCGCGACGACGGCGGGAGCCAGGAAGCCTGCACTCTCACCGAGCGTGACCCACAGGAACCAGCGGCGAAGGAACGGCTTGGGCCGTGCGGGGGCGGCCGGGTCCGCCCGGGTGTCCTCCATGGGGCTGACGCTACGCGCGGGGCTCAGTGGCCGGTGAGGGGCTTAAGGCCCTAACCCGTGCCTCTGCCCCCGGAGCACACTGAAGGTGTCAGCGGCCATCGGCGTGCTGATCCGAAAACGCGATGGAGAAGAGCAGGATTCGAATGAGCAAACCAATCGTCGTCGGCATCAACGGCTCCGCGGGAAGTGAGGCCGCAATGTCGTGGTCGCTGCACCGGGCAGCGCAGCTGAAGCTCCCGGTCATTGCAGTCCATGCAGTGGACGACCGGTGGATGTCGCCGGACTTCCAGTATCACGAACTGATCCGGGAATCAGGCATGGAGCTGCTGAGGCAGGTCCAGGAGGATGCCGCCAAGAAGGAACCCGACGTCGCCGTCGACGTGCAGTTGCGGCATGGCAGCGCAGGCTCGGCCCTGAAGGACATGTCCAAAGAGGCCGCCATGGTGGTCATCGGCTCGCACCACCGCCACTGGGCCGACGGGGGTCCCATGACGGACCGGGCCCTTCAGGTTGTTACCGCGTCGGACAGCCCGGTGGCAGTCATACCGCAGGCCCAGGGGCCGCAGGGACGCGGCGTTGTTGTCGGCGTGGACGGTTCGGAGGAGTCCCTTCAGGCGGTGGCGTTTGCCGCGGCGGAGGCCGACCGTGAAGGGGATGAGCTGACGGCCCTGCTGGCATTCCGGCGCCCCGCCCGCTGGGTCCAGAGCGGGATGCCTGCGAGCGGCCTGGCTGAAGTCATTGAGGAAGAGGACAAAATCGTGCTCGCCGAATCAGTCGCCGGGCTGCGGGACAAGTACCCGGACCTCGTGGTGAACCAGGTGCTCGACAAGGACACCGATCCGGCCAAGGCCCTCGTGGAGGCCGCCGCGAACGCGCGGCTCCTGGTGATCGGCAGCCGCGGGCGCGGCGGGTTCAGCCGGCTGCTGCTCGGTTCCACCGCCCACGCGGTCCTGCTGCGGGTCCCGTGCCCCACGGTGGTCACCCGGGTGCACAAGATCAAGCACGAGGAATAGCAGGCACCCCCGGTACACAAAAGGTGGCCCCCTCCGCGGAGGGGGCCACCTTCATGTCCGGAACCGGCTGCCGGGGTACTAGATCCACTTGGGTGCTGGCGGTACCTCGGGCAGGCCAGTGCTTGTTGCTGTCACGCCGTGGGTGCCGCGGCCGGTGGCCCATTGGGTGATGGCAGCGAGCGGGCCGGAGACGACGAGCGGTGTTTCGGCGTTGGTGTCGCCGAAGGTCATGCCGCCGGGCTGGTCGGTGACTCTGATGAGCAGTCCGGTGTCGGTGCCGCGGGTGTGCCAGGCGCCGGTGATGTCCCTGAGCAGCCGGGCCAGGACCGGTGCGGGGATGTCGGTGAACGTGGCGCCGTTGTCCAGGTCCACGGCGTGGACCCAGACTTCGCGGGTGCGCATCCACACTGTCTCTTCGGCAGGGACGATCCGGCCCTGGGCTGTTTTGACTTTGTGGTGCCAGGCTTCTGCGGGGAGGTCCCGCCATTCGACGTTCAGGTGCACGGCGGAGTGGTCGAACAGGTGCCGCAGCGCGATCGGCGGCAGGGTCGCGCCGAAGTTGATTTCGTGGTCCCGCACCGACGTGGAGGCGTACATGGGCGTCTCCACGCCGGTGGCTGCCCACTCGATGAGCCGCGCGATGGCCCGCGCGTTGTAGCCGATGTGGGCTGTCACGTGCCGCCGGGTCCAGCCCGGAAGCAGCGAATCTCCGTCGAGTTCCGCGTCCGGGAGCTCGTTGAGCTTGCGGGCGAAGAACGCCGTGCCCCGGCGTGCCTGCAGCAAACCCTCGAGCAGGACCGGGTCCGTGGTCCGGTCGTGGCGGGCAACCATCAGGCTTCCTTGACCACGCGGTTGGTCAGCTGGCCCAGGCCCTCGATGGTGGTGACCAGGATCTGGCCTTCCTGCAGGTAGCGCTTGGGGTCCTGGGCGTGGCCCACACCTCCCGGGGTGCCGGTGGCGATCACGTCGCCGGGGTTCAGCGTGATGATCGTGGAGATGTAGGAGACCAGGAATTCCGGGGTGAACACGAGGTCACCGGTCGGGGTGGACTGCTGGACGTCGCCGTCCACGGCCGAGGTCATCAGCGGGCCGGCGGTGAATTCATCCTGCGTGACCAGGGCGGGCCCGAACGGGGTGGAGTTCTCCCAGGTCTTGCCCTGGAGCCACTGGATGGTGCGGAACTGGTAGTCGCGCATGGACACATCGTTCAGCACGGAGTACCCGGCGATGTGGTCCTTGGCGTCGGCTTCGCTGATTCGGCGGCCCTTCTTGCCGATGACGACGGCGAGTTCGGCTTCCCAGTCCACGGTGTCGGATTCCTGCGGCAGGGCCAGGTCGTCGTTGGGGCCGATCAGGGATTCCTGGTACTTGGCGAACAGGGTGGGGTACTCGGGGATTTCCCGCCCCATTTCCTTGATGTGGTTGCGGTAGTTGTGGCCCACGCAGATGATCTTGCCCGGGAACGGCACCACGGGGGCCAGGTCCGCGCCCTCGGCCGGGTGCGTCGGTCCGGTCGCGGCCTTCGCGGTCGCTTCCCAGCCTTCGGTGCGGAGCAGTGCCCCGACGTCGGCGAACCCGTCGATTTCGGTCAGGGTATCGCCGTCCTGGCGGACAGCTACGGTGTTTTGGCCGGTGCCGGTGCCGGTGCGGAGGGTGAGGAGTCTCATGCGTTCTTGCGTCCTTCGATGTAGGTGCGGTTGAAGTTCAGTCGTTCAAAGATCGGGGCGTCGCTGAAGCGGAACAGGTCAAAGGTTGCGTTCGAGTCAGCGCCGGCCTGCAGGGACCATTCGGCCCAGGACGGGACCACGAAGAGGTCGCCCTTCTCCAGGGTCCTGACCTCGCCGTTCAGGGTGGCGGTGCCGGAGCCCTCGAAGACCTGCCAGACGCTGGAGCCGACCTCGCGGACGGCTTCGGTGGTGGCGCCGGCGCGGAGGCGGTGGAACTCGGCCCGGATGGTGGGCATCACGTCCCCGCCGGTGGTGGGGTTGGTGTAGCGGACCGCGGCGTGGCCCTGGGACACGGTGGCCGGGTGGCCCTCGTCCTCCAGCAGCAGCTGCTCGGTCAGCGCCCGGTCGGTGTATTCCCAGCGGTACGCGGCGATCGGGGAACTGGTGGTGTCATCCAGGCCCGAGAGCGGCCGCAGCCCGGGATGGGCCCAGAGCCGCTCGGAGCGGGAGATATCCGGGGTGGCCTCGTCGGTGACGCGTTCGGTGCCGAACTCGAAGAACCCGGCGTCGGCGTAGTGCACGAACGGGATGTCCAGGCCGTCGATCCACGCCATCGGCTCATCGGTGTCGTTGTGGTGGCCGTGGAAGTTCCAGCCCGGAGTCAGCAGGAAATCGCCACGCGACATCCGCACCGGATCCCCGTTCACCACCGTCCACACACCCTCGCCCTCAACGACGAAGCGGAAGGCATTCTGCGAGTGGCGGTGCTCCGGAGCGGTCTCGCGGGCACCGAGGTACTGGATCGCAGCCCACAGCGTCGGAGTCGCGTACGGCGTACCGGCCAGTCCCGGGTTCGCCAGCGCAATGGCCCTGCGTTCCCCGCCGCGGCCCACCGGCACCAGGTCACCGGCACGGGCCGCCAGCGGGTACAGGTCGCTCCAGCGCCAGACGTGGGGGACTGCCTTCGGGGAGGGGACCATCGGCATCAGGTCCGCGATCTCGGTCCACAACGGGATCAGGTTCTCCCGGTCGAAGTCCCGGTACAGCTGCTCAAGCTGCGCGGCCTCCTCCGGTGTCGGCTCCGGCAGGGCGTGGCTGGCGGCCACTGATTCATGAGTTGTGTTCTCGGCGCTGATGGACACAGGTGCCTCCTCGGTGAGTGCGGAACAGTTCGTTGGCGTGTCTCGACTCTACGGAGGGCTGCGCTGTGAGCTCCAACATATTCTGCTGGTCAGAATTACTAATCCGGGTCGGCCGGATTGGCCGCGATGTCTATCTCCAGCTGACGGCAGGTTTCCCGCATCGCGCGAACCAGCCCGGCGTCGAACACCCTGCGAAAACGAGTCGCCGGAGTGGCGACGCTGAGGGCGCCCACCACTTTTCCGTGACGGTTGTGCAGGGCAATCCCCAAAGCGCTCACGCCCTCCTCCGTGCCTTCGAAATTGGCGGCGAAGCCGTTGCTGCGGATGGACTCCAGCTCGCGCAGGAACCCCGGGTACTCGGCGTCCGGGATGGTATCGCCGCCGATCTCGGCGTTGTTGCTGCGGAAGAGCTGGTCGATCATGGCGGGTTCCAGTTCGGCGAGCATGGCCTTGCCCCCGGAGGTCTTGTTGGCGGGCATCACCGTCCCCTGCCGGTCACCAACCCGCAACACATTGTTTCCTTCCACGGTGGCCAGGAAACGCACTTTCGTGCCCACCCGCACCATGAGGTTGACCGTCTCGTTCAGCTGCGCGGACAGCAGTTCCATGTGCGGCTGGGCCAGCGAGCGGAGCAGCCGGGTCCAGCTCAACCCGGCGGGGCCGACGCCCATGGCCGGGCCCGGCACGTACCGGCGGGTTTCATCCTGCACTGCGAACCCGCGGTAGACCAGCATCGCCAGGAGGCGGTGGGCGGTGGACGGAGCAACGGCCAGTTCCTCGGCTGCGTCCTTGAGCCGCAGCGCTCCTCCATCGCGGAGCAGTTGCAGGAGCTGCAGCGCATTGTCCACTGCCTCGATGGAATACGTGGGCCGCTTCTGCACGGGTTTCCGGACTGACCTGGAGGCCGGTTTGGCTGCTGGCTCTTTCTGCACATCAGAATTGTATTGTGGTTCACCTCCAACGGCCATGACAGTAGTGGCATGAATCACACACCTTCCGCTGCAGTGCCGCAACGGTCCTCGCAGGGGGCTTCCGCCCCCACAACCGCTGATGGGCCTGCATCACGGTTCTCGAAAGCTTCGGCCGCCGCCGTCCTCGTCTGCTGGCTACTGGTGGTCTTCGATGGCTATGACCTCATCGTCTACGGGACTGTCCAGTCCTCACTGATCACCGAGACGGGCTGGGGCCTGAACAAGGCCACCGCCGGGACCATCGGGTCCATGGCATTCCTCGGCATGATGATCGGTGCGATCTTTGCCGGCCGGATGGCCGACTCGTGGGGCCGCCGCCGCACCATCCTGGGCTGCGCCGTCGTCTTCTCCATCTTCACCGTCCTCTGCGCCTTCGCTCCGAACGCCGCCGTTTTCGGCGCCCTGCGGCTCCTTGCCGGCATCGGGCTCGGCGGCCTGGTGCCGTCGGCGAACGCCCTGGTTGCCGAACTCGTTCCCACTAAATGGCGGTCCACCATCGCCACCTTGATGATGTCCGGTGTCCCGATCGGCGGATCAATCGCCGCGCTGGTCGGCATCCAGCTGATTCCGGCCTTCGGCTGGCAGTCGATGTTCCTCGCGGCAGTCCTGGCCCTGGTGATCGTGGTGCCGCTGGGACTGAAATACCTCCCGGAGACACTGACCCCGGTCAGTGCAGCAGAAAAGGCCGCACGGAAGAACGCAGGAAAGGGCTCCGCAGTCCGGGAACCGTCCGGTTTCTCTTCCCTGCTCCGGGCACCGTACCTGGGGGTCAGCCTGCTGTTCGCACTGGCGACGATCGCCACCCTGTTCGCCTGGTACGGACTCGGCACCTGGCTGCCCAACCTCATGCAGCTGGCCGGTTACAACCTGGGCTCCGCCCTGACTTTCGCCCTGGCCCTCAACCTGGGTGCGGTGGCCGGTTCGGTCATTACCGCCTGGGCCGGGACCCGGTTCGGTCCGATTCCGACGGCGATCGCTGCCGCCGCCGTCGCGGCGGGTGCGCTGGTGGTACTGGTTGCGGGACCGCCTGTCACCGTGGTCTACCTCATGCTGGTCCTGGCCGGCGTCGGCACCCACGGCACACAGTGCCTGATCATCGCCGCCGTGGCGAGCCACTATCCCGGACACCTGCGGGGCACCGCGCTGGGCTGGGCGCTCGGGACAGGCCGCATCGGCGCCGTCGTCGCACCCCAGGTGGGCGGCCTCCTGCTGGCCGCCGGAATGGGCGTCAATTCCAACTTCATCGCCTTCGCCGGCGCGGCCGCCATCGCAGCGGTACTGCTGGCCGCCGTCGGACTCAAACTCAAGTCAAAACTTTCCACCCCACCCTCACCTACAGGAGCTATCAATGTCTGAGCACGCCACGTCCACCGATGTCCTGTCCACTGACGTCCTGGTCATCGGAGGGGGAATGGCCGGACTGGCCGGAGCCCTCGCGCTGCGTGAAAACGGCGCCCACGTCACCCTCGTGGAACGTGCCCCCGAATTCGGCGAAGTGGGCGCGGGCCTGCAGATGGCCCCCAACGCTTCCCGTGTCCTCCGCCGCTGGGGCCTGCTGGAAAAGGCGCTGGAAATCGGTGTCCAGCCCAAGCACCTGGTGTTCCGCGACGCCGTGACCGGGGAGGAGCTGACCCGCCAGACGCTCGGCGCGGAGTTCGAGGAACGCTACGGCGCCCCGTACGTCGTCATCCACCGCAGCGACCTGCACCGCGTCCTCCTCGAAGGCTGTGAAGCCGCCGGCGTGACGCTGGTCAACGATGTCATGGTCGAGAGCGTCGAAACCGTCAACGGACGCGGCGTGGCGCACACGGCCGCCGGCGTGGACTTCGAGGCCGACGTCGTGATCGGCGCCGACGGGCTCAAATCCACCCTGCGTCCCCTCGTGGCCAACGACGAGCCGGTCCCCTCCGCCTACGTGGCCTACCGCGGCACTGTGCCGATCACCGAAAACACCCCCAGGACCGACCTCGAGGACGTCATCGTCTACCTTGGCCCGGACTGCCACCTCGTGCAGTACCCGCTGCGCAAGGGCGAGCTGCTGAACACCGTAGCCGTCTTCAAATCCGCTTCCTTCGAACGCGGCGAAGAGCAGTACGGCGGCGTCGACGAGCTGGAGGCAGCCTACAAGGACTGCGTTCCGGCGGTTCAGGACGCACTCAAGAACCTGGCCACCGGCATCCGCTGGCCCATGTACGACCGCGACCCGATCGAAAACTGGGTCGCCGGCCGGATGGTGCTGATGGGCGATGCTGCGCACCCGATGCTCCAGTACCTCGCCCAGGGCGCCTGCCAGGCGCTTGAGGACGCTGCTGTGCTGCAGGACGCCACCGTAGGCACCGTCTTCACGGCCGACGGCGTCAATCCGGCAGCCTGGGACGGTGCGATCCAGGAGTTCAACACCATCCGCGCCGGCCGCACCGCCCGGGTCCAGCGCACCGCCCGCCTCTGGGGCGAATCCTGGCACGTCTCGGGGCTGGCCAGGACGCTGCGCAACCTGCTCTTCAAGAGCCGGAAGGACAACGACTTCCAGTACAACGACTGGCTGTACGGCCAGTCCGGCGACGGAGTTCCCGCGGTCCGGGATGCGGCAGCGGCGGCGAAAGTCCCCGCCTAGTCTTATGCCCCGGCCCTAGCGCTGCACCCTGGGAAGTGCCGGACACGTGAGCGTGTCCGGCACTTTTCCGTTGGCACGGAAGCCGTTGCCCGCCCCGCCCGCCGTCGGTAACGTTTTTTGTGGAGCCCTCTTGGAGGACGTGGAGCTCCCGGAGGAAAGGACCCCGGCGTGAGGAATGTCTCCCTCTACCTGGACGTGGACGGCGTGATCTGCCCGTTCGGGGCGGCCGGCACCACGGACTGGGGGAGCCGGTGGCGAATTTCCGATGCCGGCCTGCTTGAAGTGGCATACGCCGGTGAGCTGGTGGAGTCCCTCAATGCCCTGTCCCGGACACCCGGCCTCCGATGCGTCTGGCTCACCAGCTGGGAGGAGATGGCACCGGACTATTTGTGCCCCGCGATCGGCCTTGCCGGGCAGGAATGGCCTGTACTGGCCAGCAATGGACTGGGCAGCGGCGAAGGCTGGTGGAAACTGCGGGCACTGCAGCGGGACATCGAGGCGGCTGCTCCGGACCGCGCCGTCTGGATCGACGACCAGCTCGATTACGAGGCCGAGGCCCAGGCATGGGCTTCCATCCTTGGCCGGCGGCTGCTGCTGGTTTCGCCGCAGCCCAGGCGCGGATTGTCCCGCGCTGAACTGGAGGCGGTGCGGGCATTCCTTTGACCGCCGGTTGTTTTGTCCTCACGGCGTTGACGCGTACGATCGATAGGGTTTCAAGCCCCTTCCGAACAACACCACCTGAACTTCCGGCAAACACCGGGGTAACGCTGCGTGCGGACGGGGCAAAGGGGAAGTGGAACTGCTGACCGTCGACTCTGCAGATTGGGCAACAGGTGGAAATCACCTTCATGGTGGCGCTGGTTATAGCGCTGGCACTTTTTTTCGACTTCACCAACGGGTTTCATGACACCGCAAACGCAATGGCCACGCCTATTGCCACCGGTGCCATCAAACCCAAAACGGCGGTTGCCCTCGCAGCGGTCCTGAACCTGGTCGGAGCCTTCCTTTCCACCGAAGTAGCCAAGACTGTTTCCGGCGGAATCATCAAGGAAGGGTCCGACGGTATCCAGATCACCCCGGACATCATCTTTGCCGGCTTGATGGGCGCCATCCTGTGGAACATGATCACGTGGCTTAAGGGACTCCCGTCGAGTTCGTCACACGCCCTCTTCGGCGGCCTCATTGGCGCGGCGATAGCCGGCATCGGCATTCATTCGGTGAACTTTGAATCCCTCATGCAAAAGGTCATCCTCCCCGCAATCTTCGCTCCCGTCATCGCCGGCGGCGTGGCGTACGTCTGCACCCGACTCGCGTACGCGCTGACGTCCCGGCACGACCCGGAGACCGGCAGCAAGCTCACCCAGAAGCGTGGTGGTTTCCGCACCGGCCAAATCTTCACCTCAAGCCTCGTAGCACTGGCGCATGGAACCAACGATGCGCAGAAGACCATGGGCATCATCACCCTGGTACTGATTGCCGCCGGAACGCAGCAGCCGGGCTCCGGTCCGCAGTTCTGGGTCATCGCAGCCTGTGCCTTCGCCATTGCCATCGGTACGTACGCCGGCGGCTGGCGGATCATCCGCACCATGGGATCCGGGCTTACCGACGTCAAACCCGCCCAGGGTTTCGCCGCCGAAGCCAGCACGGCCTCGGCGATCCTCGCTTCCTCGCACCTGGGCTTCGCCCTGTCCACCACCCAGGTGGCGTCCGGATCCGTCATCGGCTCGGGGCTGGGCCGCAAGGGCACCTCGGTGCGCTGGGGCACCGCCGGCCGGATCGCCGTCGGCTGGCTCTTCACGCTGCCCGCCGCCGGGATCGTCGGCGCCCTGACCGCCCTGCTGGTGAAAACCGGCATCGTCGGTGTCATCATTGCCGCCGTCGCCGGAACCGGCGCAGTGCTGTTCATGTTCGTGCAGTCCCGAAAGTCCCATGTTGGCCACCACAATGCCGTGGAGGTCGAGGAAGCAGGGCAGGCCGTCCGCTTCCGCAAGAAGAAGGCACTGGCCGCCAGTCGCGCCCACAAGCTGAACGGTGGAGACAAATGAAATGGTTGGAACTGGTCCAGGTAGCGGGCGCCACGCTCCTGGCGGCCGTGACGGTGGTGGTCCTTTACTCCGTCGGAGTCCGGTTCACCGCGATCGCGGGTGACCCCGAGCAGGCCGCGCCGCGGTGGATGAAGTCGCTGGCGTACGTCTGCTTCGGACTGTGCGGGCTCGCGGTGCTGTTCGGCCTGTACCTGATCATCCCGTACTTCAGCAAGTAGCCCCGGCCCGGCCCCGCGGCTGGAACGCAAGGTGCTGCTCTGGCGGATATCGCCCATCGGGGGAATAGTTAACACTGTTTCAGCGTGTTTGGTCCGGCCCCGCAGCCGGCCGATGCCGGGAGTCATCCCGAAGGGTTCTATCCGGGCCGGTTCCCCCGCCGGGAACCGCGAGCAGGTGGGTCTGTCATGCACAGTCAAACCGTGGCAGCGGCCGGGCTGACAGCCGGTCAAGCCGGCCGGCTCCGAGGCCGACGACCACGCCGGCTTCAGGTCAGGCTGCCGGGAACAATGGCGGCCCTGGGCCTGCTCTTCCTTACCAGCGGATGTGTCATCCCGCCTTCCCCGCCTCCTGGGCCTGGAACAACAACGACGACGGCGCCGGCATCCGCTGCCGCGTCCGGCACCACATCGACGGCCTCCAGCAACGCCCCGCCGACGGTTGCCCCGTTGCCCGGGCCCGGCGACGGGCCTCCGCCCGCTCCGGGCGCCGTCGTGATCCGGTGGGTGCCCATCGGACCGGCCGCGCCCTCCGACCCGCCGGAGGGGACTCTGTACGAACTCCTGCGGAACCGCGACTGCGCCGGCCTGCGCGAGTCGACCCTCAACACGGCATTTCCTGAAGTGTGGACAGCTGCGGAGGCCACCTGCCAGGCGCTGGCCACTGATCTGCCCGGGGACTGGGACCGGGCCAGGTCTGCGCTCTCCGGCGTGGCGGGCCTGCCGCCCGAAAGGTGCTGGGAAATCAAGATCACGGAATCCCTACGCCAGGCCGTGGACCTCCGGGCCGCCCACCCGGGAGTCCGGCTTCAAGTGGATTCAGCAGGAGTGGGCGATGACTGCCCCCGGCACCTGACAGGATTGACTGTCCTTGACGGGCCATTCGCCGGCCAGCCCGTCCCCGCCGTTTCCGCCGCCGGCGGCACCCAGGTGCGGCTGGAAGGGTTCTTCGTGAACGTGGACAGAATCCTGGTGGACGGCACTCCGATCGACAACGGCGGCCAGCAGTTCGGCCCGCAGTTCGGTCCGTTCGTTTTTTCCGCCCCTCCGGCCACAGGAACGTCCGCTGTCCGGATCACCGTGGAGGCCACTCCACCGGTTTCCGGCGCGGCAGTGCTGGTGTATTCCGACCAGTCTCCGCCCGGTCCCGGCCCCACCCCGACTGCACCGCCCACGTCAGGCCCCGCCACGACCCCGCCGGCGTCCGCGCCGCAGTCCGCGCCGCAGTCCGGGTCGACAACACGGCTGACGGAACCGCAGCCATGAGCGGCGACCCGGAGGCGGACCCCCGCTGGAAGCGCGCCGTCGACATGCTGGCGGTCATCGGCCCGCCACTAACCATTGCCACCGCCCTGCTGGTCTACTTCGGCTGGGCACGGACTGATGCCCAGGCGAAGGCGATGGGACTGGACGTCAGCCTCTTCGGCTACACGGTGCAGGATTTCGTGCTCCGCAGCATCCCGTCGTTGTTCATTCCGCTGGTCTGGCTGCTGCTTGTCGCTGCTGCGTGGTTATCCCTGGACCGGTTCCTAGCCGGACACCTCGCCGCCGGCAGGGTGGCGGGGATCCGGCGGCTCGCGGCGGTGATTCTTTTTGCCGGCCTGGCCTGTGCAGCTGCCATGTGGCTGGTGGTGATCGTCCAGCCGGAACGCACCGTGCTGTTCGTGCCCTACATCATGGCCGGCGGCGTGCTGCTCGCGGCCTGGGGCCTGAGTCTTTGGCGGCGGGCGGCGGAAGCGTCCGGACGCAGCCTGGCCGCACTGTCGCGGGGGTCCGAGAAGACGCTGGTGTTCTGCCTCGTGACCCTGCTGCTGTTCTGGGGCACCTCCGATTTTGCCCAGGCGCTGGGACGGGGACTGGCGGTGAGCTATGAGGAACGGTCCGCGCTCCTGCCCACCGCCGTGGTGTACAGCAAGGACCGGCTGGGGATTAGCGCGCCCAACGTCCGCGAACAGTCCAGCGGAACAGCGGAACATCCCGTGTACCAGTACAGCGGCCTGCGGCTGTTGGTGGTCAGCGGTGGACGCATATTCCTGCTCAACGAAGGCTGGACGCTCCGCAGCGGCAAAGTGGTGGTGCTCCGCGATGATCCCGGCATGCGCGTGGAGTATGGGAACCCCGAGTCCAAATGACTAGGCTGGGCCCATGTCCAGTCTCCAATATTTTGTGGCCTCGTCACTCGACGGATTCATTGCCACGTCCGACGACGACCTGGCATGGCTCCTCCAGTTCGACGGGTTCGAGGGCGGCCGGGAAAGCTACGAAACGTTCATGGCCGACGTCGGCTGCATCGTGATGGGCGGCGAAACGTATGCCTGGCTCATGGAGCACGAGCCCGGCAACTGGCCCTACCCTGACACCCCGAGCTGGGTTTTCACGCACCACGAACATTCCGCGCCGCGGGGAGCGGACATCACGTTTATCCGCGGCGACGTCCGCGAGTTCATGGACGACTTCGCGGCGGAGGCGGCCGGCAAGAACATCTGGCTGGTGGGAGGGGGAGAGCTCGCGGCCCAATTCGCCGACGCCGGCCTGCTGGACGAAATCATCGTTTCCATCATCCCGGTGGTGCTGGGTTCGGGTAAGCCTGTGCTGCCGATCAAGACCGGCCCCACCCGGCCGTTGGAGCTGGTGGCGTCCAAGACCATGGGCAGGGGAATCGTGGAACTGCGGTACCGGCTCGGCTGAAACCTGCCCGGCTGACGGGCCCGGTTAAGGGAAGTCAGGGGGCGATGTCCCGGATCAGGTTGGTGATGCGGGCAGTGGAAAGCCGGCGGCCCTGCTCGTCCGTCATCACGACCTCGTGGGTGGTGAGCGTACGGCCCAGATGGATGGCCGTGCAGGTTCCTGTCACCGTGCCCGCGGCAATGGCCCGGTGATGGGTCGCTCCCACCTCGATCCCCATAGCCTGCCGTCCCGGACCGGCATGCATCCCGGCAGCGAACGAGCCAAGGGTCTCGGCCAGCACCACGTGGGCGCCCCCGTGCAGGATCCCGGCCACCTGGGTGTTGCCTTCAACCGGCATGGTGGCCACTGTGCGTTCGGGGCTCATTTCGAGGAAATGAATCCCCATCTTCACCACCAGCGCCCCGACGCCGTATTCGCCGAGCCACTCATGCATTTCTTCGGGGACGCCGGCGGCTGCCAGTTCGTCGGCGAACTGTCCGGGCGTGAAATTGTCCATCATGGGAACTAGGCTGGCACCTGTGAGTGAAACTACCAAACCGGCCCCTGCCCCTCTTGCTGCAGGCACTGCAGCAGACGTCCTACCCTCAACTGAGTCCGCCTCAGTGGCTGCGGCCAAGCCCGCCCGCAAAACCACACGTACCGCGGAGCCGGTTTCCGCCACCGTGGCCCCCGTGATTCCCATCACCGACCAGCCCCGCCTCCTGGTGCTGGACGGGCACTCCATGGCGTTCAGGGCGTTCTTCGCCCTGCCTGCGGACAAGTTCTCCACCGCTGCAGGGCAGCACACCAACGCGATCCACGGTTTCACCTCCATGCTGATCAACCTGATCAAGGAGCAGCAGCCCACCCACGTCGCCGTGGCGTTCGACGTCTCCGATGAGACCACCCACCGTAAGGCCGAGTACAGCGAGTACAAGGGCGGCCGCAACGAGACGCCCCGCGAGATGAGCGGCCAGATCGACCTCATCGACAAGGTCATGGGCGCGTGGGGTATCAAGACCATCAAGATGCCCGGCTACGAAGCGGACGACATCCTGGCAACCCTCGCCGCCATGGGCGAAAAGGCAGGCTACGAAGTGCTGCTGGTCACGGGCGACCGCGATGCCTTCCAGCTGATTACGGACAACGTGTTCGTGCTGTACCCCAGGAAGGGCGTGAGCGACATTCCCCGGATGGATGCCCCTGCCATCCAGGAAAAGTACTTCGTCACCCCGGCCGAATACTCCGACCTCGCCGCCCTGGTAGGGGAGTCGGCGGACAACCTCCCGGGGGTGCCCGGCGTCGGCCCCAAGACGGCCGCCAAGTGGATCAACCTCTACGGCGGGCTGGAAGGCGTGCTGGAACACCTCGACTCGATCGGCGGCAAGGTTGGCGACGCCCTGCGCGAGAACGTGGAGTCCGTCAAGCGCAACCGCCGGCTGAACAGGCTCCACACCGACCTGGAGCTTCCCGTGACCCTGGACGACCTGGCCGAGCCGCGGCCGGACCAGGCCGCCCTGGAGCAGTTGTTCGACGAGCTGGAGTTCAAGACCATCCGCACCCGCCTCTTTGCCCTCTACGGGAGCGACGACGTGGACCTCGCCGAACGGGAAAGCCTGGACATCCCGGAGTACGCCACGCCGGCCGGAGCAGCCGAGCTGACCGCGTTCCTGGCGGCAGGCGCCGGGCACCGGTCCGCCCTCGCCGTCGACCTCGTTCCGGGACGGATCGGGGAGGACGCCGCCGCGCTGGCAATCGTCCGGGACGGAGCAGCCGCCTACATCGATCTGTCCACCCAGGACGCCGAGGCCGAAAACGTCCTGGCGGCGTGGCTGCGCGACCCGGAAGCGCCCAAGGTGATGCACGGTTTCAAGGCCGCCCTGAAGGCCCTGACGGCCCGCGGCCTGGAACTTGAAGGGGTCGTGGACGACACCTCGATTTCCGGCTACCTCATCCAGCCCGACCGCCGCACCTACGAGCTCGCGGAGCTGGCGCAGCACCACCTCAACATCGAAATCTCTCCCGCCGTTGCGAAGGCCGGACAGCTGGAGCTTTCGTTCGACGGCGATGACTCGGCCGCAGCCGGCGAACTCGTCCACGCCGCCGCCGTCGTCCAGACGCTCAGCCGCTACTTTGAAGCGGAGCTGAAGGAGCGCAAGGCGGAGGAACTGCTCTCCACCCTTGAGCTGCCGGTCAGCAGGGTGCTGGCCGACATGGAGCTCGCCGGCATCGCGATCGACATGCAGCGAATGGATGAACAGCTGGCTGACCTGGCCAAGGTGATCGACAACGCCCAGGAGCTTGCCTTCGCTGCCATCGGCCACGAGGTCAACCTGGGATCGCCCAAACAGCTGCAGACCGTGCTCTTCGAGGAGCTGCAGCTGCCGAAGACGAAGAAGATCAAGTCCGGCTACACCACCGACGCCGCCTCGCTGAAGAACCTGCTGGAAAAGACCGGGCACGAATTCCTGGTGCAGCTGATGGCGCACCGCGAGTCCTCGAAGCTACGCCAGATGCTGGAGTCGCTCAAGAAGTCCGTGACCGAGGACGGCCGGATCCACACCACATACGCGCAGAACGTCGCCGCCACCGGCCGGATCTCGTCCAACAATCCCAACCTGCAGAACATCCCCATCCGCAGCGAGGAGGGCCGCCGGGTCCGTGGCATCTTCGTGGTCAGCGACGGCTATGAATGCCTCCTGTCCGCGGACTATTCGCAGATCGAAATGCGGATCATGGCGCACCTCTCGGGCGATGAAGGCCTGATCCAGGCGTACCGGGACGGCGAGGACCTGCACCGGTTCGTCGGATCGAACATCTTCCACGTCCCCACCGACCAGGTCACCAGCGCGATGCGTTCCAAGGTCAAGGCAATGTCCTACGGCCTTGCCTACGGCCTGACGTCGTTCGGGCTCTCCAAGCAGCTGGAGATTTCCGTTGACGAGGCACGCACCCTGATGAAGGAATACTTCGACCGCTTCGGGGCCGTCCGCGACTACCTGCGCGGCGTGGTGGACCAGGCCAGGATCGACGGTTACACCGCCACCATCGAGGGCCGCCGGCGGTACCTGCCGGACCTCACCAGCACGGACCGGCAGCTGCGCGAAAATGCGGAACGCATCGCGCTGAACTCACCGATCCAGGGCTCGGCGGCAGACATCATCAAACGGGCCATGCTGGGCGTTCACGCGGAGCTGAAGGCCCAGGGCCTGAAATCGCGCATGCTGCTCCAGGTCCATGACGAACTGGTGCTCGAAGTTGCCCCCGGCGAACGGGAAACGGTGGAGAAGCTGGTCACCGAACAGATGGGCTCCGCCGCGGACCTCAGCGTGCCGCTGGACGTCCAGATCGGCGTCGGCCCGAGCTGGTACGACGCCGGGCACTAACAGTTTCATGACGCGCAGGACGCCGCCAACCCGGCGTCCTGCGCGGTGATTCATTCCGTTCAAGGGGGAGCAGCACGTGGCAGACAAGTACGAGATCCGTCGTTTCAGGGCAGCCGAGAAAGGTGTGCCCGGATATGAGCAGGGAACCGAGTGGATCCAGGCCGTGGGCTTCGGATTCCACGACACCCGCCGGAACGACGACTACGTGGACAAGATCATGGCCATGTACCGCACGGACGGACGTGAGCTGACCGGCGTCTACCAGACGGGTGCAGTGGCCCAGCATGCCTTGGATGCCAGTATCCCGGTGGCAACATTCGGCACACTCCGGCGCGACCTCAATGTGGGCTACGGCCGCCAGCTCCTCACGCACATGGTGACTGCGGTGACCGTGCGCGGAACCCACCGGCGCCAGGGCCTCCTGCGCCGCATGATGACCGAAGACCTTACCGCGGCGAAGGCGGACGGCCTGGCGATTGCGGCGTTGACCGCTTCCGAGGGCTCCATCTACGGCAGGTTCGGCTACGGCGTGGCTACGTTTGAGCGCAGCATCAAGGTGGATACCGGTCCACGGTTCGACCTCCGCCACCAGCCTTCCGGCACAGTGGAGATCGCCGACCGGAAGGTGCTCCTCGAACTGGCCCCTGAAGTGTTCGACCGCGTGCACCGCCACACTCCCGGTTCCATCGTCCGGCAGGATGCCTACCGGCAGAACGTCTCGGGAACCGTGGGCCGCGACGGCAAGGAAGACGAGGCCATCAAGTGCGCGTTGCATTACAACGCTGCCGGGGCAGTGGATGGCTACGTTTCCTATAAATTCGCCGGCTGGGACACCAAGCCCTACACGGTGGAAGTCGTGGACCTTGTGGCAGCAACGGATGATGCCTACCTGGAGCTCTGGCAGTTCCTGGGCAGCATCGACCTCATCCAGCGTGTCAGCTGGGCCGACGCGCCGGTGGACGATCCCCTGGTGTGGGCGCTTGGGGACCCGCGCTGCGTCGAAGCCTCCGACCACCGGGACATGCTCTGGCTCCGGATCCTGGACAGCGTTCAGGCGCTCGGTGCCCGCCGATACTCCTCAGACGGGCGGCTGGTCCTCGCCGTTGAGGACGCCCTGGGATTCGCCGGCGGAACCTTCATCCTGGACGTCAGCGCCGGTGAGGCCAGTGTTTCGGCAGCACCGGCCGGGGTGCAACCCGACCTGTCGCTGGACGTGGCCGATCTCGCCTCCATTTACCTTGGCGCCGTGTGCCCGGTGACATTGAAGGCGGCGGGACGGATTCAGGAACACGCGTCCGGTGCCGCACTCCGGGCACGGCTCATGTTCGCCGTCGAACGCGCACCGCACTGCCTGACGCATTTCTAAAGCGGTTTCAGGCCGTCATTCCAGCCCCTGCCGCTTTGACCGGCGTTGGAGGGTACGACTAGAATAAACGGGCGTGTACTACGTGCGCGTATCTAGAATCCACAAATCAGGATGAACCTGGCAGAACCATGCGTTCTGCCATCATCCGCGCACTCGTCAATACGGGTGGGCGGCGGTCCGCCTGACCGACTAACTATCCACAACGGAGCCCCTACTACATGACCATCACCTCCACCGAGAAGCCCGGTACCCCCGTAGTCGCGATTAACGACATCGGTACCGCTGAGGACTTCCTCGCAGCAGTCGACGCCACCATCAAGTACTTCAACGACGGAGATCTCGTCGAAGGTACCGTCGTCAAGGTCGACCGCGACGAAGTTCTGCTCGACATCGGTTACAAGACCGAAGGTGTCATCCCCTCCCGCGAGCTGTCCATCAAGCACGACGTTGATCCCGGAGACGTCGTCTCCGTTGGCGATCAGGTCGAAGCCCTGGTGCTCACCAAGGAAGACAAAGAAGGCCGCCTGATCCTCTCCAAGAAGCGTGCTCAGTACGAGCGCGCCTGGGGCGACATCGAGAAGGTCAAGGAAGAAGACGGTGTCGTCACCGGTACCGTCATCGAGGTTGTCAAGGGTGGTCTTATCCTCGACATCGGTCTGCGCGGCTTCCTGCCCGCATCCCTCGTCGAGATGCGCCGTGTGCGCGACCTTGCTCCGTACATCGGTCAGCAGATCGAAGCCAAGATCATCGAGCTGGACAAGAACCGCAACAACGTTGTGCTGTCCCGCCGTGCATGGCTCGAGCAGACCCAGTCCGAGGTCCGCTCCACGTTCCTCAACAAGCTGGAAAAGGGCCAGGTCCGTCCCGGCGTCGTTTCCTCCATCGTCAACTTCGGTGCCTTCGTGGACCTGGGCGGCGTAGACGGCCTGGTTCACGTTTCCGAGCTGTCCTGGAAGCACATCGACCACCCGTCCGAGGTTGTCGAAGTTGGCCAGGAAGTCACCGTCGAGGTTCTCGAAGTCGACCTGGACCGCGAGCGTGTTTCCCTGTCGCTCAAGGCTACGCAGGAAGATCCGTGGCAGACCTTCGCCCGCACCCACGCCCTCGGCCAGGTTGTTCCGGGTAAGGTCACCAAGCTGGTTCCGTTCGGTGCGTTCGTTCGCGTCGAAGACGGCATCGAAGGCCTCGTTCACATCTCCGAGCTGGCAGTCCGCCACGTGGAGCTGGCTGAGCAGGTTGTCTCCGTTGGCGACGAGCTGTTCGTCAAGGTCATCGACATCGACCTCGAGCGCCGCCGCATCTCCCTCTCCCTCAAGCAGGCTAACGAGGGCGTTGACGCCGACAGCACCGAATTCGATCCGGCTCTCTACGGCATGGCCGCTGAGTACGACGAAGAGGGCAACTACAAGTACCCGGAGGGCTTCGACCCGGAGTCCAACGAGTGGCTTGAAGGCTACGAGAACCAGCGCGCAGCCTGGGAGCAGCAGTACGCTGACGCCCAGACCCGCTGGGAAGCACACAAGAAGCAGGTTGCCCAGCACGCTGCCGACGACGCTGCAGCCGCAACGTCCGGCGAGAGCGATTCCGGCACGACCAGCTACTCCTCCGAGCCTGCTGCAGCCGAGACCGGTGCAGGCACGCTTGCTTCGGACGAGGCTCTTGCAGCACTGCGCGAGAAGCTGACCGGCAACTAATTTCCCGGTTCGCCCCGGAGGTAATTCCGGTGGCACCAGGCAGTTAGCACGCTGAAGGTGGCCGTCCCCGAAAGGGGGCGGCCACCTTTTCGTTGTACGCCCAGCATGGGCATTTGCTTGGAGGTGTGAGTCCTCTGAAGGAGAAGGTGGTTTAACTTCTAGCCAA